>PLIR01000391.1 GCA_003139415.1 Myxococcales bacterium | reverse complement strand
GAGGAGGACGAGCACCCCGCGCATACCGTGACGCTCGCTAGATTTCTCCTCGATACGACGGAAGTGACCAACCTCGCGTACGCCGAGTGCGTCGCTGCCGGCGTGTGCGAGAAGAGCGATGCGCACATCCCTACGGAGATGAGCGCGGGGGAGGACCGCGAGTATGCGCGGCCTCGCCAGCCCATCGTGGGCGTGTCATGGGACGACGCGAAGGCGTACTGCGCGTGGCGGGGCAAGCGGTTGCCCCGGGAGCCGGAGTTCGAGAAGGCGGTGCGGGGCACCGACGATCGGCGGTTCCCTTGGGGCAATGACGCGCCCACGCATGAACGGACTGTGTTCGCGAGCGGACGGACCGACGACGTTGGAGCGCACCCCGCGGGGCGCGGGCCCTACGGACACGACGATCTCGCGGGCAATGTCTGGGAGTGGATGGAGGACCAGTACGATCCCTATGCGTACCGTCGGCCTTCCGCCGCCGAAGGACGGCCCGGGTCGTGCGACGAGATCCTGGCGGCCCAGAACGAACTACGGCGCCTTGGCAAGCAAGGCTTCACGGGATCGAATCCCATCCCGGTCGAATGCGAGCGCTCGATCCGGGGCGGATCGTACAACTACGACGCGCACGGGCTGCGGGCGACCAACCGGGTCCACCACCCCGGGCGCTTCCGCATCCCCATGCTCGGCCTGCGCTGCGCGAAAGACGCGAGTGACGTGAGCGACCGGTAAAACGCGTCTGCGTTCGGACAGGCAGGTGTAACCAACACGTCGCACGGACTTCGCGGGACCCCGTGGTACATCGCCGGCCGGGGCGTTTGTACGCGCCCGCCTGGAAAGCGGCATGCGCCCCCTGTCTTTTTCGATGCCTGCCGCCGGCCTGATCGCCCTGCTGGCGACGAGTGGATGCAGCGGCGGGGGGACCTGCACCGCCGATGCGAGTGCCGCATTGAGCACCGAGGGGGGCGTCGAAGGCGGCGCCAAGGCAGAAGGGGCCGACGCGACCGCGAACCCGGACGGGCAAGGGGCAGTTGAAGACGGCGGCACCACCGGCGACGCGATCGGACCGGTCGGTCCCACGCCGACGTTGGCGGGGCTGCGGCTGGCCAACTGGTCGACCGACTCCCCGCCGGTCGACTTCTGCCTCGCCCCGCATGGAACGACGGCGTTTCAAGGGCCGCTCTTGGCCGCGCAGGCGGCCGCATCCGACGCAGGTTCGTGCGACGCGGGCGGTCCCGGCCTCGCCTTCCCCGAGGTCAGCAGCTATCTGCTCCTCGCGGCGCATCAGTACGATGCCCGCCTCGTGGTCGGCGGCGCGACCGATTGCTCGGTGAAGCTCACCACCGACTCCACGAACTTGCCCGCACTCGCGGCGGGGACGTTCACGACCCTGGCGCTCGTCGGGGAGGCGATCCCCGCGGGCGGTGCCCCCGGACTGCAGACCATCCCCTTCCTCGACACGGGAGAGGCGTCGGACGCCGGAGTGGCTCTACGCTTCATCAACGCGGCCGCGAACGAGCCCGCCGTCGAGCTGGCCGAAGTGCTGTCAGGAAACTCGCTCGCCCCGATTTTCGTGGGCGTCCAGTTCGGGCAAGCCGGAACGATCGACGGCGAACAAGGGGACGCTGCGGCGCCGACGTCGGACACCTTCGTGTCCTTCCCTGCCTCGAGCCCGAAGACGTTGGACGTCAGCACGTCGCCGGGGAGCTCGGGCCTGGTCGCTTCGGCCCCGAATTTTGCCGCTGCCGCGGGCGCTGTGGTCACGTTGGCCCTGGTCGGTCCTACGACGTCGGCCGATGGCGGCCTCGGAGCCGAGCTCCTCGAGTGCGTCGACAACGCGGGGACGGTTTGCGTCACCGGAGTGTGCTGGGTCGTCTCGCAATAGGGGGTGCACCTTGAGACACTGGTCCCGCGCGATTGCGGCGGCGCTCGCGGGCGCGGTCGCTGGCTGCTCGCCGGGTCTCTGCGTGACGTCCGACGGCGGGGACGACCCGGACGGCTCGGGCGGAGGCGAGGACGGTTCCTTCAACGTGCCGCCGGGTCCGGTCACCACAATCCCGCTCACCGGGTGCGGCGGGCTGGGGTACGCCGCGAACTTCACCATGGGCTCGGAGGTCTTCCAGCTCACGATCGATACGGGGTCAGGCACGCTGGCGGTGGCCTCGAGCTCGTGCGCCAACTGCGACGTTACCCCCACGTACACGCCGGGCCCCACCGCGACCGACGACCAGAAGCAGGCCATGGACGCGTATCTGAAGGGGTCGTGGCAAGGCGAGATCTACACCGACGCGGTGCAGCTCGCGGGGATGGGCGCCGTGACGATGAACTTCGTGGCGATCGGAGCCCAGACCGGCTTCTTCAACGACGCCGGGTGCGGCCTCGGAACCGTACCCTTCGCCCCTCAAGGCATCGCAGGATTCGGCCCGCCGGATCTGGCGCGTCCGGGGACGGATGGCTTCGTGACGGAGCTGAGCCAAGCGGGAGCCGCGTCGGACTTGTTCGCCTTCGAGTTCTGCTCGCTGGGGGGGCAGCTCATGGTCGGCGGGATCGACCCCGTCTCAGCCGCGCTGACCGGGCCGGCCGTCTACACCCCGATGATGAATGCTGCGGCGAACCTCGGCGACGCGGGAGGCTCTTATTACAGCGTCACCCTCAACGACCTTCAGCTCGGGGGAACCCCGCTCGGGTACAGCGCCGCCACCTTCGGGGTGACGGCGGTCGACACGGGGACCAGCGTGCTCGCGCTCCCGGCCGCGGTCTTCGATACGCTGACTTCGCAGATCGACAATAACTCCGCCTTTGTGTCCGCATTCGGCAGCCAGGCCGGCCTGTTCGGCACCACCATGTGCCTCTCGTCGGCTTGGACCACCGAGGAGATCGACGCGCAGCTCCCGACCCTGACGCTCGTCTTCCCCTCCGTGTTCGGTGGCACCGTCGCGGTCACGCTCAAGGCGACCCAATCGTATCTCCCGCCCACGCAGGCCGGCGAGACAACCTTCTATTGCAGTGGCATTCTCTCGAATCCTGGACCCGGAACGATCCTCGGCACTTCGGCCATGCTCGGCCAGCTCGTGATCTTCAACCTGGACGACAACGAAATCGGCTTTGCCCCGCAGAACTTCTGCCGGTGACGACGCCGTTCACGGCGAGTCGCACTGGACCGTCGCGCTGAGGGACCCTGTCACAGGGCACGAAGCTCCTCCGCCCGAGATCGTCGCCGTCACGGTGACGGTGGCCACACCGGCGGCGGTGCAGTCGAACGTATTGGAAGTCCCGGTGGCTCCGGCGAGCGAACCGGCGCTTCCCGTCGAGGTCCATGTGAGCGTCACGTCGGAGTCCTGGCCATCGGCGTCGATGCCGGACGCCGTGAGCGACACGCCATCGCCGACGAAGATCTCCGTGGGCTCGACGAGCAACGAAGTCGCCGCGGCGCAAGAGACGGGGCTGCCGACCGCTTGGAGCGACGCGTCGGCCGAGACGACGACCTTGCCGGTGGCGGCGCCCTGCGCGTCCGGCGGCAAGGCCGCATCGGCGTCCTCGACGGAACCGGCGTCGAGGAGAGAAGCGTCGGCGGACGCCTCCGAGGGGGCCGCACCATCCCACAGGGCCCCGCTGTCTGCCTCGCCGTCCGCCGACGCGTCGCCCGAAGAGCCGGGGGGGCTGCTCGACCCGCACCCGGACGCCGGCGCCCCACTCGCCGCGAGGACGAGCGCGAGCGCCGTGCATTGTGGGAGTCTCTTCACACGTCAGCTCAATTCGAGCATTGCGAGCAATGGTTCGACTTGCCGCACTCGAAAATTTGGACAGCCATGCCGGATGCGAGCGTGGTGTTCGTGAGGTTCGTCAGATTGTCGGCCCCGTCGTCGACCGCGAAACCGTTGCCGGTGGCGATCTGGGTCGCGCAAGCGCCGTTCTCCGCGCTCGGCGTCGAGTAGCAGGTCGTCGTCGTGGGCGCGGTGCCGCAGTAGCAGATGCTCGGGGACGACGCGGCGCACCCGGAGCTGAGCAAGCAGCTGACCGTGGTGAGGCACTCTGCCGACGTGCCCGTGCTGAGCGGGTCGCCGCACTCTTGGTCCGTGTCCCCGAACTCATCGTCGTCGAGGCAGTCGGCGTGGAGCAGGCAGCTGTAGCAGCCCGTCGACGGGTCGGGGCCCGCGGCGGTCGCGATCCCGGCGGTGATGTCTTTCTGCACGAAGAGCGCTTCCGTCGCCGTGCAAATGCCACCGTTCGCCCCCGTGCCGGTGGCGTTGCCCTGGCACGTCACGCAGTTCGCCTGGCCTGCCGTGGTGCAGGGAGCCAGCGCCGCGGTGGTGCCAGCCTCCGTCCCCGCCTCCGAGCTTCCCGCAGCGCCGTCGCCAGCGCCCGCCTCGCCAGCGCCTGCTTCGCCAGCGCTCGCCTCCTCCGTGCCCGTGCCCGTGTCCGGGACGCTCGCTCCGGTATCCGCGCTGCTTGCGTCGTTTCCACCCTGCGGGGCGCTCGTCTCCGCCGCCGCGTCTACCGGGGACGCGCCGGCTTCCACCGTCGCGTCGCCGACCGTGTCGCAGCTGACCGTCGTCGAGAGCGTCCCGGTGCTGGGGCAAGACGCGCCGCCGCCGGAGATCGCAGCGGTGACCGTGATCGTCTCGCTGCCGGCGGACTGGCAGAGGAAGGTGTTCGTCGTTCCGGAGGTCCCCGTGAGCGTGCCCGCGCCGCCGGTCGCCGCCCAGGTCAGCGTCACATCGGAGCTTTGATAGCTCGGGTCGAGACCCGCGGCCGTGAGGTCGACCGAAAAGCCGACGTTCGCGCGGTTGGGTTGTGCCGTGATGGAGCTGGCCGCTGCGCAGGGCGATTGGGTGGTCGTGGTCTGGATTGACGCATCGGCCGTGACCGACACCGTGCCGACGCCCACGTCCGGACCCACGAGGCCCGCTTCGACCGTGCGAGTGCACAGGAGGGTGAGGCCCACGGCGCTCGACTCGTTGGCGATGACCTGGAACGTCACCGGACCGCCGGAGCACGAGTCGCCGGCGCTGTCGGTCGCCGCGAGAGACAGCGTGTAGCCGGTGGCAACCGGCAACGTCAGCGAAAACCCGATTTCCTGGCTGTTGGTGACATCGACCGACGCGGTGATGGTGGCGAATCCGGCCAGCGTCGGGTTCGTGATGACATATTGAATGCTGCTGATGGTGATCGAGGGACCGAGCTGGAGGTTCATCTCGACGGTCCCGGTCTGACCGGTGCCGGGGGCTGCCACGGTGCCCGCCGTGCCCGACGGCGACGTCGGTGCGCTCGAAGAGCAACCGGCCGCGGAGGCGACGCCAAGGGCGAGCCCCACAAGGACGGCCTTTTGGAAGATTTTCATGATCACACCTCCACCGGGTTTCTCTGGAACCGCTCGCCTTTCGGCATCCGCGAGCACGTTGCGCTGCGGTGTACGCGTGTTCGAAAGTGGAAACAACGACGGAGTTCCCGCCGATCCCATCCGATGTATCTGCGAAATGATCAACGATCGCGCGGCGAGAGCCACTCGCAGCGTGGCCCTGTAACTCGCGCGTGACAGAGTATTTGCCCGGGCTGCGCCACACCGTCACTCGACGAAACGCGCGCAGCACAACCGACTGAAAATCGAATGGTCGATCCGGAAGTCGGAGGTTCGCCGGCGCCCGACGTATCCGTTTTCGACAAGAAAACGCCACATTCACCCTTGGCCCGAGTCTTGGACTAGCGCCAATGTCGGGGAGCTCTCACACGTCCATGCGATCGGCCTTGCATACGTTCATCGCGCTGATGGCGATCGGTACTGCCACGGCCTTGGGCTTCGTCGCCTGTTCGTCCAACAAGATCGGCGAGCTTGGCGCGGGTTCTACCCAGGGGACGCCGGGGCCACAGGGGGCCGTCGACCTGAAATTGAGCATCCCCGGTGGAGAGCACGTCAGCACCGTCTCCTACTCGCTGGCGAACCCCGCGGACACCATCAAGGGGACGTACAACGTCACCGCCACCACGGACCTCAGCTTCGTCATCGGGAGCGTCCCTGCGGGCTCGGGCTACGCGCTATCACTGTCGGCGACCTCGGACGACGGCTCCGTGACATGCGCATTCCCGGCGCCCGGCGACGCGCTCGTCGGCAACATCTCGGTGCTCGACGGCACGACCACCGATGTCAGCGTGAACATGCAGTGCACGGTGAACCAGGGCCGGGACGCGGGCTCGCTGCTCCTCACCGCCGTGGAGAGCAACTGCCCGATCTGGAACACCATCGTGGCGAGTCCGGAGAACATCACCGTGGACGGCGGGTCCAACGTCAACACCAGCGGGGGCGTGGGCACGACGGCGGCGTACCCGGGGACGGCGAACGTCCCCGCCGAGATCGTGCAGGGCCAGTCGCTGGTCCTCGTCGGCAGCGCGACCGCGCCCAACCCCGGGGCGCTCACGTTCTCGTGGACGGCCAACGGCGGGACGGTCAGCTCGGCGAGCGGAACGATCGATCCGAATAGCACCGACGCGGGCACCACGAATCAAACGATCTTCACGTGTCCCACGACGGGCACGGGGACGTACACGATCACGCTCACGCTCGGCGATGGTCCGCTTCCGACTGGCGGCGGATGTGACACCGCCTTCACGACGGGCACCGTCACGGTAACCTGTCAGGCCCCCGCGACGTGCGCGTTCGGCACGGGCTGCGGCGACGGCGGCCAGATTTGCAACCTCGCAGGAAGCTGCGTGCCGGCTCTGTTCTCCGTGTTGACGCTGAACAGCATCGACGGAGGCGTGATCGATACGCACACGACCGACTTGCCGATCTCGATCCAGAAGTACAGCACCATGGGCGTGCCGGTCGGCAGCCCGATTCCGCTCCCCACCGCCGCGTCCGGAAGCCAGCAGCCGATCACGATCATGGGCAGCGACATCACGGAAGGCGACCTCACGACGTCGTCGAACGGGCAATACCTGTCGACGCTCGGCTGGGGCACGTCGCCGGGCAGCACGCAGTCGGGGCTGCCCGTGGTCGCGCGGATCGACGCCACCGGGCACGTCGACACCTCGACGGTGGCGACCCAGGCTTTCCAGGACCAGGGGGCCATGGATTATCGCAGCGCGGTGTCCTACGACGGCAACGAGTTCTGGATCTCCGGCACGTGTGAAGACGACAACGACGGAAACGGCTGCGGGATCTGGTACGTGCCCTTCGGCAGCACGTCGGCGACGCAGCTCGTGTCTCTCCCCAACTCGGGCGTCAACCCGAACATCGACGTCTACGCGCGCTGGCTGCGCATCTACAATCAGCAGCTCTTCAGCGGCGCCGATCAATCGCCTCCTTACATGTTCACGATTGGCTCGCCCGGGGGTCCTCTGCCAACCATGGGGCCGGCCGGCGGGATCAACGGCGGCGCGGGGCTCCCGCTCACGTCGCTGCCCGGCGGCTTCACCAACCCCGCGGCGGCGGCGGTGGACGGCGGTCCGGTGCCTTTGCCTCCCAGCCCCTATGGGTTCCTGATGTTCGATCTCGTGTCGCCGCCCGGACCGGACACCATTTACATCGCGGACGACGGCATCAACCCGGACGGACAGCACTCAAACGGCGTCGCCGGCACGGGCGCCTCCAACACCGGCAGCGGCGGGCTGTCCAAGTGGAGCTACAACGAGGCGACGGGCGGCTGGCAGCAGGTCTGGAACATCACCGGGGGCACGTTCGCGTTGGACGGAGGGGTGTTCCCCGGTAAGCCAATCGGTTATCGCGGGCTTGCCGGCTTCGCGACGGGAAGCAACGTGACCCTCATGGCCACGAGCGGAGACATCGCGGGCGACCCGGACTCCATCATGGTCGTCTTCGTCGACAACGCGACCAGCGTCGCCCCCCCTGCGCCCATGGCCAAGGTCACTTCACCTGCCAGCCAGGTCTTCCGAGGCGTCGCGCTGACACCCCAATAACCGAACGGCCCCCAGCCCCAGTCGATCTTATCGCCCGCGCATCGCAAGCGCCGCCCCGCCAACGATCCGCACGCCCGCGCCGTCCGGGCCCCCGACCTCCGCCGGCCAGTCCGTTGAGGTCCTCCCCCCGACCACGACCATCAC
>PLIR01000315.1 GCA_003139415.1 Myxococcales bacterium | reverse complement strand
GAGCCTCCGCTGGCGTGGGAGACGGCTCGACGGGGATCACCCGCGGCCCGCTCGGCTCGGGGACGAGGCTCTGCGGGCGAGACACCTCGTCGTCCGGGATCCGCAGCGCCATGCGCCCGCGCCGCCGCATCCCGGCCGAGGAGTCTCGGTTGGCCGCTGCGGGGGACTCGCCCGTCTCGTCGGGGGGCCGCGAGCTGCCGTCGGGAGGCGGCCGGACCGAGGGGAGCGGCGAGGCGACGCCGTCTGCAACATCGTGGGGGTGGGGCGCAGCCCGGCGCTCTTCGGTCATCCGACGCCCCCAGGAGACGGCGGGCCGAAAGTCGCCCGCGCGGCCGCGTCGGGGGCTCGAAGCAGAGGCTGGCCGACGCGAACGGCGCCCTCTCCGGCGAGCCAGATGCCGACGGCGCGCTGCTCGGCAAGGACCACGGCCGTCGAGCCGAGATGAAAAATACCGATCTCCTGCCCGCGCGCGACTCGGAGGGGCGGGTCGAAGAGGTGGTCGCCGATCGGGACGTCCGGTCCGTCGACGCCGACGGTCGTGATCCGCCCGACGATCATCGCAACGACCATCACGACGGCGACCCGTCCGAGGCCGCCATCGGCGTCGATCTCGATGGCCACGCGGCGGTTTCGGCAAAACAGGTTCGGCACGTGCCGTATCCCCACGGCGTTGACCGGAAAGCAATCGCCCGGCATCGAGCGGATGCGCCGGATCGTGCCCGATACCGGCGCGTGCACGCGGTGGTAGTCGCGCGGCGAGAGGTACACGACGAAGCCCGCGCCGCCGAGGAAGCGCCGTGCCGCCCGAGCATCGCCCATGAGCTCTTCGACGGAGTAAGGCCTGCCCTTGACCTGCAGTGTGCCGCCTTCGTCGATGCGCCCCATCGATTCGATGCGACCGTCGGCGGGGCTAAGGACATGGTTCGGGTCGCCGTCGACGACGCGGGCCCCGTCCCGCAGCTTGCGGGTGAAGAAGGCGTCGAAGCTCGACCAGCCGTCCTTCTGAGCGCAATCGTGGAGGGAGATGTCGTATACACGGGAGTAGAAGCCCACGACCGCGCGGCCGATGGGCGCTGGCCATCGCGTTTCGGCCAACCGCCCCATCACCCGCCCGATACGGGCGCGCGGCAGAACCCGCAGCAATTGGGCAGTAGCGTAGGAGACGGCGCTCATGGGGGATGGTGGCCGCCCTTTATAAGAATGGTAACCGTCGCGCTCGGAGCCGGTCAATCACAGGTCCAATGGGCGGCGAATGGGCAGTCGCCCTGGCCCGCGCCCAGGCCCCTTGCCCTCGGCGTTGGCCTGCGGCCCCGTCCGCGCCGACGGAGCTCTACCGGCCTGGCGAAGCGACGCCGCTTCAGTCGCCGCCGAACGCGGGCTCGCCGCGGGAGCGCGCGGCAGCGCAAAGATGGGCACGGTCCGCGTCTGCGGGCGACGCGCTGTCGTCGATCGTCTCGCAAGCCGCCTCGGGATCCATCGGGTCAGCAGCCACCGCAGCCTCGAACGAGAGGACCGCGGTCCCCTCGTCGCCATCCGCGCGGGCCCACCGACCTCGCGTGGCCCACCACGGACCATAAGATGTCGCGACCTGCTTCGGGTCGGTCACGAGACCCGCCCCTTCCGGACGGCGGCCGGCCGCTTCGAGGATGCGGGCTCGCAGCCACCGCATGCTCGGGTCGGTCGCGCCAACCTCCGGCGCAAGCCGATCGAGCTCCCGGGCGGCCTCGCCCGCATGGCCCCGCGCCAAGAGCAATTCCGCGAGCCGAGACCGGTCGCGCTGCTCGCGCAGTCGATCGAGCTCTCGACGGTCGCGCTTCGGCTCGGCCAGAAAGAGCGGCGGCAGCAGGGTCCGCGGTTTGGCCGCGACGGACGCGCGCCAGCGAGCGTCCCAGGCCTTCAGATCGGCGCCGCTCACCGACACCAGCGCCGCGTCCGCCGTCGTGCCGGGCTCGGACAGGGCGTGCAAGAGCTTTGGCAACGCGGCGCCCGTCTGGCCCGTGCGCGCGTCTTCCGTGTCGGCGTAGTAGCGCACGAAGCTCGTGACCTCGGCGAAAGCGACCATCGCGTCGTCGGCGCTCGGCAGCATGGCGATGCTCGGGCCCAGCTTGTCGAGCGGGAACCGCTTGCCCATGGCGTCGCCGGCTTCCACGATGGCGTCGGACGAGGGCCGATCGTCGAACGGTCCGGGGCCGCGCCATCGAATCTCCTCGCGCTTGGCGATCCCTTCTTGAAGCCAGAGCGGCGCCAGATCGCGCGACGCCCGCGTGACGGCCAGGTGGGTCAGCTCGTGCGCGACCGTGTCGCGCCACGGGTAGCCATGGGGGCTGGCGCGCGGGCTGAGCAACGTCACGCGGCCCCACTTGGCCACGGCAACGGTCCCGGTCGTGCGGGCGCTGTCGTACGGCAAGCCTGTCATCGCCGACAGCGAGAGAAGGTCGCGCACGACGACGACCCGCGTCGGCCGGGGCCAGTCGACGCCGAGGTCGCGCGAGAGGGCCTCGCGCGCCTTGGCCACCGTGTCGAAGAGCAGCGGGGCGAGCGGACGATCCCCCTCATCCTGCCACCGGACCTCGATGGCCCGCGCCTCGTCGCGGTCGCTCTGCAAGGCAGCGGTGACGCGCTGGCAGCCGTGGGCGATGTCCGCGAGCGCGTCCCCGCCCGGTAGCGCGCGCACGTCCGCCCGGCCGAGGATCGCCGCGGCGCCGTCGCAGTCCATCTCGTAGATCCCGAGCCTTGCGCGCTCGAGCGCGATGCGCGGGTCGTCGGCTTCGGCGGGGCCAAGCACGCGGCGCGCTTCGTCGAGGTCCAGGCCCGCAATGAGGTGCGTCGCGTGCGTCGCGACGTCGCCCTGCGCGCCGGCCGATCCCGGGACCGCGCCCGCGAACCCCACGAGCGCGCACACCGCCCACCGCGACAGGATCCGCCGCGCGCTCATCGCAGCAAGCCCTCCGCGTACCTTTGCACGGCGTCCTTCAACGAGCCGCCGGCGGCCTGTCCGAGGCCACGGACCACCCGGCGTCGGAAGTCCTCCGGACCCTTGTGATCGTGAGGGATGTCCACCGTGCTGGTGGTCGCGGCGCGACGTCCGTCGTCGCTCGAGTTGGAGCGCGGGTCGCCCTCGTCGCGATCGGAGTCGTCCTGCAAACGGGCTCGCGCGGCGTCGAGGTCGCGCTGGGCCTGGTGTTGCCTCTCGAGGCCCCGTTCGGCGTCTCCGTCCTTGAGAGCGCCGGCCGCCTCGCGCGCCGCATGCTCGGCGTCGTCAATCGCCTCGAGCGACTCCTGCGGCAGCGATCCGCGCTCGCGCGCCCTCTGGGCTAGGTCGCGCGCGCGGTTTGCCATGTCCTCTTCTTCGGCGCCGCCGCGCTCGAGCTGGCCCCGGGCCCGTTGTGCGGCCGCCGCGCGCAATCGGCGAACCTGTTCGTCGGCCCACCGCACCTCCGCCTCGAGCCCACGGGCGGCTTCCTCGAGCTTTTTGGGATCCCCATCGGAAGCTCCGTCGTCGTCCCATCCCCGTGCCCGCGGGCCACCGGCGAGCATCCGTTTGGCCTCCTCGAGCGAGCTCACGGCGCTGCGACCGGCCTGCGCGGCCTCCTCGGGGCGCGCCTCCTCGAGCGATCGCGCGGCTTGTTCGGCCAGCTCTCGCGCAGCAGCGCCCTTGCTGGTCCACGAGTCGCTGCCCCCGCCTACCGCGGGCAACCGCCGCGCGGCGTCCCGGATGGCCTGCGCATGTCGCTTCGCTTCGTCCCGGAGACCGTTTTGCTCCTCGTCGCTCTCGGCGCCCGCGAGGAGCTGCTCCGTCCGGCTCACGCCGCCCGCATGGTCTTGGGACAGGCGGTCGAGGTCGCCCTTGGCCTCGTCGAACGCCTGCTCGACGTCATCCGGCGAGGCCGCCTCCTCGTCCTCTTCCGTGCCGCGCCCGCCGCCCGACTCGCCGCCGCCACGCTGCGCCGACCCTCGGGAGCCGAACGAAGGGTCGGGCTGGTGCAACCGCGCCGCGAGGTCCCGCGCCGCGAGCTCCGCGTGAACGGCGTCTGGCGCACGTCGCGCCCGGTCCACGCGGAGACAATCCACGGCGACGATCTCGCCGATGTCTCGGCCGGACCATCCGAACTTGAGCAGATTCCGGCCCCCCGCCTGGAGGACAGCCGCGTCGGCATCCATGCGCGCGGCCCCCCGGACGCGCACGTCCGCGGCATCGGCCTGCGTCTGCATCGCGCCGGCCACGAGATCGTCGGCGACGTCGGCGAGCTGCCTCGCCGCGTCCCGGGTCTCCCGCATGGCAAGCCCGCGCACGATGGCGTCCGTGACGAGGACGAAGCGCTCCGTGGCCTCGACGGTCGCGGCGTGTGTGCGTTCGCTCGGCGCCCGGTTCTCGGCGTCGACGGCGCCGCGCACTTTCGTCCGCTGCGCCGTGAGGAGCGCCCTCGTGCGAGCGGGCACCGTCAGCCCGGCGTACGTGCGGACCAGGGCGTCGTCGAGGACGCGCTCGTCGGCGGCGGCGCGCTTCGTCTCGTCGGTCGCGTGAGAGGCGCCCGCCGCGCGCGTGATGCCGTGCTCCGGCGTCGCGTCGATGCGCCACCCCAGCGAGTCGACGACGGCGTCGCGCACCCGCCGCAGGGCCTCGAGCCTCTTGGCCTCCGGCTCACCCACGTCCGGCGGGATGACGGTGATCGCCGCGCTCGCGCCCCACTTCGGCCCGCTCAACGGATCGTTGTCTTTCGCCTCGACGGTCACCTCGATGGGCGCGTGGCTCCTGCGCAGGAACGGGTCCCGCAGGCGTAGGACCTGCCCCCCCTCGTCGCGCTGGGTCTCGCCGTCGAGCCGGGAGAGCACCCGCCGCTCCTCTCGTACTCCCGACCGCAGCACGAGCTCCACGTCACGAAGGCCATGGTCATCGGTGGCCCGGTAGCGGATCGGGATGTCGTCGACCTCATCGACGAGGCGAACCTGGCGCGGCGCCGTCTCCAGCTCGACGACCGGGGCCGCGTCGGGGATCGATCGGACGGGCAGCCGGTCGGCCTGTTCGATGCTCACGCTGCCGAACCGGGCCACCACGCGCAACGTCGTCGAATCGCCCAACCGCCACCGCGCGACGACGGCGCCCGCGCCGTCCTCGACGAAAGGTACTTCGGTTGCGCCATCGGTCAGCAAAAGCCGCCGCCCTGCGTGCAAAGGAGCGCCGCGAAGCGCGATCTCGGTGCCGAACGGCAGCGCGAGCGGGGTGAGGGCGATCTCGTGGATCTCGTTCTCGTGGAGATAGTCCGGCGGCCGGGCGACGAGTTCGACGCCGTCGAGCCACTGCATCGAGAACGGCGCGACGGCGCCCCGAGCGAGCAGGACGTCAGCCCCCTCGAGGACCGCCCACGCGTTGACCCCCGCGAGCGCGACGGCGGCGACCCCGACCACGGCCGCGAGCACACTCGCCCGACGCGCGGCACGCGACGCACGGTCGAGCACCCGGGCCGAGGGGACGTCCGCGAGCACGCGGGCCAGGTGCAGCTTTGTGAGCTCCTCCGACACGCCGCCATCGACGCGAATGAGAGAGAGAGCCCGCAGGGCGCGATCGGCTCGCCCGGCATCCACGCGCCTGACGATCCTTTGCAGCACCGCGTCCGGTCCGGCGAGTCGTCGCCGATCCGCCCACTCCCACATCAAGACCAGGGCCCCACCGACGGCGATCGCCGCCGCCGCCGCCGCACGCGCCCGCGGCGTGCCTGCGCGCGCGAGCAAGACCGCGGCGATGCCGAGGAGCGTCAGGCTGACGGCAGCCACCCTCCGCCGCGACGGTAGGGTCGCGGACCGGCACGCAGCCGCGAGATCGCGCAGTGGCTCGGTGGAAGGCGAGAACACGCGGGGAGCCTAGAACGCATCCCCCGATCGCGCGACGCGCCCGCGGACCCCCTCAGTACTCGGTCGGCTGGGGCTTGCTGGCTCGCGCCGACGAAGCCGTGGAGGGCGGCGCTGGCCAGGCCGGTAGTACGGTCGGAAAACCGCTCGGCAGGGCGGTCGGAAAGCCGCTCGGCAGCGCCGTCGGGAAGCCGCTCGGCAGCGCTGTCGGAAACCCGGGCGGCAGCGCCGTCGGGAAGCCGCTCGGCAGCGCTGTCGGGAAGCCCGCGGGCAGCGCCGTGGGGAAGCCGGGCGGTAGTGGGATGCCTGGAAATGATGGCGCCGCCGACGCGCTCGGCTCGGACGACGGCGCGGCCGCGGCGTCGTGATCGCCCGTGGCGAACGCGCGGCCCGAGGCGGCCGGCCGGGCGCCGGGGCCGCCAGGCCTCGTGGAGGTAAGTGTCGGCACGTCCGCCGGGGCCGCCGCACCCGGCGTCGGAGACATGGCCATCTCGACGGAAGGCGCCTGGGGGGTGCCGACGGAATCGGTCATCGCGACCTCCGGCCGCCTGGCACTCGTGTTGAAGACACCCGTCCCGACCAGAATCCCCGCCACGCTGACGGCGAAGAGAACCACGAGGCCCGTGATCCCCGCGGTGCGCCCCACGCCCGAAGGACGAGGCACGCGGCCATCCCCGGCAGGCGCCGCGGGGGTGGCGAGTGCCGCCGGCGCATACCCTGCCGAATACGACGGCCCGACGAGCGCCGTGGCGATCGGCGGTGCGCGCACGGTGTCCACGCGCGGCTCGCTCGGCGGCCCGGATGCGAGTCCCGCGGGCGGCGCCGAACCCAAGCGCGCCGACGGAGCCTCCCTCAGCCCTTCGAGCGCCGCACGCATCGCCGCGGCGGACGGGAATCGCATCTCGGGGCGCGCCGCCATCGCGCGATGCACCAAGCCGGCGATCTCGCGCGGGACCGTGGGAGCAGCCTGCACGAGCGGCACGACCTCGCCGCGCTCGACCCTCAGCGCGATGACGCGGGCGTCTTCGCCGCCATCACCTCGCACCGGCCGGACGCCCGCGATCATCTCGTAGAGCATCACGCCGACCGCGTACACGTCGGCGCGCGCGTCGACGGACTCGGCGCTCCTGGCCTGCTCGGGCGCCATGTACTCGGCGGTCCCCATGACCACACCCGCCACGGTGAGATTGCGCTGCGATGGCTCGGTGCGCCTCGCCTTCGCGATTCCGAAATCGATGAGCTTGAGGACCGGCTGGTTGGCAGCCAGCGTCACGATCACGTTCTCGGGCTTCAGGTCGCGGTGGATCACGCCGAGCGTGTGCGACGCCTCCAGCGCCGAGAGGATCTGCGCCGCGTACCCGCAGGCGATCGGGACGGGGAGACGTCGCTGCCGATCCAGCACGGTGGAGAGCGCCTCGCCTTCGAGCAGCTCCATCACGATGAACGCGTGGCCTTCTGGCGTGCGGTCCACGTCCATGACCTGCACCACGTTGGCGCTTCGAATCTGTGCGACGACGCGCGCCTCCTGGAGGAAGCGCTCCACGAGCCCGGTGCGCCGCGCGAGCTCGGAGTGCAGCACCTTGATGGCGACGCGGGTGCCGAGCACGGCATGGTGCGCCTCGAACACCGATCCCATTCCACCGTCGCCCAGCATCCGGACGATGCGGTACCTGCCGTTGACGATGCTGCCGACGCCGATCACCGCCCGACCAGAGTAGCACCGCGCGGAGTTGCACGGCCGCGCTCCGCTGAGGCGGCGTCCAGGGGCCGCGTCCGAACCCGGCCGCCTCGCCTACCGCCGAGCCCCGTGTGCCATTCGGTCCCTTGGCTACGCAGCCTTGTCGAGGACGCGCGCGCGCAGGATACGGCCGACCGTATCGGCATCCTCGATGGCGGCGAAAACGGGGCGGAGCGCGTCGTCGCGGTCGTCTTCGCCGAACGCTCCGCTCGGCGCAAAGGCACGCGCCTGCGGCCCGTCGAGGACCAGGAAAACGTCGTGCAAGCGGCGCGAAGGGGCGTCGATGACGTAGGCGATCCGGGAGCGGTCGAGCGTGAGCTCCTCGTTGCCACGCCGTATGAGGACGCGTGCGTTCGTTACGATATACCGCGTCTCCCGGACGAGACGCGACGGGCGAACGAGGGCCGCGTAACCGACACCCACGGCCGCCGTCAGGAGCAAGAGCATGCCGAGGGCCACGGCGCCGACGAGCAGAACCGCCAGCGCAGGGGCCAGCGCGTGCATGCCTACGAGACGCTCGAGCGTGGGCACGGAGCGCCCCAGTGAGCGTACGAACGTCACGGCCAGGACCGCGCCGGCGGCCGCCGTGGCCGCGCGGCGCGTCGTCCACTGCGACGCGCAGGGGGCCGCCGTCCAGAGGACTCGCTCTCCGACGTCGAGCCGCTGACCGAGCGAGCGCTCTCCGCTGCCAAGCGGCGCCCCCGGCTCAACGCCGCGGATGATCGACCAGAGGCGGTCCGGCGTCTCGACGTCGTGCAGCGTCAGCGAGAGCGTGCGGCGGAGCGCACCCGTCGGCACGGCTCGGACGAGAACCAGGTCACCCGTCGACGGCTCGTTCGCGCTCCAGCGGACGAGCGCGTAACTGATCTGGTTGGTCTCGATCGACCGGCGGATCCGGCCGCGCTTCCAGATGACATGCCGCTCCGTCACGACGTACTCGATCTGGGACCGCCACCAAATGGGGACGCGCCACGCTCCCAGGGCGATCGTGGCGCACCAGGCCGAAAGAAGCATCATGCCGCCAACCGGCATCCCCACCGACTTGGCGAGAACGACCGCGTAGCAGAGCGTCACCGCCGAGACGACGCTAGCGACCGCGGCCAGGACCTTCTGCGCGAAAGGGACCGTGGCGGCGCGGCAGCGCCCTTCCCAAACGATCCGCTCGCCGAAGAGCGTGTCCCGGCCCATCAACTAGACATTGCGACGCACCCGGCCGCGTGTCCAGGTCTTCCGCCACGATTGCTCTTCCGCCGTTACGGCGGCGGCGGGGCGCGTTCACGAATTGCCCCATGGCGGCGAAGGGCCACGAGAGATCAGCGCGGCAAGGGTCGCGCGTCCACCCTGACCGCCGGGCCGCGGGTGTGTGCGTGCATGACGAGGACGTCGCACAGCCGAGCCATCGGCATCCCGCTCACCGCCGCCGCCTCCGGGAAAAGGCTCGTCGCGGTCATTCCCGGGAGCGTGTTGACCTCGAGCAACGTGAGCGCGTCGGGGGCCCCGTCGTCGCCGACCACGAAGTCGACCCGGGATAGGTCGCGGCAGCCGAGCGTGCGGTGAGCTCGAACGGCGGCGTCCTGGACCCGTGCCGCCATCGCTGGGGCAAGATCCGCCGGGCACTGGTGCTCGCTCCGACCGGGCGCGTAGCGCGCCTCGAACGAGAAGAAGGCATCGCCGGGAGCCCTGATCTCGGTCACCGGTAGGGCGCGCGCCTCCTGCAAGTCGAGGACCCCGCAGGTGATCTCGCGACCGCGGGCGAAGTGCTCGGCCACTGCGAACTCGTCGATCGACCAGACGGCGTCGATCGACGAGGCGACATCGGCCTCCGATGCGGACGCCTCCAGGCGGGCCACTCCGATCGCGGACCCGTGCGACGACGGCTTGACCACGATGGCCGCGCCGACGCACTCGCGTGCCCGGCGCGCCGCGGCGGCCGCATCGCCCGCGAACTCCGCGCGCCCGAGGGCCACGCCGCGGGCGACCGGGAGGCCAGCCTCTGCGAAGAGGACGCGCGCGAACCTCTTGTGCATGGCGAGGGCGCTCGCGACGACCCCGGAGCCGACGTACGGGTGATCGAGGACCTCGAGCAGCCCTTGCAGCGAGCCGTCCTCGCCGACGGCGCCGTGTACGACGGGGAACACGACGTCGAAGCCCCCCGTGCGGAGGGACTCCGCGAGGAAGGCGTCGAGCTCGAAACGTACCGCGCTGTGGCCGGCTTCGCCGAGCGCCTTCGCGACGGCCGTGGCGGACGCGCGGCTCACTTCGGCCTCGGACGAAGGCCCACCCTGGATGACGGCGACGGAGAGCCGGCCACGGGGCATGCTCAGGAGCTCGCGGCAGGCGACGCTGCCGCCGACTTCGACATGTCGACGAGCTCGATCCCGAGCTTCACGGCGACGTCGAAAATGCGCGGATCGCGGTAGAACTCCCCGAAGGCGACCCGGGCGATCCCCGCGTTGGCGATGAGGCGAAAGCACCCCCAGCACGGGCTGGCGGTCACGTAGATCGAAGACCCGTCGATGCGCACTCCGTTGCGAGCCGCCTGCACGATCGCGTTCGCCTCGGCGTGGACCGTGCGCACGCAGTGGCCCTCTTCCATGAGGTGCCCCTCCTCGTCGCAGTGGGGCAGACCGCGGATGCTTCCGTTATACCCCGTGGCGAGGATGCTCCGATCGCGCACGATGACCGCCCCGACGAACTTTCGGTCGCAGGTCGAACGGGTCGACACCTCCCGCGCGATGTTCATGAAGTACTCGTCCCACGACGCGCGAGCGCGCCCCTTGGCCTTGGGCGGCGTGTCCATGACCGAGCGTTACTAGGCTGCGCCCCAGCCGGGCACAAGCCCAGCCGGCGAGGCCACGGCGAGGTTGACAACCCACCGCCGGCACGGCACCTGGAGTCATGCTTCGGGGTACGCTTCGGGCGATAGCGGCGCGCGCCCTCTCGGGGGGGCTGGTGCGCCTTCGCGGCGGACGAGCGGCGGCGGCCCTTGTCATCGTCCTCGTGGAGCTTGCCTCGAGCCGGGACGTTCGCGCAGACGACGGTGCTCTCGCGCGCGACATCGTGCACGCGCTCGAGGCGGACGCCGCCCACGCCACCATCATCGGCGAACCCCTTGGACGGGCCCGCGAGGCGATCGAGCGCGCCACGCGTCTTCGCGAGGCGGGCGACGAAGCGCGCGCGAAGGCGGCCGACGGCTTGGCGCTCGAGTGGGCAGAGACGGCGAGGGATTCGGCGCGCGCCGCAGACGCGGAGCGGGCGGCGGCGGCGCGTCGCGAGCAGGCCGTGACGAAGCAGGCCCAGGTCGAGCGGGCGCGGGCCCTCGTCGAGGCGGATTTGGCCCACGTCGGGCGACTGCGCAAGGAGATCGACGACGCTGGCGGACCAGGGCGTCCGCGCGACGCGAGCAACGAGCGGACCGCCGTCGAGGTGCACGACGGCAAGCCGCCTCCCAAGGCAAGCGCAAAGAAGCCTTCCAAGAGCCCCCCCCCGGAGCCGGCGCCGCCGGGAGACAGGCCATGAGCCAGGTGCGTGGAGGGCTCGTAGCGAGTGTCGCGTGGATGGCCATGGCGGGCCTCGGCTGCGCGACGGCCCCGATGCGTGTGCCGTCGCTCGACGAGGTCGAACGCGTGCGAACGACGGAGGCCGCCCAAGAGGGGGCCCAGCGGGCACCCGACGTGTTCGCGCGCGCCGAGCGGGAGCGAGGGATCGCGCTGGCGGCGCACGCAAGCGGCGACGACGTCGCGGCGAAGCTGCACGCAGAGCGAGCCATCGCCGCATACGGTCACGCGCTCGTCGTGGCACGACTCGCGGTCGCCATCGCCGAGCAGGCCGACGCGCAGCACGCGCTCGACGAAGCGACGACCCAGGAGCAGTCCCTCGAGGCGTCGCGCGCCAATCTGGAGAGCGAGGCCGACGATCTCTCCGAGCGCGCGCGGATCGCTCGCGAGCGGCTCTTGCCCGCGCCGAGCGAAGCCGCCCTGGGCGAGCGCGCGACGGCGAGGCTCGCGGCGGCCCGATCGCTCGCGGTCGAAGCTCGGCTCCTCTGCGGTGCGGCGCGGCTCTTCGGCGCCGACGCGCCGGGGGTCGTGTCCGCCGAGGGCGACCTCGCAAAGCTCGACGTGGACCTCGGCCACGGCCGCGGCAGCCCGGAGCGCGGCGCCAAGGGCGACGGCGGATCGGCCGAACCGATCGACGAGGCCGGCGCGGCGCTGCCGCCGCACACGGTCGGCGAGGTGGCCACGCGGTCGGTGGCCAATATGGCGGGCTACTGGAACCTCCCCGAGGCCACCGCCGCCACCATCGACGCCGAGGGCTGGCTGCGCACCGGCGACGCCGGCTACCTGGACG
>PLIR01000522.1 GCA_003139415.1 Myxococcales bacterium | reverse complement strand
GATCGACTTGGTGGCGAAAAGCCCGTCGGAAAAGGCCATACGAGCCGACACCTTAGTGCCAACCGGTCGTGGCCGCTCGGGGTCTCTCGCCCGCCGGCCTGCGAGCGTGCCAATGAGCTCGTCCGATCAGGGACCGCAGTCAGGGACCGTGCCCGCGTCCGACGCCAGCGCCGCGGACCACGTCCCATCCGCCCCAGGGAACAAGCAACTCGCGTCCCCGGTGATCGCGCACACGGTCAGATCGCCGGCCTGATCGCCGGTCAGCTCAGGCGGCATGTTCCCGTATGTGGCGGAGAGGTTCCCACCGACGTTGAGGCCTGCGTCGGGAGCGCACGTCGCGGTGCCGAAGCAATACCCGCCGTTGAGCGTTCCGGTGAGCGTCGGCGGCCCATTCGCGGGCTTGCAATCGAGCGACCCGGTGAGGTCCAGCGTGAAGGAGCCGCCCATCTGATCCCTGCCGGAGAGCTGCGCTCCGGGCGCGACCGTCAGCGTTTGATAACCAAAGTTCTCACCCACCCCAGCCGCCGTGACCCCGGCATCGCTGGGCGCCAGCGTGATCGATAGGCATCCGTCCCAGTTGAAGTTGAAAATGGAGGCGCCGCTGTCAGTGGCCCCCACCTTCGTGGTGAAACTGCCCAGGTAGGTCCCCGGCTGGCAGTTGTACATCCCCGACAAGTCCCCGTGCCCGCCCCCCACGAAGACGGGCGAGCCGTCCGACGCCGACATCATGCTGTCCGCCACCAAGGAGCCGCCATCCGAGAGGCTGCCATCGACGTCGTTCGTGGTCCCGGTCCCGGAGACCGGGAACCCATTGGCTCCGTTTCCTCCGCAACCAAGCGCCGTCCAGGTGGCGACTGCGGCGCCCCAAAGCGAGGGCTTCGCCTTCGGCCGTGGGCGCGTCCCCCTTCTCGTGGAAAGCAGAATCGTCATTTTCGGTTTCGCCACCGTCGTGGACGAGCGGGTGCCCATGCCTCGTATTGGCGGCATCCAACCGATCCGTCAGCTGGACCGACGGGGAGCCCTCCCCGAGACGCGGGAGAGACCGGATCTCGATCAGTCTGCGCTTCGGATCGCATCGAGCGCCCCATCGACGACGGACGAAAAGATGCTGTCCGGCCAGCGCCTTCGGAACACCGTCGCGCGCGCGCGCGCTTCGTCGCCCCGGCCTTGCTTGACGAGGGCCTGAACCCAGAGAGCTTCGCGCTCCTCCTCGAGTATCGGGTTCGAGAACGTCCGCCGATGGCGCTCGAGCCGCTCGCGCGCACGACTTGAATCGCCCTGCGTCATGGCGGCGCGTGCTTCATCGAGCAGAATGCGCTCAGCGGACAGCTGGGAGGTCCGCCCCGCCATGCTCGATGGCGGGGAAGCGGCGCTGCTCGGAGGCGGCGGCGCTGGCGAGGGCGCCGGCGTCAGCGCGGTCGCGACCGGGGCTGTCGACGCTGGCAAGACCGGCGCCGCGCGTTCCACGTACACCAGGCGCGCGGCGGGCGTCGGCGCGAACGCCGCGTAAAGACTTGCCCCGGCCAACGCGCCCGCCACGAACGCGAGAGCGATCCCCTTCCCTTGGATCCCTGCCAAGCGCTCCCGGACATTCCGCCCGGAGCGGCCGCCGACCGGAGCGTCGGGAGACGCGACTGCGCTCAGCAGGCGTTCGCGCGCGCGCGCCCGCACGTCCAACGGGGCACGATGGGCCTGTCGATGGCGGGCGATGAGCTCGGCGAGCTGCGGATCGAGCGGGGGTGTCGGCTCGCTCACCGCTTGCCTCCTTCGATGCGAAGGCGCGTCACCGCAGCGGCAAGCTGCTCGCGCGCCAGGCGCAGGCGCGAATACGCCGTATTGAGCGGGATGTCGAGCTGGTGAGCAATCTGCGGCACCGGCACCTCGTCGATGTCGTGCATCACCAGCACGGCGCGGCGTTCGAGGTCCAGTGTATGCAGCGCCGCGAGAAGCAGGTCGCGCTCCTCGGTCGCCGCCAGTTGGTCTTCGGCCGAAGGAGCCTGCGCCGGGGCATCGCCGGAGTCGCTCTGCACCTCGACCCTGTGGCGCGCCAAGCGACGGTAGTCGGCGGCGACGCGGTAGGCGAACCCGAAGAGCCAAGGCCGGAGGGGACGCGCGCCGTCGTAGTCCGCCAGACGCGCGTGAACTTTGAGAAAAATTTCGTGCACGAGATCCTCGCGGTCGGCGTCATGGATGCCGAGGCGTCGCAACGTCGCCCACACGTAATCGAAATGTTCGTCGAAGATCGCGCCCAGGTCTTGCGGCGATCGCGACGGCGCACGCTTCACATGGTCCATTGGGTCGAGGCGCGTCGATCCATCACTCAAAGTGGGCCGCGAACCCCGCGCCCACTGCAGCGGCAATTCGCGGGGCGGTCCAGGCGTCGGTGCCGTCGACCTGCAGGTGGGGGCGGCGCAGATCCGTCGCGAGGTCGACGTGGGCGCGGAGGGCGAGCATTGCGGAGAGCGGCCAGTCGAATCCGGCACGCGCGCCGGCGGTGGCGAATAAGGCCGAGTCGCTGCGCGGGCTGGTGATGCCGGAGCTCCACGCAACCACCGTTCCGAGCGACCCGAGCGCGCAGAGCGACGCGGCGTCGAGGCGCAGGCACGGCACGAGCAGCACTTGATCGGACCAGGCGGTGACGCGTCCAGGTCCGGACGAGCTGGCAACGGTAACCGGCGCGTCCGCCCGCACTTCGAGCGAGGCGGATGCCACTCGGGATCTGACCTCGACGAAGGCAGCGATGGCGGCGCTCGGACCGGGCTCTGCGCCGAGAGCACCGATGGCGGCGATGCCGACCGCGATGCGGCGAACGGGCGCGGACGCAGGAGCGGGCGCGGGCGTGGGCGTGGGCGTGGGCGTGGGCGCGGGCGCGGGCGTGGGCG
>PLIR01000360.1 GCA_003139415.1 Myxococcales bacterium | reverse complement strand
GCGACGAGCGCGAGGGGGCCGACGAGGCGCCGCCGGCTTCGACCCGTTCCTTCCACCCGCCTCCGCCGCCGCGCGCCTACCACTGAGTCCCGCCCGGGCCGGCTGTCCCTCTACTTGAGGACGGGCCGCAGGATGGCTTTGCCGTCCTTGACGGTGACCTCGAAGTCGACGGAGCGGCCATGTTTCTGGCGGAGTTTTTCGCCGGATTCCTGCAGCGTCTTGGCGACCGACTGATAGGTCACGGCCGCGGTCGATTCGTTTTGGCGACGCTTCGCGTCGACGTACTGCGCGTAGAGCTGCTTCAACCGCGCCTCGGGCAGCTCCTGGCGTGACGGCTCCTGAGGCTTCGCCGCGGGGGGATGGTGAGCGGGTGTGTGCGGGCTCGGCGAGGGAGAAGGCAGCGGCGCCTTCGTCTGCGCGGTCGGCATCGTCGAGGCAAGGCGGGGCCGAGGCGGGGGCAGCGGCTTGCCGGCGGGAGCCGGCGACGTTGCAGGCGATCCCAGCGCCCTGGGAGGTGGCAAAGGCGGCGCGAGAGCGGCGGCCCCGGGGGGCGGATCGGAAGGCCGGGCGCTCTTCGCCCGGGGAGGCGGCGGTGGCGTCCCTCCCGCCCGGGCCGCCGGCGCGGGCGAGCGCGGGGCCGCACCCGGAGGGGGCATTCGCCGTGAGGACGGCTCCGGCTCCTCGACTACGACGTCGATCTCGAACTCGGCGGACGCGAACTCGCGATCGAGCTCGGCAAGCTCCGCCGCGAGCTCGGCGGCGATGGCGGCACCAGGGGCTGGCCCGATGCTCTTCTCATTTGCGCCTTGCTCCTTCGCGACTTGCCCGGCTTGCGTGGCGCCGGCCGGCGGGTTCACCGACCCGAACCGTCGCTTCGCGCGTGCGAGGTGGCGCTTGTACGTGCCGCTCTCGATCTCACGGCAGATGCGCTGCCAGTGCGTCTGGTAGGTGTTGTACCGCTGCAGGATCATCTGGAAACGAAAGCGCAGCGCCGTGTTCCGGATCTGCTCCTTGCGGACGACGTAGATGCGGCGATCGACGTCCTTGCGCGGAACCGTCGGCTCGATCTTCTCGAAGCCCATGAAGTATTGCTCGTAGAGCGCGCGCAGGCGGTCGACGGCGACCTCCAGCTCTCCGATTTGCTTCTCGACGGTGCTCGGTTGTTCCACCCGCCGCTACCTCAAGGCAATGGGACCACACGGACGTTATCGAAGCAGACCTTTACGTCCCAGTTGTTGAAGCCGAAGTGGTCGTGTCCGGGACCGACGAGCGGCGCCGGATCAGGATACGAGAGCATCTCGTTCCCATCCACCCACCATCGCACCGTGCGGCCGTCGCTGCGCTCGACCTTGAACCGGTAGACCTGCCCGGCGACGACGGGTTTCTCGCGCGGGTCGTCCGAGTTCGCGTCGACCACGATGTCCTTCCGATCCGTGGCGTGCTCATTGATACGCGCGAGCACATGGTGGGTGTTGTGCCACCCGCCGAAGATCGTGAGGTAACTCGTGGCGTTGGTATAGGAGAGCGCGGTCGCGTACGAGTGGCCGTCGCCCCAGTACTCGGCCTTGAGGTCTCCGTCGGGGGACATACTCACGGCGTCGAACTCGATGCGCGCGTTCGTGGGGATCGCATGCTTGAGCCAGATGCCGTGATTGCGCGCGTGTTCCGTGCAGAGGCGGCCCGCTTCGATGTGCCAGAAACCGGGCGCCGTGGCCACCCAATCGGGCCCGGGCTCCGCGAGGGAGGACGCGGCGCCCTCGGCGGACGACGACGCGGGAGCGGTGTGGTCGAAGCTGTCATCGAAAGGTCCCTTGAGCACGTCGGTCGGCGGGAGGGCCGCCACCGCGGGGTTCGTGCTCGCACGAACCGGCTGAGGCGACGACGAGAGTCCTGCGTCCTGAGGGCCGGCGCTCCCGGACGGGACGCACGCGCTGAGGAGGCCGACAGCCACGACTGCCGCCTTGGATCGGGAAGTCATCACGCCCAACGGATACCACAGGGGTGCGCGCGGACGCGCGTGCGCGCCTCCGGATTTTCCGGTACACGGGGTGGCGCCGGCACCCATGCACCCCATCCTGTTTCGCATCCCGATCCCCCACGGATCGCTGAAGCTCTGGTGGGCCCTCGCCGCACTCAGCGCCGTCGCGGTCGTGTTCGCCCTGCTCGCGGCGCGGCGGCGCGAGGCGCGCGAGGCGGGGACGTCGGTGGTCGTGGCGATCGCGGCTGCGGCGGCAGGATATTTCTGGCGAGGGACCGAGTACGCCGCGCCGGATCTGCCCATCTACGCGTACGGCGTCATGCTGGGACTCTCGCTCGTCGTCGGCTGGTACCTGACATTGCCGCTCGCGGTGCGCGACGGGCTGCCCAAGGAGACGATGGCGAACTGCTACGTCGTGACCGCGCTCTGCGCCCTCGCCGGATCGCGCTTGCTCTACATCCTGACGAACCCGGACGAGTTCAAGACGGCGGCGGACTACTTCGCCCTTCGCAACGGGGGCCTGGTTGCATACGGCGGCTTCCTCGGAGGACTCATCGGGAGCTGGGCGTTCCTCGTTCCCAAACGCATCCGACTCCTCGCGTGGGCCGACGACGCGGTGCTGAGCCTCGCCTCGGGCCTCATGGTGACGCGCATCGGCTGCTACCTCTTCGGCTGCGACTTCGGGAAACCGCTGCCGCAGGGCGCGCCCGCGTTCTTGAAGACGCTCGGCACCTTCCCCCACTGGCCCGCGGGGACGCTCGTCAACGGCGAGGGCAGCCCGGCGTTCGTTCGCCACCTCGAGATGTTCCGCGGCACCCCTCAAGAAGAGCAGCTCCTGCAGACGAACGTCAGCCTCCCGGTGCACCCGACGCAACTCTACGAGTCGCTCGTCGGCCTCGTCTTGCTCGTGCTCCTGCTCTGGCAGCGCAAGCGCCTGCGATTCCGCGGGCAGGTGTTCTTCCTCTTCGTGTTCGCGTACGGGTTCTTCCGCTTCGTCCTCGAGCTGTGGCGCGACGACGTCGAGCGCGGGAGCTACGGGCCCACGATCGACGCGCACGTCTATATCCCGGCGTGCCTGCTGCTCTTCGCGATCGGCTTCGCCTTCGGGATCTCCCTCGCCATCGCCGACGCTCGGGCGCGCACCGCGGCGCGCGTGCTCGCGCTCCTCCCCGCCGTGCTCGCGTACGTCGTGCTCAAGCCCGTCGCCTTCGGCGAGTCGACGCCCTACCAGCTCTCCACGAGTCAGCTCATCGGCCTGACGACCGCCCTCGCCGCCGCGTACTTCTACGCCCGCTTCTGGGAGCACGCGAGCACGAGCCCGCGCCTCGCCATGAGCCTCGGCGACGAAGCCGCGATCGCCCTCCTCCGAGGCGAAGAGCGCAACGACCGCGAAGAGGCGGCGGACGACGAGAAAGAGGACGACGAGAAGGAGGACGCGGACGAGCCCAAGGCCGCCGCCGACAAGGCCCGAGGCTCCAAAGCGCCCCCGAAGAGGGAGCCGGAGCCGGGCACCCCGTAGCCGAGGGCGCGGGTGGAGCCGACGATCGCACGCCCGCTCGGCTCGCGCCGCGCGACTCGACGGCTGGGCGAGGCCATCGCACGCGCCTTCTCGCCGGGCGATCTCGTGCTCCTCGAGGGACCGCTCGGCTCCGGCAAGACGTTCCTGGCCCGCGCGATCGCGCGCGCCCTCGGAGCCCGCGGGCCCGTCACGAGCCCGACGTTCACGCTCGTGCGCGAGATCGCGACTCCGCGCGGGGTGCTCTTGCACGTCGACCTGTATCGCCTCCGCGGCGCCGCGCTCGACGAGGAGACCCGCCGGCTGGGCTTGCGCGAACGGCGCGACGAAGGGTGCCTCTTGCTCGTCGAGTGGGGGATGGAAGCCCTGGGTGCCCTCGGCGGCGCGCCGGCCCTCGTCGTCTCCCTGCGGACGACGGGACAGGCGGCAGCCGGCGACAACGAGCGCGTGGCGACACTCGACGGCCCTCGGGCGCGCGACCTGGGTGATATCGTCTAGGCGCGTATGGCCCGCTCACGCCGATCGATCGTGAAGCTGGTCACGACGGGCCTGGTCATCGCCGTCGCCACCTACGCGCTGACGTCGATGATCCGCCCGAGGGCGCGCCGGCCCGCGGCCGAAGGCTCGGCGACGTTGACCGCGACGAACGCGCTGTTCGAGCTCCACCCCGACACGCCGCAGCTCACGATCCGCAGCAAGGACCGCACGGTCGGCCGCGACGTCTCGCTCGCGCTCTTGGTGGACGGCGCCCCGCACCCGCTCGTGCTCGCGCGGAACGCGCGCCGCACCGATCCGGACGCGCTGAGCGCGACGGCGACGGCCATCCTCGGGGACACGACGGTCGAGTTCCCCGTCGAGCTTCGCGTGGATGCGCCGCGCGACGGGATTGCGATCACCGCGACCGCGCCGCTGGCGGCGGAGCTATCGGGGCACACCTTCGCGCTGGAAGCCGACCTCGCCAGCGACGCACAGACCATCTTCGTCGCGGGCATCGGGCCGATCGCCGACCGCGCCACGGTCTCGGGAACTTCGTTGACCGTCGATACCGAGCCACACCCGATCGCGATCACTTCGACGGCCGGACCGCTCACCGTCGAGTCGATGACGGGCGATGCGCTCCCCCCGGGCGAACCCCCGCGCGTGTCGGCCACGAGCCCGTCGGCCGAGGTGGGGGGCGAGCAGCTCTCGGAGCTCGACCTCGTGATGGGGGCGTCGAGCGCCGCCCTCTGGCGCGACCTCGCCGAGATCGCAGGGACGCCGACGGCGCCGGTGCGCGGACGGGTGACGGGCACGGCATCCCGGGCGATCGTCATAGGGCGCGACGCGGAGGGACGCCCGCAGGTGCGCGTGCTGACGAGCGAGGGGGGCGCGTTCGCGCTCGACGTGCCCGCGTCGGTCGTCGACTGGTACGCCCTGGTGGACCCAGGCCGCGCGAGCCCCCTCGTGCCGTTCGCCCCGGGCACCGCGCGTGAGCTCGTCCTCGACGTCTCCCCCGGGGGCAATCTTCACGTGACGGTCCGCGACGCCGACACGCACGAGCCCCTCACGGCGCGCCTGCTCTTCCGCGGCGTCGACGGGACCGTCGATCCGAGCTTCGGGCCCGACTATCGGGCATCGGGCGCCGGCCCCGTGATGGACTCGCTTCGGGGCGACGTCGTCACGCCGATGCCGTCGGGCAGGTACCGCGTGCTCGCCACCAAGGGCATCGAGTGGAGCGTCGACGCCAAGGTCGTCGACGTCGCGCCCGGGGCGCTCACCGAGATCGCGCTCGCCCCCAGGCACGTCGTGCCGACGCCCGGCGTCGTCGGATGCGACCTGCACGTGCACGCTCGGCCGAGCTTCGACTCGCCCGTCACCCCCGAGGATCGCGTGCTCTCGCTGGCCGCCGCCGGCGTCGACTTCGCCGTACCGACCGAGCACAACATCGTCGGCGACTACACGTCGGCGATCGAGACGCTCGGCCTGCGCGGCGAGCTCGCCAGCGTCACGGGCGTCGAGGTCACCACCCTGAGCAAGGGCTTCGGACACTTCGGCGTCTTCCCGTACCCGCCTTCGACGCCCGTCCCCCCGTTTCGTCACACCAACATGGCGTCGATCTTCCGGGCCGTCCGCGCGGGTGACAAGAACCGGTACTTTCAGCTCAACCATCCCCGCCTGCCCAAGGGCATCGGCTACTTCGCCAACATCGGCCTCGACCCGAACGGCCCGATGTCGCGCATCCGCAACCGGATCGATTTCGACGGGATCGAGGTCTACAACGGGTACGACATCGAGCACCCCGAGCGCGTCGAGCAGGTGCTCCGCGACTACTGGGCGCTGCTAGGCAACGGCTGGCGCTACACGGCGACGGGCAGCAGCGACTCGCACCGGATCCAGTTCCACTGGGCGGGCTACCCGCGGACGATGGTCGCCCTCGAGCCGAACGCGCCCCCGGACGCCGACGCCAAGCCGATCGATCCGCTGGCGGTCGTCTCGAACATCATGAAGGGGCACGCGACCGTCACGAGCGGTCCGATCATCGAGCTGTCGCTCGGCGGCGTCCGGCCTGGCGACGAGCTGGCGACGGCCGACGACACGGTCCGCGGCCACCTGCGGATCCGCGCCGCGCCCTGGGTGGACGTGGCCCACGTCGAGGTCGTGGTCGGGCAGGTCGGCGCTTCGTACAGCGTCGCGCAAACATTCGACGTCCCAACGCGACCGACGCAGATGGGGTTCGAAGAGGGGACGATCGAGCAGGCGCAGGCGCGCACCGTCCGCTTCGACCGCGATCTCGAGGTGCCCGTGGGCCCCGAAAACGGCTGGATCCAGGTCATCGTCCGCGGCGATCGGCGGATGGACGACGTGCTTCCATTCATGCCCGTGCCGCCCCTGGGGTTCACCAATCCGGTGTACGTCGTGCGGCATCTGGCGACTCCGCCGCCGTTTCCGGGGGCGGCGATGCCGCGGGGCGTACCCTGACTCCTTCGCGATTCCCCGCGGACCGTGTTAAGCCGGGGCGAGGGCGTCGTGAACGGAGCATTCGGTCGCTATCGCCTTCTGGAGAGGCTCGGCCAGGGGGGCATGGCGGAGGTCTTCAAGGCCAAGAGCTACGGCGTCGAGGGCTTCGAGAAGATCCTCGTCATCAAGCGCATCCTGCCGGAGCTGGCGCGAAGCCAGGCTTTCGTCGACATGTTCATCCACGAGGCGAAGCTCGCCGTCCGCCTCTCGCACGCCAACATCGTGCAGGTCTTCGACCTCGGCAAGGCGCCCGATCCCGACGCGGACGCTGCGAAGGACGGCGCCGCGGCGCGGGACATCTACTACATCGCGATGGAGCACGTTCACGGGCTCGACCTCGCCAGCGCGCTCGCGCGATCGCGGCGCGCGGGAGGCGGGGCCCTTCCGATGCTCATGGGGCCGTACATCGCCTCGGAGGTCGCCAAGGGGCTCGACCACGCGCACCGGCGCCGTGACGAGCAGATGCGACCCCTCGGCATCGTCCACCGCGACGTGTCGCCGCAGAACGTGCTGCTCTCGTTCGAGGGCGAGGTCAAAGTTACCGACTTCGGCATCGCGAAGGCGCGCGGCGCGCTCGGCGCGGCCGATGCCTCGGGCGAGCACCCCGGCGAGCTGAAGGGCAAGTTCGGCTACATGAGCCCCGAGCAAGCGCGCGGCGACAGCGTCGACCCGCGCAGCGATCTCTTCTCTCTCGGTACCGTCCTCTACGAGTGCGTGGCGGGCGTGAACCCGTTCAGCGCGCCGACGACCTTCGAGACGCTGCGGCGCATCCAGGCCTGCGAGTACCCCCCGATCGAGCTCCTGCGTCCCGACGTACCTTCGGAGCTCGCGGACATCCTGAAGAAGGCCATGTCGCCGTCGCCCGGACGGCGATACACGGACGCGGGCGCCATGTACGAGGCGCTGCTCGCGTTCTTGTACGGCCAGGGCAACCGGTTCGGCGCCCACGACCTCGCCGAGTTCCTGTCGCGCTTCCGCGACGCCGCCGACGCAGTCGTCGAGGGCGCGCCCGCGCTGGAGAGCGACGTCCCGGGCCCTATCGTCGAACGCACGCCGACCGAGGTCCCGACGAAGGGACGGCAGCTCTCGAGCGTCCGGGTGGCCAAGAGCTCGCAGCACGCCGCGCTCGACCGCGCCGCCGAGATGGGCGAGAGGAGGGACGTGACGGGCCTCGTCATCGAGCTGTCGCGCCAGACGCCGCCGTCCACCGCCGAGAAGGCCGCGAGCCTCGTCGAGCGCTGGGGTGGACGCGTCGTCGGACGCGAGGGCGGGCGCGTGTCGGCGCTCTTCGGGCTCGGCGACCCGGACGGCCGCGACACAGAGATGGCTGCTCGCTGCGCGCTCCTTGCCGTGCGCGGCCTCGATGCCCTGCGCCCGCCCGGCGTCGGCTTGCACTCCGGCCGCATCCACCTGTCGCGCGCCGGCGAGCCCACGGACGACGAGCGCCTCGGGACCCTTCTCGACGCCGCCCGGAGCCTCGCGCGCGCGCGCGACGGGCGCGTGGCCATCTCGATCCACGCCATGCGTCCGATAAAACTCCTGTTCGAGTTCGAGCCGATGAGCGAGAGCGACCGGACGGCCGCCGGGCAGGAAGGGGTCCTCATCGAGTCGGTGCGCTCCGCGCGGCAGTCGTTCGGCCGCTTCGTCGGCCGCAAGGACGAGCTGCGCAAGATCGGCGAGGTCCTCGCCATGGCGACGCGGCGGACCGCTCGCGTGCTCACGATCCGGGGCGACAACGGCGTCGGCAAGACGCGACTGCTCTACGAGGTGGAGCGGCGTCTGCGCAAGGGCGGCTACAACGTGGGCTTCCACACCGCCACGTGCCCGCCGCGGGGCAACGAGTTTCCCCTTTCCGGAATCGTGTGCATGCTGCAAGTGCTCTGCGGCACGACCGAGGGCGACGCCGAGGAGCGCATCTTCGCCGTCCAGCCCCGCCTCCGGGCGCTCGGACTCAAGGAGGACGAAGTCAACGCGGTGCTCACGGCCCTGGGCGCCCGCGTGCAGGCCTCGACGGCGAACCCCGACGCGCGCCTGCGGCAGGCATTCACCCGCATGGTTCACAGCCTGTGCGAAGACCGCCCGCACACCTTCGCGTGGGACGTCGCGCACGCCATGGACGAGGAGAGCTTCGCGCTGCTCGCCGACGTCGCGCGGCGACTCAAGCAGTCGCGCCTCGTCTTCGTGTTCGCGGGCCGCGCCGGCTTCTCGCACGTCCTCGAGGCGACCGACGTGCACGTCGCGATCGATCTCGGCGATCTCGCTCACCCCGACGTGGAGCACCTCGTCGCGCTCCGGCTCGGCGTCGCGGCCGTCCCGGAAGACCTGCTCCGCTTCGTGCGGGCGCGGGCGGGCGGCCACCCGCTGTTCGTCGAGGAGGTCATCAAGGGCTTGCTCGACGTGGGCGCCGTGACGGTGGCCGACGGGCGCGCCGTGTCGACGCGGCTCGTCGGCCAGGATCTCGCGCTGCCCAAGACGCTCCGCGGCCTCGTGGCGTCGCGCGTGGCGCGCCTGTCGTCCTCGGATCGCACGGCGCTGCAGGCGGCCGCGGTGCTGGGCGACCCCATCGATGTCGACGTCCTTGCGAGCATGCTCGGCCTGGCTCCGGCGGCGCTCGAGGGCGCGATGGGAGCGCTCAAGCAACGGGAGTTCGTCGTCGACCGCGGGCCAGCCGAGCTGCGCTTCGCCTCACCGATCATCCCGGAGGTGCTCGTCGACGCGCTCACCCCGGACGCTGCGCGCGAGATGCACGCCGCGGCCGCTCAGGCGCTCGAGACCGTCCTCGGGCCCCGCGCCGCGGAGCATGCCGCCCGCATCGGCCGTCACCTCTACGAGGCGGGCGAGCGTGAGCGCGCCGCCACGTACTTCGCCAAGGGCGGCTCGCGCAGTCTCGAGGCGGGCCAGCTCGAGGCCGCGGCGCGCGACTACGCCCGCGCCATCGCCCTGACGGATCTCGCCACCCACGACCCGAGCGAGTTGACGGACTGGCTCGAGGGCCTCGCCGCCGCGGTGCGCCTCGTCCGATGGCCGCGCGACGCCCCCGACTTGTGCGCGCGCGTGACCGAGCGGATGGACCGCGGCACCAGCGACGCCCTGCGCGTACGGGTGCGCGTCGCCTCGGGTCACGTCCTGGCCGCCGTCGAGCGCCTCGAGGAAGCGCGTCAGTGCCTCGCCGAGGCCGAGGCGATCGCGGGCACCGAGGAGGGCCTGCTCAAGCCCGCGTACGTCGCCGGCGCCGAGCTCGCGACGCGCCAGGGCGACTTCAAGCGCGCCCGCGACCTCCTCGATCGCCTCCACCAGATCGCCCGCACGCAGAGCGACGACGAAGAGAAGCACCAGATCGCCCTTCACCTCGCGCAGGCGAGCGCCGGCCTAGGCGACCGCGTCACGGCCCTCGCGAGCCTCGCCGAAGCCGAGCGCCTGCTCCCCGGCGACGCGACGGGCGCCGCCGAGCGGATGAAGGTGCGCGCCTTGGTCGACTACTTCACGCGCGACTTCGTCTCGGCGGCCCTGAACGGCCAGAAGGCCATCGAGATGGGCCGCGCCCTCGGCCTCACTTACGAGGTGATGCTCAACCTGCACACGCTCGGCGACACGCTCGTGCACCTCGATGATCTGCCTCGGGCCTACGGCGCGTTCCAGCAGTCGCTCGCCCTCTGCGACGAGTGCGGCTACGAGCGCCTCGCCAACTACAACCGCATGTTCCTCGCCTTCCTCGACGGCCTGCAGGGCGCGCCGGACGCCGCGCGCCTCCTGCGGCAGGGGATCGCGTACGCCGAGAGCAAGGATTTCATATGGGACGTGATCGGCGGGCGCGCGCTGCTCGCGCGGCTGCTGCATCGCGGCGGTCTGCTGGAGGCGGCGGGGGAGCAGTACGAGAAGGCGAAGGCGCTGGCGGTGAAGGCGGGGCACCGGCTCGTTGCGGATGATTGCGAGGAGGCGCTCGGGAGGTTGAAGGGGGAGGCGGTGGCGGTGAGAAGCGGCTCGGCGATCTGAGAGGAGCGGGCGCGCACGCGCGGGCGCGGGCGCACACGCGGGCGCGGGCGC
>PLIR01000502.1 GCA_003139415.1 Myxococcales bacterium | reverse complement strand
CCCATCCGACTCGTCGACGATCTCGGCCATGTACGAGTACCGGGATTTGTCGATCACGGTCCCGGGCGCGATCTGGTAGTTGAGCGTCAAGGGCATTCCGACGTAGGCTCCCACCGTCGCCGGGGCGGGGAAGCTGACGAATCCGGACGGGCTGCCCGTGTTCGCCCCGAGTGGCGTGATGACTCCCCCAGCGGAGAGCGAATAGATGCGCATCTGCGGCATCGCTACCGGCCAGTGGAGGAACGTGCTGGGAGGCGGCGATGGATTGGTGACGGGGTTGTGCGACTGCGACACGAAGAACGTGAGCTCTGCGTTCGCCAAGGTTGCGCCGNNCACACCGGCTCCCCTGGCCGCGTCCGACCAGCGCTGTCTGGTACGGCGTCCCTGCCGCGACGGCGGCCGGAATCCGGTAGACGCCGGCGCCCGCGCCGCTTGCCGAGGCCCCGAGGGCGCACGGCGTCGCCGTGAACCTCGTCGACAGCTGATGGCCGGGGGTCAGGACCGGAAAGTCGTTCGCCGCGAGGACGATCCGCTTTCCGCTCCCGAGCGGTGTCGTGATCTTCTGGTTGGTGTTGCCGGTCCACGGCCCCGCGCACCACATGCCGGCGCCGCCGACGTTGATCTGGCCGGACGCGGACCACGTGCCGCCGGCGTCGCCGTTGATCGATCCGGCTTGCGCCGAATCGAGCCCCTGGAAATACGACGCCGGGATGGGCGCCCCGTTGACGTAGAACGAGTCGGGGTTGATGCGGGATGTGGCGGACATCAGGCGCCCCTCCGCAGTGCGGCGCCATCGAGGCGGCACCGCGGTACGCCGAGCAGGGCGCTCGACCTCCGGCGTCCCCCGGGACGACCAAGGACCAGGGGACGCCGGAAGGAACCCGGCCCGAGGGCCGGCCATGGCGCGCGACGGAGAGACGCGGGCCGTGGTGTTTTGGGCCAGGGGGCCATCAGTTTCACCTCGCGCGGGCGGTCGTGCTTCTTGAGGTGGCTCACGCTGACACCCGGATTGACTGGCCCCACCACGACGGGCGGAGCTCGCTCGGCATGTCCCACACGAGCATCGTCAGCACCTCATCTTCGAAGCGCTCGATCTGCAGGCAGATCTCGTGGCGACGTCGTTCGAGGACCGCGTCGTAGTCAGCATCGCAGTACAGCTCCAGAAACTCGGTGAACGCGGCGACCCGGTCGCTGATCGGTGCGAGGAGCAGTTGAGCGGCTTCCCGACAAGGCCCCTCGGGAAGCAGGCGTGCGAAACGGAGCGTCTCGGCGATGGAGATAGGCGCAGGCCGTCTCTGCATTGGCGCTGGCGCCGCTGCCTCGAGTCGCGAGATGGTCTCCGCGAGCAGAGCCTCAGCGATCGCCCGCACGACGGACGAGGCGCAGGCGGCTTCATCCCCCCGTAGTGCCGTGAGGGCTTCGCGAGCGGCGAGCAGGTCTTTGCTCATGGCCGCGATCGCCTCTCGAGCCAGCGGTCGACCTTGCACTGGGCGATGTCCAGCGGGAAGCCGCGATTGACGAGTGTCTGTGTGAGGCGCCTCGCATGGCCCATCATGAGGCGGCCGCCGTTGAAGGTCGGGAGCGGCGCGTCCTGGCCGAGTACTCGCTCGACCGAGCGTGCAGCGTCGGCCAGCGGGATGCCGCGCACGCGAGCGAGTTCCTCGACCAATTCGGTGTCGGCTTTTCTGCCGCCTTCGGCGCGGGCCCTCGCGCGGATGCCTTCCGTCATGCGTTGCGCGACCTCGAGCGGGACGCGATTCGTCGCCGCGATGCGCCGAGCGAGCGCGCACATCGAGATAGCGACCGTGGGAACTTTGGCGGCGGTGCTGTTGGTGGTGCTCATGGTGTTTCCCCCTTGGTGAGTCAGACGTTCCAGATGTTCTCGGCGCTCGCCCTGATCGCCGATGGTTCGCGCACATGGCGGGCCAGCGCGGCCTTCGCTTTCGCGAGCGCTTCCTCGAGCACGGCGATCGTCTCGCGCGCCGAATCCTCTGCGAAGCCGTCTCCGGGGCCGAGGACGACGACGGCGCCGCCGCCCAACGCGCAGGCAATGCACTCCTCGTCTCGTGAAAACGAGATGCCGGAGCCGACCGGGCCCCCATTGCGCTCGATGCTGTCCGCGATGGCGATGAAGTCTTCTCGAAGCGTGGTCAGGCCTTTGACCCATCGCAGGCTCTCTCGGAACACCCGCGCGCCCTCGTCGATGTTCGCGGCCCACCGTGCTCGGAACGCCTTCAGCTCTTCATTCCCATTCTTCCGCTCGGTATCCCGCCTTGTGCGCGCTCGGTCCGCTGCACGCTCCTGCTCGTAGTGCGCGTCCGCCAGAGCCCCGATGCGCGCGGCGGGCGACATGGCGGCGGGAGAGGTCGAGTCGTCTTCGATTGGCAAGTAGTCGTCGATGGTCATGTTCGTGGGTCTCCGGAGGGTCGTCAGAAGTCGAGAGCTGAGCGATAGGTGGTGCACGACGGGGCGACCGTCAGCGGTGCGCGCTGCCGGGCGCCCTTCAGGCCGCCCTCAAGATTGGCGAGGGCCGATGTCAAAATCAGAGAAACGTAGTCGTCGTGGCCGTTGCCGCGGGCGCCGAAGGTAAAGGCGCCGCTCGGGGCGATGCGCTCCTCGAACGAGAGGAGCTCGCGACGGAGCTGCTCGTGCTGCGGCAGAGAGAGCGTTTTCTCTCGGAGCCAGCGGCGCGCGATCTCGACGGCCTGGGGCTTCGACGTTGCGGTCCAGTCGTGCGAGACGAACTTCAGCTTGTGGGCGCGGAAGGCGGAAGCGAGGGTGAAGGCCTCGCGTTGGTCGGCGTGGACGACGCGTGCGCCGTGCTTGCGCGCGACCTTCGCGATCCGCTCGACGATGCCCGCCGAGCCAAGGCGGCGCGCGAGCTCAGGCTCGAAGCCGTCGATCACGTCGAAGCGGAGGAGGGGGGCGTCCGAGGTGGAGCCGCCGTCGTCGTCCTCGCCGAGGAACGCGCGGAGGTCCTCGAGCACGCCCAGGTCATCGGGGAAGACCACGGCTGTGGTCGATGGCGCGGCGTCGGGGGAGGGCTCGACGACGGCCCGGGGCGCCTCGACGAAGCCGGCGATCGCGAACGTGAACCGGTCCTTTCGTCCAGAAGACGCGTCGATGACCACGACGGGCGGGCCAAGGCGCCTGCTCGTGCCGCGCGCCTCGAACGCGGCCTCGACGTCCGCGGAGTCGAAGACGGCGAGGGCGGCCGCTTGAAAGTCGCAGCGGTACTCCCTGGCGAACCGCCGCGGGTCGCGCTCCTTCTTCCGGCAGCTCGCCTCCGTGATGTGCGGTGCGGCGACCCACGTGGCGGCCGGCCCCAGGACGACCCGGGCGTCATCGCTACCGGCCTGCACCGCGTCGTAGAACTCCCCGAAGGCGCCCCACGCGGAGCCGAACGAGAGCACAGGGGCGAATGAGTGCGTCGCCGTCATCGCGCTGGCGCTCGTGTCGACCTCGCCGGCGTCGAGCTCCTCGACCCCCCCCGAGGCCCACTTGGACCGTTCATCCTTCGCGATGAAAAATGCTCGCCACCCCGACGATGCGGCGACCGAGGCGGCAACGACGCGGATGCCGCGGGGCTGGCCATCGATCTCGATGACGTCGCCGGCGACGTGATGAGGGACCGCCAGGATTCGCAGCCAAGCCGCGATGATCGTGATGCCCTTCGCGGCTTCTTCCTTGAGGCGCGAGAGCACGACGGCGAAGTGGCGCTCCCCCGGCGGGACGACGAAGTCGCCGAAGAGTGTGAAGAAGAGGGCCAGCTTGTAGAGGGCTGTGCTCTTCGCGGCGCCTCGCCCGACACACGCCAAGAGCTCGAGGATGTGCGCCCGCTCGTAGGCGTCGAGCCATTCGCCGATGCCCTTGCGCCACCATGCGGAGCACGGGGGCACGCCGTTGGCGGCGAGCGCGTCGTCAAACGCGAGGAAGCGCGTGCGAAGGGTCACGCGCCCTCCCCGAGGATGCGCCGGCGCAGGTCGGCCTGGGCGTCACCAGGCGCGCGCGGCCGCGCCATCGCCTCTTTCGCCGCGTGCTCGCGGGCGTACAAGACGTCCATGCGCGCCGACTCGGAGAGCTTGCGGTGTGTCTCGAAGTTGCCGGCCGCGAATGCCTCCTCGGCCGCCGCCGTCTTCTGCGCCGCGAACTTGATGAAGAGCGACGCAGCAATGCCGCAGTGCCCCCCGCCCACCCCCGCCGCGAGCTCTCCCGCGAGGGCGCGACGGAGCACCCGGGCGCGACGCTGCGACGCCTCGGTCAGGGTGGGAGCGTCGATCCGGTGGCTCAGGCGGGTGCGCCCCCTGTGTGCTGCACCACCCCTCGCGCCGGCCTCGCGCGCGCTGCCGTCCGGGCCCGCCGTGAGCTTGCCGGCGTCCCGATTCTGCGGACCGCTTGGCGCCGCTGCGATGCCGGCAGACAGCTCGTCGTGCCTCGGGGGCTCGACGTAGGGGAAGTCGTGAGAGCGGTGCTCGGGCATCAGGTAGCCCTCCCATCGTCGTGCGCTTCAGCGGCCCGTGGACGGCCTTCGGCCTCGTCGATGGCCACGAGCAGTCCGGAGATGAGCTGGCGCGCGGCATGGGCCGTCATGGCGAAGGAACGGGCATCGATGTCGGCGCCGCCGATCGTGAGCCGCACGGGGAGGTTCGCCCCGACGCTGGCGGAGACGTCGAGGCGGCGGTCGGCCGAGACGATGCGAGCGACCTGGACCTGGTCAGCCACAACGACCTCCGCGGAAGTCGAACGTGAGCCCGTCGCCGACGACGAGGCGGCCGTCGACGGGAGCGACGCGCTCGAGCTTGCCCGCGGCATCACGGCGCGGTCGCAGGGCCTCGTCGCGGCGCACGCCGCCTTCGGCCCAGCCGTCGACGATCTGGCGTCGCGCGTCGCGTGCGCGGGCGATGGCCCGGTCTCGAGAGCTCATCGTCGAGCCTTTCTGACCGGGCGCGAGGCCCTGGCCGGAGGGGGGAAGGGACGAGGCGGAGAGCCTCTCGCGAGGACGATCGATGCTGCGTTCGCGAAAGCCGCCCCATGGTCTGCGGAGTTCTTCAATCGCTGCGCGTAGTTACGCGCACGTCGAAGGCCCGAAAGCGGCCTGAAAGACGAGGCGTCAGAAGGCGCGAGGACGATTCGGAATCGTCCCGCGAGACACTTCGCCCGAGAAAACAAGGGGCGCGCGACGGTTTGGGGAACCGTGGCGCGGCGAGGACAAGAGGAGGTTATGGGGGCCCGCCTGGTGTGAGCGTCGAGCGTCTCGACGCCCTCCCTACCTTCAAGGTCGCTATGGCCAGCCTTCTCAAAGAACTGCAGCCGTTTCTCGTCCACGGCGGTGGGGCCGTCGTCCTCGCCCTGGCGGCGGCCCTCGTGCGTTGGATCGACAGGTGGCCGCCTCGCGGGCCATGAGACGTCGGAGTGTCCTGACTCGGTCGCAAGCTCCCGGAGCCGGCGCGGCCCGCGCATTCCGGGAGGCAGGCCGCGGAAGTGTTGCGCGGGCATTCGTCGCCCCCGATCCC
>PLIR01000468.1 GCA_003139415.1 Myxococcales bacterium | reverse complement strand
CGCGTGCCCCTGGGTCGAGGACGACCTCCGCGCCGCCGGCAACCGCTATCAGGCCCTGGTCGGCGTGACGATGGGGCCTCTCGGCGATCGCCTCGACCCGGCCCTTCGCGCCGAAGTCACGGGCCGCTTGAACGTCCGGGCGCTCGAAGAGCACGAGATCTGCGCCGCGTCCGGCTCGCCCGTGCCCGGGTTGCTCATCGTCGGCGCGGGCGAGCTCGAGTTGCTCGGCGCAGACGGGCAGCCCAACGGCACCGTGCTGTCTTCCGGCGAGTTCCTCTTCGCCGCCGAGGCCCTGCGCGCCGNNACCGCGTTGAGCGCCGCGCCCTTTCGCAGGTTGTCGCTCACCACGAACAAGTTGATCGCGCCGGGCACCGCGAGATCGTCGCGCACGCGACCCACGTAGACCGGATCCGTCCCGGCGGCTTGCACCGGCTGCGGGTTCTTGCCGGGCGCGTAGGCGCCCTCGATGAGGACCACGCCGGGTGCATTTCGGAGGAGAGCTTTCGCCTCGTCGGCCTTCATCGGCCGGTGGAACTGCACGTGCACCGACTCCGAGTGCCCCGTGACGACCGGGACGCGCACGGTCGTCGGAGAGACGCCGATGGTCGAGTCCCCCAGGATCTTGCGCGTCTCGTGGACGATCTTCGTCTCTTCCTCGGAGTAGTCGTCGTCGCCCGGCTTCCAGTCGCACAGCACGTTGAACGCGATGATGCCCGGGAAGACACTCGCCTCGGGCGCCTTGCCGGCGAGCACGGCGCGCGTCTGCGCCAGAAGCTCCTGAACGGCCGCGTGACCCTTGCCGCTCGTCGCTTGGTACGTCGATACGACGATGTGCTTCAGCCGGGCCGCGTCGTGGAGGGGCTTGAGGGCGACGACCATCTGGATCGTCGCGCAGTTCGGGTTGGCGATGATGCCGCGGGGCCGCTGCGAGGCCGCGCCCATGTTGACCTCGGGCACCACCAGCGGCACCTGCGGGTCCATGCGCCACGCGCTCGAGTTGTCGATCACGACGGCGCCCGCGCCGGCGGCGATCGGCCCGAACTCGCGCGACACGCCCGAGCCGGCGCTGAAGAGGGCGATCTGCACGCCCGCGAACGACTGGGGGGTGAGCTCGGCCACCGTGACTTCGCCGCCGGCGAACGGCAGCTTCTGCCCGGCGCTGCGCTTGCTCGCGAGCGCGAGAACGCGCTTGGCGGGGAAGCGGCGTTGCTCCAAGACCCGAAGCATTTCGCGACCGACGGCGCCGGTCGCGCCCACGACGGCCACGACGGATGAGGACTCTGACGGCATGCGCGGGACATTGACGCATCTCTGGCCCGCGATCCACTCCGTTACGCGGGGGGCCTGCTACGATCTCGAGGTGAGTTCCTGCGAGCGGTTCGCAGCGCTCGCGGTCGTCGCGGCGCTCGGGTGCTCCGAGGGATGCGCGCCGCCCGGTGGGGCCGGGCGCCCGCCCTTCGGGTCGGCCGTTCCCGCCGGCGGAGGTGTGGCCGCGCCGACGCTCCCAGCCTCCGATCTGGGCCTGCGCGAGCGAGGCCTCCGGGCGCCGGATGACCCGACGGTGGGCGGGGCGCGCGTCCTGCCTGGGAGCACCGAAGGGGCGCACCGGTGGGGCTCGGAGCCGGGAGGCGGCGTGCGGGCGGTCGTGGCCGGCGTCCGCATCGTCACGTGGCCCGACGGGGTGATGACCTCCGCGGCCGATCGGCTGCCGGCTTCGCCCTCGCTGGTCGTGGAGGTCCCGGAGCGCCTCGGAGGCGGCTTCCTCCTGGCTATCGGTTCGCGGCTGTGGCGCGTCGCGACGTGGCTCGGCCCCGCCGCGCCCGTCTTCACGTCGCCGCTACCCATCGCGGACGTGTCGGTTGGTCTCGACCGAGTGTACGCGCGCTCGCCCCAGGGCATCCTCGAGGCGCTCGATCCACGAACGGGGTCACCCCTCGGTCTGGGACCGGTGCCGGCATCGCCTCGCGTGGCGCGCGTGGCGGCGCTCGACGCGTGGCGCGAGATCGCGCTGGTCGACCTTCGCGGCGTCCTGGTGACCTCCGACGCGGGCGCTTCGTGGCGACCGGTCGCGCTGCCGTTCGAGGCGACGGATCTGGCCGTCGGCCGCGGCGAGTTCTCCGTCGAGGGACTCGACGCAAACCGAAAGACGCAGCTCTGGCGGGTCGCAATGGACGGTGACTCGAGCTGGCTCGCCGCCCCGCCGCCCGCTCCGCCCGACAAGGCGCAGGAAGAGGGCGACGCCGTCGTCCGCAGCTTCGGGGCCCGCCCGCTCGTCGCCGCTCTCGAGGACGGCTGGCCACTCACCAACGGAACCGCGCTCGTCGCCCGGGGCGGCGCTCTCGCGCGGGTGCGGCTTTCGGATGGTGCGCTCGTCGAGGCGGTGGGCGGCGCATTTCCGCTGGCGTCGGCCCGCTGCCATCCCCTGTCGCTCGCGCGCACCGCCGATCGTGGGGCGTTCGGGTTCGTGTGCGGCGAGCGGCGCGGGCCCACCGTCGTGTATGCGTGGGACGCTTCGCATTCGCGCCTGGTCGAGTTGCGACACTTCGAGGATGCCCGCGAAGTCCTGGGGTTCGGCAACGGAGCACTGGCCGTGCGCGGCCCCTGCGAGCCGTCGAGGGCGCGCACCGCGGCGGACCTCGGGCAGGCCTGGTGCGTCCGACAAGCCGGCGGCGTCGACGTCGGGTGGACCGAGGTGCGCTTCGACGGGGAAGGGGTCGCCGGCGCACGGCTCGTCGTCCTATCCGACGGCCGCATGGCGCTCGTTCGCCCGCCCATCGGCGGAGACCTCTCGACCGCACGGGTCAGCATCGGCCGGGGAGGCTCCGCGTCGGACATCGCGCTCAAAGTGCCGCAGCTCCGCGCCGAGGTGGTAAGCGCGCTGAGGTGGGGCTCGTGGATGGACGGCTTCGAAGAAAGGCGTCCTGGAGTCGTCGGCGGGTGGATCGACGCCGGGGGAACCGTCCTCGGGATCGAGATCACCGTCGAAGGCGAGCTGCGGGCCGGAGAATACATCCGCGACGCGGGCGGCCCGGTCGCGGCAGGGCGTTGGGCGTTCGGGTGGACGGGGTCGGGGGCGGGCTTCGAGACGACCGACGGCGGCATGACTTGGGCGAAGGAGATCGAGCTGCCCGTGCCGATCGCCGGTGGAGACACGGACCGCGAGCGGGTATGCGGGCCAATCGGGTGCATCCTCGCGGGCTGGCTGCGCGTCGGATGGGGTGCTGGCGCCGCACGTCCGCCCCCGGAGGCTCCCCCGCCGCATCCTCTGGCCTCGCGCAAACCGCCGGCCACGCTGCAGCTCGACTGCGACGTGCTCGCCGGCAGGCCGCCCGAGCCTGCGGCGCAGCAACGCTCGCCCTCCGGGGAGACGTCGCTCGGGTACCTTCCGGGCCTGCGGCGGGCGAGCGCACCGAGCTCGCCGTGGGGAACGGCGTCGGAGGCCGGACCTTTCGCGGGACGATCCCTTCCGGGTCTCTCGTCCGCCGAGCGGGGAACGCTCGCCGAAGTATCGTCCGGGCTGGATCGCGGTCTCCGGTCGCAACCGCTCGGTCGCCTCTACGCGTGGGGCCCTGCCGCGGGAGACTGGACGCCTCCGGGGCGCTGGCAGGTGCGATGGCAATCACCGTGGGGCGGCTGGACCGACGCTCGATCCTCCGCGGTGACGCCGGCGCCGTGGCCCGGGCTCGATGCCGCTCGGCGCGCCCTGGGATCGGGGCAGCCATCGATGTGGGCGCTGGCGGCCGGCGACGATGTGGATCACGCGTTGCTCGTCGCGTCCGATTCTACGGGGGCGGGTGCGCAGGTGATCGTGCTCGAGGCGGAGCGCAGTCCCGTCGAGGCGAAGCCGGCCAGCGGCGACCCTTTCCCCCCGATCGAGGCGGCCGTGCGTAGCGCAGGACGATGGTACATCGCCTCGACCCAGCGACGCGGAGAGCCAGACGCGACGGTCATCTGGGGTGTCGACGGGGCCGTGGCGCGCGAGCTCGGACGTGTGCCGCGTCTGCTCTTTTCGATCCGGCCGCCGCTGCGACTGGCGCGGCGAAGCGACGGCCGCGCGATAGGCGTGGTGCTCGAAGGCGAACCGGAGCTCGACCGCGGATCGACGGCCTGGGTCGCCGCCTTCGACGTCGAATCGGGTACCCTGAGCGAGCCCGAACGGCTCGCGTCTTTCGAGTCGCAGCCCGACCGCGCTACGCCCTTTTGCACCGGCGACGACAGCGGCTGGGAGGTCGACGCCCCCTACCCCGCCGAGGTCGAGTTGACCGTGGGAGGCTGGACCGCGACCCTGCAGGGTGTGATGGCTCGCGCCCGTTTGCTGCCGAACCGCGCCTGCATCGACCAGCTGTCTGGCGCGAGCGGCGCGTATGCGTCGAGCCCCCCGAGTGTGTTCGCGTCTCGGTTGGGCGCGCCTTCTTCCGGCTCGAACATTGCCGCCAACGTTGCCCGGGTGCGCACGCTCGACGTGAGCGTGCTGTCGGCCCGCACCCGCTTCCCCCTTCGCTGCCATCCACGCTGAAATCGGGGAGATCCGCGGGAGAGGCGAAGCGAGCATTTCACGTTCGAACGATCGTGCACGTGCGTGAAGGGCCCTTTCAAAGTTGCACTATTTTCCACCCGGACTCTGCGTCTTTGCCGCATAGATCGCATGGCACGCAGACTGCACCATGCCGCCCCGCCCGTGTGGAGTGCGGCTGCCCCCCCGGCCCCTCTGCGCGGGCACTTTTTTTTGCCCTTCTCGCCAACCAAACGGCGGGAGCCTGTCGGCCGTCCGACAGCGCATCGCAAGAAGCGCTCGAGCAACCTCCAGGCGTTCCTGGGCATCGATGGCGGGCGGCGCTCGTCTACCCGCGGATGAGGGTCACGCCTGCTCCTGGGTCGGTTACGACGACGTCGTCGCCGTCGATGCGCGCTTCAAAGCGGCGCTGGTCGTTGCAGAAGCCAAGCGGCTCCACGAGCCGGCCTGTCGAGAGCTCGAAGACGTAGGCGTGCATGGGGCACACGACGCAGTCTCCACGTCGAGGCCCCTCGCTGAGGCTGGCGCCCGAATGGTTGCAAGCGTCCTCGATGGCGAAGGGCTTTCCTTCGACGAGCGCGACGAGGACATCGAACGGCGGGTAGTCGAGCCGGACGAAGGCCCCGTTCGCGAGCGCTGCGATCGGGATGCGGCCGACGAACGCCAACTCAACGCCCCGCGAGGGCCGCGAGCAGGGCCGGGCGATCGAGGGACGCACCTGCCACCGCCGTCGTCTCGACGCGCGCGCCGTGCGAACGCTCGCCCCGCGCGGTCATGCACCCGTGGGTCAACGCGATCCGGCAGGCGACCCAGTGCGGCGCGAGGTGCGCCTCGAGCGCGGCCACGGTGCGTTCGCCGATCTCCTCCTGGAGCGCGAGGCGGCGCGCGAAGGCCTCCAGGATCCGCGCCACCGTTCCGACGCCGACGAGACGACCCGCGGGCGCGAACGCGACTGTCGCAACCCCCGTCGCGGCCATGAGGTGGTGCGGGCACATCGTGGCGATGGGAACGTCGCGGACGACGACCGTGTCGCTCTGGCCCGGGAAGACGTTCTGTGACAGCAGCGCGTCCACGTCGACGGCGTAGCCCACGAGCAGCTCGTCGGCGAACGCGGCCGCGACGCGGGCGCCCGTGCCGACCAGCTCGGGTTCTTCGCGGGGGTCGCGGCCGAGCGCGAGCAAGAACGCGTCGATCGCGCGAGCGGCGGCTTCGCGGTCCATGGGTGGCCTTCGAGTGTGTGCCATCCTCCCGGCGCCGGCACAAGGGCCCAGCCGACGGGCGGCGCTCCTCACCCCGGCATCAAGTTCACGAAGATGCGCGTGAGAAAGTAGTCGGCCACGAGGATCGCGATCGATACGACGACGACGGTCCGCGTGGTGCTCTGCCCGACGCCTTCGGTGCCGCCCGTCGTCGTCAGGCCGAAGTGGCACCCCACCACCGCGATGATGAAGCCAAAGACGGGCGTCTTCGCGAGGCCGGAGAAGAGATCCGTCAGGCGTACGCTCTCGAGCGACGTCTGCATGAAGAGCGCGGGGCGGATGTCGTACTCCGTCCAGGAGACGAAGACGGCGCCAAGCGTGCCGAGGGTGTCGGCGAAGATGCTGAGAAACGGCATGACGATCATCGACGCAAGGAGCCGCGGCAGGACGAGCTTCTTCGCCGGATCGCCGCCGAGGGCGCGGATGGCGTCGACCTGCTCGGTCACGTTCATCGCGCCCACCTCGGCCGCCATCCCGCTGCCGATGCGCCCGCCCACGATGACGGCCGTGAGCGTCGGCCCGAGCTCGCGCAAGAACGACAGGACGATGACGCGTGGGATGTACTCGACGCCGCCGAACCGCTCCAGGCCGTATGCGAACTGGATGGTCATGACCATGCCGATGAAGATCGAGGTCACGGCGACGATGCCGACCGATCGGACCCCGAGCGAATCGATCTGGTAGATGGTGGGCCCGATCTCGAGCGGCCGGCGCGCGATGGCCCGCAGGGCGTGCCACGAGAGAAGGGCGACGTCGCCGAGATGGGTCAGCCCGTTGGCGACGCGGATCTTGGCCGACTCGACGAGGCCCAGCGGCCTCGCCGGGGGCGGCGGCATCACCGACGACATGCGGCTGCTCGGGGGCGCGGGGATGGAGTCCGGAGGGGACGGGATCACGGCGAACTCGACGCGTGAAGGCCCC
>PLIR01000583.1 GCA_003139415.1 Myxococcales bacterium | reverse complement strand
CCAGTGACACCGGAAAGCGGGCCCAACTTGGCGCTTTGAACACGCTGCTCGTCTCTTATTGAATAAACTGAATGTCCGAGATCGAAATGTCCGCCGTGCACCCCGCGCCCGAGTCGGGGCCGTTCGTGAGCCTCCATTGGAACCCAATCAATCGGCTCGTGTCGGGAGCGTAGGTTGGGCTCCCTCCGACGAAAGACATGAACGGGGCCGTGAACATCCCCGTATGCGTTACGGGCTGGCTTGGAGCGACGCAGTTGGCCCCTTCGGTCGCCACACAGGCGCCGCGGCACGGGTCCGCGCTGCTGGGCTCATCTTGACTGAAGATCGAAGCCAATGAGAGCGAGCACGCGCCCAGATCGCCCGAGACGCTGAACGTAATCCCGAGGTAACTGGTGGTGTCGAGGCACCTGGCGCCGTCGACGGACAGTCCGACCCCGACGTAGGACGAAGATGACCCGAGGCCCGAGACGGTAGCCGAAAGAGAGAGGGCGGTGGCGGTGGGATCAAACGAGGGAGCGGTCTGCCCAGCGGTCGCAAAGGCATAGGCCATCCACTGGTTCGGCGTGGAGCCGTATACGGCGCCCGAGCTCGACGCGGAGAACGAACCTCCAAGAACGCTGGAGCTGGCAAGCGCCGTGGACGCGCACGTTCCGCTGTCGAGCGCGCCCGCATCGCCGCAGGTGTTCGGGCCGTCGCCGGCGCTCGCCGTGACGTTGGCCTCGATGGAGCTGCCGGTATCGACGATCGAGTCAGCTGCGTCGTCGATTGCGACTGCGCTGTCGAAGCCCGAGTCCACGACTCCCGAAGACGCCCCATGGGACGAGGAGCACCCCATCACTTGGGCGGCGCAGCCGACCACCAGCGATTGAACCGGGCTTCGTATTGACCGAAGCAAAGTCCTGCCTCTCCGCGACATCGTGCTCCTCCAAGAAGGCGTTTCAGGGTCGCCCACTCACTGTCCGATTTCAAGGGCGGAGCGATGAATCGACGCGTTTGCGCATCGTGCGGTCTTTGGCCCGTCGAGGTACCCTCGCGGGCGCGTGACCGGTCGCGACGCCGTAGACAAGATGTTGGCGACCCCGACCGAACGCGTCGAAGTGGCCCGCACCCGCCGTTCAAAATGGTGGCGGGCCACAAGCTTGGTCTTCGCGCTGGGTACCGGCGCTGGGTGCGCTGCGGATTCGCCTCGAACGGTCGCTCCGCTTCGGCGCGAGCACCCAAGGACGGTCACCCGTTCGTCCGCCATCGACGTCGCCGCGTCTCGAGCCATTCGTCACGCTGTCCGCTGGGGCGCGCCTGCCGACTACAGCCACTCGCTCGACATCGTCGAAGGCAACTTGGTTCGCGTCGACGTTGCGACCGGGGAGGTGACGGTCGTGGCGCCCGGTCTCGCGGTGGGTTGGCGATGCGCCGCGACGCGCTTGCCGAGCGATGTCGTGTTCACGTGCGGTCCAGACCCGGAATTCGCGGGTGTCGACGTCAACGGCTCTTCGCCTGCCTGGGGTGGCCTCGTTATCTCCCACACGCTCGAGCGACCTACCGTTGAGATGACGTCCAGCCACGCGAGCTTCGAAGTGAGCGATGACGGAGGGGTCGTCGTGCACGGGCTGATCGTCCCTGGTGCGCGATCGCCGTCGTGTCCGCCGCTATCCGCCCGAGCGTTGCATGACGGCCATCAGCTGTGGCCTATTTGCGCTCGCGATGTAGACGGTCGATGGCGCACTTGGGCCGTCGATGCCGGCGACGGGACCAGATTCGTGTACGTGCGAACCGTCCCACGTGGCGACGGCGACGCCGGCCTAGTCGTTCGCGACATCGACGGAGACAGAGACGCCTGGGGTCTGTACGACGCCCGGACGGGCGAACTGCATCGCTGGGTTCGCGGTCCTGGTTCCGCTGAAGCCGAAGCCGCGCTCGCGCACGGCGACGACGGCTGGGCTCAGCCCTGCACCGACAGCTCGAATCCGTCGCCGGCGACCGACCAATGCAACGACGGCGCTGAGCCGCTCTGCGTCGACCGGGGATGGTCGCTGACCGGGGCAGGGACGCTCGTCGGGTGGGCGCGCGTTGCCGGGTCGTTGGGCCGCGTCGACATCCTTTCCGATGGCACGGTCCTCGCGGCGCGGCAGCGCTTCGGTCAGCTCGCGCGCGCCGGACAGGTGGCGATAGGACGCGCGGAGGATGGCAACTGGCTGGAGACCGTCGACCATGGCGGGACGTGGGTCGCCGTCGTGCTCCCGGACGAGACGCTGCCTGGCCGCGGGCCCCCCCCGCCGCCGCTCGGTTGGCCTCATTGTGCCTTTCCCGTGTGCTCACTCGTAGGCTGCGACCTCGACGCGTGGTTTCGGATCGGCTGGTGAATCGGCTGTGAAAGGTCAGGGAACGACACTCAGCTGGATCGCCGGCGACACACTCCGGCGTATCTCGGCCGGGTACGGCGCGCCGATTCCGTCGGGTCCGAAGGCATCGTCCATCGATGAGTAAGGACCAAAGCCCTCCACCGAGCAACGATACGTTCCCCCCTGCGGCGCCGAAACGCCGATGGCGGCGAGATTCGGCCAGGTCGCCGCGGCCGCAGCGGTGAACACGTAGAGAGTCGGCTCCGAGCGACTCGGCGCTGCGGGCGAGAGCTCGAGAGCGTAGATGCCTGTCGTAAAAGCAGACCAGGCGAACGTCACGCCCGCGTCGACGGCGGCCTCCGCGCTCGGGGCGGTGATCGTGGGTGGCGCCTCAAGGACGACCCCGGCGTCGTCCGATGGCGTCAGCCCACACCGCTGCGTCAGGAAGGACCCCGGCGAACCTGCCGCGCCGATACAAAGGTCGGCACCCGCCTCCGTGAGCTCGGGGACGATGTCGTCGAAGCTGTCCACCGCACTCGTCACGGGCAGGGCGAGCAGAGCGTGCAGTACCGGAAAGCGATAAGCGAGTTGCTTGGCCACGACCTCGTAGCCGGGCGGGACTCCCACGGCCCCGACGACGTGACGGACGAACGGAACTGGGCTGAGCGCGACGTTCAAGCTTAGCGTCTGCGCGCTATCGAGCGTCACCAGGGATGAGAAGAACCAGCTCGAGGAGCCCGAGTCCGGAAGGTTCGGCGCGGCGCCGTCGTGAAACGTCCCGAGGGCGACGATCTCCCCGGAGAGCGTGCCGAACCCCTCCCATGCCAGCTGGATCGGTCCGTATGCAGGACCGGTCTGGGCGCTCGGCAGCGTCCCCCCGATCAAGGATTCTCCATCCGTCGCAGCGGAGAAGAAGCGAACATCGACCATATTTCCGTCGGAAAGCGGGTATTCCACCCCGCCCCCCGAAACATCGCCCTGGACGGTCGCGCCGTACTCTCGGATGGCGGTGCCCTGGTGCGCGAGCACGGGGTCGCGCCTGGTGAGCCCCTCGTACACCGATACAGCGAGTCCATCCGGCTCCACCACGAGCGCTTGGTACGGCACGTCGACGGCTGGAACCGCAAACTGGCCGTCGGCGTCGGTCGTGACCGATTGCCCCCCGATGACGACGGTCCGGCCGAGGAGGGGTCGTGCCGTGATCAGATCGACCAAGACACCTGTCACACCCGCGTCGCCAGCAAAGGCGACATCAGGCGCCACAGCCCCTCCAGGACCGCCGTCTCGCGCCGTCGCAGGCGATGACGCGTCGTGCTCCGAGCCGCAGGCGATCGCCGCACCGATCATGACCGCAAGACCCGTCGTAGCGAGACCGAGCCATAGAATGCGGCCTGGCATCCTCGCGTAATCTCGCAGAGCAGGCTACCGAAGGCGTGCCGTAACGACTAGCTAGATCCCGTCGCACTCGAGCCCCGAATCTGACGACCCCGAATCCGACGAATCTCCGGGCGACAAAGGCAAGCATTGCCCCGAGATGCAGGAACATCCACCCGTCGCCCCGGGAAAGCCCTGACACCAGAAGCAAGGGTTTGCGTCCGGGCTCGTCTGATACATCCCGTTCGGATCGCTGACCGGATTCTCGCAGTACGAATTCGCGCCACATTGGCAGTTGTTCTGGCAAATGGGCCCCCACAGCTGCGCGAAGCTCTGTGGATCGGAGCCGTCCGGCAGCAGCGTCGGCATGAAGTTCGGCCCGTTCTGCCAGCTCTGCATGGTGCTCACGATGAACTGGTAGGAGGCGTCCACTCGGGACCATTGGCTCGTGTCGTTGCCCTGGAAGGCACAAGTTTGATCCGCGTTCGCGCCGCCCCCCTTCCCGCCCGGGAAGATGGCGCTGTTGACGCCGACGATGACCACCTGTGGCATCCCGTTGCTCGTGACCGTTCGGGTGAGTGGTCCGCCAGAATCACCTTGGCACAGCTCGCCGTCGTTCGACGGTTGGCCACTCACGAACTCGTCGATCCCGGCGACTAAGCAGCGGTAGAGGGCCGTCG
>PLIR01000333.1 GCA_003139415.1 Myxococcales bacterium | reverse complement strand
TGCTCGGCGTACGTCCCGTCGAGCGCAGGCGCGCGCAGGACGTGGGCTCCGGCGGGACCGCGAACGACGAGGCCCGAAGGCGTGGCAAAGACGAGCGTCTTGCCGTCCGGCGATCGCGGAGACCCGAGTTGCGGCGGTGCGTCCAAAAACGACGCGAGAACGGAGGCGTGCGCGAGGTCCGGAGCGACGAGGATGGCCTCGCCCTCCACAATCGCCTCGAGCCCGCCCGGACCCCACGCGATGGGCAACACGTGCGACTGCGCGCCGCGCGATCCCATGCACCGGCCGGCCAGCGGAGGGCGTACGGGCAGGGCGACTTCGCGCACGTCGTCTCCTGACGCTGGCGCGAAGGTGGCGCGAAGCGAGAGCCCGTCGCACGGGTCGTAGGCCTCGATCCAGGCGACGGATCCGTCCGGCGACGTCACGGAAGGCTTCCAGTCGACGCCGGCGGCTGCCGTCTCGTCTCCCGCTTCCGGCTCGACGCGCACGACGCCCGACGCCGTGCGCAAGAGCAGCTTGCCGCCGGCCTCGAACGCCAGCGAGCCCCACGCAGGCTCGTGGCCGTGGTGCAGGCGCGGGACCGCCGCGATGGCGCGAACGCCGCGCGCCGTCGCGACGGGCGCGATCTGCGTGATGAGCTTCTGCGCTTCCGCGAGGCGCGGGGCCCCGCACTGCGCCGGCGGATGGCATGCGCCATCGAGGGCGAGCGCCGCACGCAGGGCATCGCCCATGGTGACGTACGCGCGGAGCTCCGCGACCCCCAGATCTCCCAGGGCAGTTCCGACGCCGCACACGATCGTTCCCAGCCCGGCGACGGGAGCCAGCCGCGCGGCGCCGCCGTCGGCGCAGATGGCGCGCCAGAGGGTGCGCGCCTGACCGACGTACGTCGGCACGGCCGGAGCGTCCTTGGCGCGAGCGGCGCGCGAGGCCGCCGACGCCGTGAGCAACGCGAACGACGCCTCGGTGACGCCGCGCTCACGGCTCAGGCCCGCAAAGCGCTGCAGCCAGGCGAACGTGGCTTCCACGCGAGGGCCCGGTTCGAGCGGCGCGCCGCCCCCCTCGACGCCCACGCGCAACGTGAGGTCGTCGAGGCCATCGCCGTCGCGGTCGGACACCTGCGCGTCGAGCGACAGCGCCGGGGCTCCCGTGGGATCGACGATCGTGGCGGCAAAGACGACCTGGGCGCCTGGATCGGGGCCAGCCTCGGGGAGCTTCTTCGCTTCGAGCGCGACCACCCATCGGTCCGGGCCCGTTGCACGCGGACAGGTTGCGCCGAGCTCCGCGAACACCGACCGGGTGCCGGCGCGGACGAGGCGGGCGGCAGGCTGGCACGAAGGGCCGGGGCTCAATCCGGCGGGCGGCGAGAACAGCGTCGGCGAAGCGAGCGACGTGCCCCGATAGAACGCGACGTACCCCCAGTCGGTTCCTTCGGCGGGGCGCTCGACGACGAAGGCGTCCTTGGCGCCGTCCTCGTCGAAGTCTCCCGCGATTCCGAGGACGAAGACGTGTCCTGGCGAGGCCTGCAGGGTGACGCCGTCCAGCGTCCAACTCGTGGTGCCCGGCGGGGCGACGGCGGCCGACCCGCCATCCGGTGCCTCCTCGAGCGCCGGACGGGGGGCCGCCGGGGCGCCCGAGTCGGAGGAGGACGGTGCCCCCGCGCCGTCGGGAGATTCGATCGAATAAGGCACGAACGGATGGTCGCCGCGGCAGCCGCCTGTCGAAAGCCCCATCGCGGCGGCCAGCGCCATCCAGCAGGCGCAGTCGGCTGGGCGGAACATGCGACCCATGCTGATAGCTGCCCGGGAGCCCCTTGGGCAATCGGGGCGCGCTCGCTTGCGCTTCGGGCGCAGCCCCGGTAGGCGGTGGTCACGCGCCGAATGCGAACAGCCCTCCTTGGCGCGACGGCCTTGACGGCTCTCTTTCTCGCTGGGCCTCGAGCTTTCGCGAGCGACTCGGTCGCGGAGGACGCCGCCCAGGCGCGCCTCGAGCAGGTGCGGCAGGACCCGCGCCTCGCGAGCGACCCGGCCGCCATCGAGGCCCTCGCCCGCGACGCCGAGATGTTCCCCGCCGGGCAGGTCCAAATCGACGCTCGCATGGTGGTGGCGATCGCGTGGCTCGAGCGACTCAATCGCCCGGACGACGCCATCGCCGAGCTCCACAAGATCGCCCTTGACCCCCTCGCGGACCCCGTCACGAGCCGCTTCGCCGAAGGGCAGATCGTGGACGCGCTGGTTCGCGAGGGGCACGTCGATGATGGGGCGGCCGAAGCCCACGCGCATGCCGATCGCCTCGACCCTCGTTTCGTCGCGCAGGTCGACCGGGTCGTTCGGCGCCGATCGGTCCGTCGCGGAGCCCTCGCCGTGATCGCCGTCTTCGTCGCCCTCGCGTCGCTCGCGCTTGGCCGCGCAGCGCGGCGCGGCGACCTCGAGCCCGCTCGGAGGGCGTTCAAGGGGTTTGCGCCTCTCGCCACCCTCTTCGTCGTGTACACGGCGTGCGCCGGCGGATTGCTCGCCGCATCGTACGAGTCGGGCAACGCGGCGCCATTCCTTCTGCTGGGCGCCATGGCGCTGCCGCTGGTGCTGCTCGCGCGGGGGTGGGCGGCGGTAGGGTCGTCGACGGCCGTCGCGCGCGTCCTTCGCGCCGCCGTGTGCGCGGGCGCCGCGCTGGCGGCGGCCTTCATGGCGCTCGACGTGCTCGGCCTTTCGTATTTGTCGGGGTTCGGGCTGTGAGCGAACGATCCATCGACCCCGACCACATCCTCGCGGCGCGCATCGGCCACGGAGCGAACTGCTCGAGCATCGGCAGCGTCGTCGACACGCTCTTTGTCGCTGCCGCGGTCGGGACGGCGGTATTCGCGGCCCTCGCCGCCGCCCTCGCCACCGAAGAAGTGCGCGTCGTGGGCGAACGGTCGACGAGCGCGAAGCCCGCAGACACCGACGACGGAGGCCTGTCCCCACGAGGAGACCCTGCGCCATGATCGTCCGCCACGAAGCCTGGGGCGCTTGGGTGAAGCTCGAGTCATCGGCCGCCGTCGTCGCGATCGACCGCGACGGCGTGCGCGCGCTGGGACTCGACGGCCACAGGGACGCGAGCAGCGCCAGCGCTCCTTCGGCCCCGATCGAAGTGCATCTCGCCGTGACCGAGCGCTGCGGTGCCGGGTGCGAGGGCTGCTACATCGACGCGCGCCCCGACGGCCACGAGAAACCGCGCGCGGCGATCCTGCGTGAGCTCGATGCCCTGCGCGACGCGGGCGTGTTCACGGTGGCCTTCGGAGGCGGCGAGCCCACGACACGGGACGACCTGGACCTGTTGGCCGACGCGGCGCGGCAGCGCGGAATCACGCCCGTGCTCACGACGAGCGGCCTCGGGCTGACCGAGGCGCGCGCCGCCCGGCTTCGCGGGTTCGCGCAGGTCAACGTGAGCTACGACGGCCCGGCCGCGACGTATGCGAGCGTTCGCGGATTCGACGGGGCAGGCGCGGCCGAGCGAGCGATCGAGCGCCTTGCCAGCGCAGGCGTGCGCGTCGGCGTCAACGTCGTCCTCACGCGCGTGAGCTTCGATCGGGCGGCCGAAACGATGGCTCGTGCCCGCTCTCTTGGGGCGTGCGAAGCGCAGCTACTCCGCTACAAACCGGCCGGCCGGGCGGCGTCGCTCGACTATCTCGCGCGCCGTCTCTCGCCCGAGCAGGGGCGCGGGCTCGGGCCCTTGCTCCGGAGGGTGAGCGAATCGCTTTGCGCGGACGGGGCCTTCCACATCCGGATCGACTGCGCGCTCGTGCCCTTCCTTTCCGCCGACGAGACGCTGGCAAGCGACCCGGCGCGGCTCTCGCGGTTCGGGGTCTTCGGGTGCGAGGCGGGCGGCGCGCTCGCGGCGGTTCGAGCGGATGGCCGCGTCGCGCCCTGCAGCTTCGCGACGCCGACGGACTTGCTTGGGGAGCGACTGGCGTCGGGGCACGCCGCGGACCCGACGCTCGAGCAATGGCGGGCGTACGTGGCCGCGCCGCCCGAGCCGTGCGCGTCCTGCTCTCTGCGGCCGGTCTGCAAGGGCGGCTGCAAGGTGGTGGCGGGCTTCGTGGACGGGGTGCACGGGCCGGACCCGGAGTGCCCGCGCGTGCTCGCGCACCGAGGTCGGACGGCATGAGGGGCCACGACGGGCGGGTCCAGGGCGCGCTGTCGCTCGCGTGGGGCCTCGTGGTGGCCGCAGCCGCCTATGCCATCTTGCGCTCGGTCCAAGTGCTACGCGCGCCCGAGCCGAACCCCGCGGTCGTGGTGTGGAGCGCTCACGCGGGCTTCTTTTGGAGGGCCTGGACTGCGGGTTACATCGGCGGCATGACGGCCGTCTTGGTCGCGTTCGTGGGGCGCGGACGACTCGAGGCCACGGCCGGTGCTCTCGCGCCCGCGACCCTCGTCGCGGCCACGCTACTGGCCCTGACGAGCCTGTTCTTCCCCTGACTCGTCCCACGTGCAGCCGACGAAGACGGGCTCGGGCTCGAGGGCCACGCCAAACCGGCTTCGAACGCCGTCGCGGATCGTGCGGGCGCAGGCAATGATCTCGCGCGCCGTGGCGCCGCCGCGGTTCACCAGCGCGAGGGCGTGTTTGCGCGAGACGCCGGCGCGCCCAGTCCCCCACCCTTTGGGAAAGCCTGCGCGCTCGACGAGCCACGCCGCCGCCAGCTTGTACCGCCCATCGCCAGCCTCGAAGCGCGGCGGACGCTCTGCCGCGAGGCCTTCGACGCGGGCCAGCGCCGCGGCATCGACGACTGGATTGACGAAGAACGACCCCGCGCTGACCGACTCCGGGTCGTCGGCGCTGAGGACCATCCCCTTGGCGCGGCGCAAAGCCACGATCGCCTGGCGCACGACGACCGAGGGCGCCCGATCCCCTTCGCCCACGCCGAGCGCCCGGACGAGCTCCGCATAGCGCAGCGGTGCGCTGTCGGGCGCAGCCTCGAACGAGAAGCGCACGCCCGTGGCGATCCATCGGTCGTTCCTCTTGAAGATGCTCGCGCGATAACCGAAGCCGCAGGCGGCTGCGTCGATCGTGCGGAATTCGCCTGCGGTCCGGTCGAAAGCTCGGACCGAAACGATCGACTCGCTCACCTCCTGCCCATAAGCGCCGACGTTCTGGATCGGCGTCGCACCGACGCGGCCCGGGATGCCGCTCAGGCACTCGACGCCGCGCCATCCCTCGCCCACGCACCGGGCCACGAACGCGTCCCAGTCTTCGCCGGCACCGACGTCGACGGTCATGCGATCGCCGTCACGACGGATCTCGATTCCAGGGATCGCCATGCGGACGACGAGCCCGGGGAAGCCGCCGTCTCCGACGACGACGTTGCTCCCCTCCCCGAGCACGAAGAGCGGCTCGCCACGAACGTCCGCGTCGCGCACCGCCGCGACGAGGTCGTCTTCGCGCTCGATGTCGACCATGCGCCGCGCCGGCCCCCCGACGCGGAGGGTCGTGAGCGGTGCGAGCGGGACGCCGGCGCGAGGATCCAAGGGTGGCCTTGCTTTTAATACCGCCGGCTTAGACTGCTCGCTCCTTTCGTCTCGCTCAAGCCCACCTCGATGCTCGCGCTGCCGATCGATCCCCTGCTGCCCGAGATCGTGGCGTCCCTGCGGCGCGGGTCCGCGCTCGTGCTCGAGGCGCCGCCGGGCGCGGGCAAGACGACGCGGGTCCCCCGGGCCCTGCTCGACGCCGGATTGGCCGAGCGGGGCGAGATCGTCGTTCTGGAGCCGCGCCGGCTCGCGGCGCGCATGGCCGCGCGGCGCGTCGCCGAGGAGTTCGGCGAACGCCCGGGCGGCACGGCAGGCTACACGGTGCGATTCGACGACGTCACGAGCGCGCGGACGCGGATCCGGTTCGTCACCGAGGGGGTGCTCGGGCGGCGGCTCGTGGCGTCGCCTTTGCTCGATGGGGTGGCGGCGGTCGTGCTCGACGAGTTCCACGAGCGGCACCTGCAGGGCGACGTCGCGCTCGCGCTCGTCGAGCGCCTACGCCGACGCGCCCGCCCTGATCTGCTGGTCATCGTGATGAGCGCGACGCTCGCGACCGAGCCGCTCGCGCGGTACATGGACGCGCCGATCCTTCGCGCCGAGGGCAAGCGGTACGAAGTCACCCTCGAGCACCTTCCGGCGCCCGACGACAGGCCCCTCGATTCGCAGGTGGCCTCCGCGGTGCGCAAGCTGGTCGTCGAAGGGCTCGACGGCGACGTCCTGGTCTTTCTGCCCGGCGCTGCAGAGATCCGGCGCGCGCGCGACACGTGCGCCAAGGTGGCCGCCGAGGCCGACCTCGCGGTCCTGCCCCTGCACGGGGACCTCTCCCCCGAGGAGCAGGACGCGGCAGTGCGGCGGTCCGATCGTCGAAAGGTCATCCTCGCGACGAACGTGGCCGAGTCGTCGATCACGATCGACGGCGTGGTCGCGGTCGTCGACTCAGGGCTGGCGCGGACGGCGTCGCAGGCCCCGTGGTCGGGGTTTCCGCGGTTGCGGGTCGAGAAGATCAGTCGGGCGTCGGCGGTGCAGCGCAGCGGGCGGGCCGGACGGACTCGTCCCGGCCGGTGCCTGCGCCTCTACACACGGGCCGACTTCGAGCAGAGGCCCGAGCACGACGTGCCCGAAATCGCTCGCCTGGACTTGGCGCAGACGTGGCTCGAGCTCGTCGCCCTCGGGGCCGACGACATCCGGTGGCTCGAGCCGCCGCCGGAGGCGAGCGCCCGGGCCGCGCGCGACCTGCTATCGCTGCTCGGCGCGATCGACGGCGAAGGGCGCATGACGGAGACCGGGCGCGCCATGGTCCGGCTGGCCGCGCACCCGCGCGCCGCACGGGTCATCCTCGAGGGCGCGCGCCGGGGCATCGCGCAGGACGCATGCATCGCAGCGGCCATCCTGGCGGAGGGCGATATCCGGACGGCGAGCAAGGCGCGGTTCGGCGACGCGCGCGCCGAGGACGCGGCCACCGAGGCCTCCGATCTCGTCGCCCTGCTCGATCGGTTTCGCGAAGCGGAGGCCTCGGGCTTCTCGCCAGGGTCGCTTCGCGCTGCTGGGCTCGACGCGCGCGCGACCCAAGGCGTGGCCCGCGCGGTCAAGCAGCTCGTTCGCCAGGTCTCCCCGGCGAGTCCTGCCAGTGCGACCGTGGCGGATGCCGAAAGGGCGCTGCAGATCGCCCTTCTCGCTGGCTACCCGGACCGCGTCGCCAAGCGGGTACGCCAGGGCGGACGCACGGTGGCGCTCGCCGGCGGGGGATCGGCGGAGCTGGCCGAGGCGAGCGTCGTACGCTCGGCCGAATGGCTGGTGGTCCTCGACGCCGAGGAACGCACGGGCGGGGGCGCGGGGGCCCGGGGCGGCGTCATCGCGCGGCTGGCAAGCGCGATCGAACCGGACTGGCTCATCGACCTGTTCCCGGACAAGATCGTCGAGACGCGGGCGGTCACGTTCGACGGGCACGCCGAGAGGGTCGTGGCCCGCGATTCGATGGCCTGGCAGAACTTGGTGCTCCACACGTCGGAGGGCTCCCATCCCGACGCGCTCGAGGTGTCGCGGGTGCTTGCGGAGGCGGCGCTCGCCCGGGGGGTCGACGCCTTCGGAGCGCGCGACGCCGTCGACCGTTGGCTCGCCCGCGCCCGCGCCGCGCACGCGATGGACCCGTCGCTCGAGGCTCCGGGCGACGACGCGGTACGCGAGGCCGTCGTGGCCCTCTGCCAAGGACGGAGCACCTTCGCGGAGCTGCATGACGCCGGGCTGCTCGACGCCCTGCGCCGGCGATCACGGGCTGGCGACGTCGATCGCCTCGCCCCCGAGCGCGTGACGCTGAGCAGCGGGCGCGCGTTCCCGATCCGCTACGAGGCCGGCAAGCCCCCGGCCGTCGCGGCGCGGTTGCAGGACTTCTTCGGGATGAAGGAGGGGCCCCGCGTCGGGGGCGGCCGGGTTCCCCTTGTCCTCGAGCTTCTCGCACCGAACGGGCGCGCCGTGCAGATCACCACCGATCTCGCCGGCTTCTGGGAGAGGCAGTACCCTGCCACGCGCAAGGAGCTGATGCGCCGATACCCGCGCCATTCGTGGCCCGAAGACCCAACGCGGCCCTCTCCAGTCCGACGCTAGACGGCAGTGCCCTAGAAGCCCGGTCCGGGACGATCGGCGACGCGAGGTGGGGCACTTGCCTTCGGGCCGACGGGCGTGGGCTTGGCGATCCGTATTCTCGAGGTAAAGGAACTGGAGGGCGCTGGCAGGGGCGCGGGCCGGGACGACGGCGCAGCGATGGGCGGCTCCTCGAGCACAGGCGGGGCCATCGTAGGCGCCGGCAGCGCGAGCTCCACTCCGCTTGGCCCGGGGACGAGCGTCGCGGCAGCGCTCATGGCGGGCTCGTCGCGGATGCCGGGAACGGTGCCGCTTGGACGGTGAGCGATCGAGATGGCCGACGCGACGACGAGCCCGAGGGTGGCCAATGCCAAGCCGACGCCGGCCGTCGGGCGCGCAGACCTACGTGGCGGCAGGACCCGGAGCGATTCGACCTGCGGTTCGAGACTCCGCGCCGGACCGCGTTCGGGCGGCCAGTGAAGCGATCGCGCTGGCGCGTCGGGAAGCGGCGGGACACTTTCCGCATCCGGCAAGCTCGCCACTTCGGTCCCGTAGGGCGATGCGCGCATCGTCTCGACGGGCTCCGGGTGCATGGTGCCCGTGGCGCATACGCGGTTCATGTCCGACGCGGTCGTCCCCGTGAGGTCATCGGCCCCCCCGTCCGGCGGGTCGAGGCCGGACAGGGGCATCCCGATGAGTGTCGTCCGCGGGAGCGTGGTGGCAACCTGCCCGCCAGACTCCGGCGGGGGTGCGGTGGACTCTCCCGCGAAGGGCAAGCCGTTGCCATGCGCCGCGGTTCGCAACGCCGGCGCCGAGTCGGGCGCGAGGGCCGCGGCCGTCACGCGGCTGTCGGTCGTGTCCCGCGGCCGGGTTCCTTCGAGCTTCCGCTTCAAGTTGCGCAGGCTCGCCCCGAACGAAAAGGCGTCGCGTGGCCGGACCTCCGGGCTCTTCGCCAGCGCGGCGGCGAGGAGCAGGTCGAGCTCTCGGGGGACGCCCGGTGCGAACCGCGACAGTGGCGGGGCGATCCTGTTCATGTGCGCGGCGGCGATCCGCCGGCCGTCCCCCTGATCGTCGAACGGTCCCCGGCCGGCCACGATTTCGTAGACGACGAGCGCCGCCGAGTAGACGTCGGTCTTCGGCGACGGTTTGTCGCCGCGAAGCTGCTCGGGCGCCGCGTACCGCAGGGTGCCGAGGAACCGACCGGCGGTCTCTCCGTGGTCGGAGTCGAGCATCGAGACGATCCCGAAGTCGAGCAACTTGGTCACGGTCACGCCGGCGACAGTCCGATGAAGAAAGATGTTGTCTGGCTTGACGTCGCGGTGGATGACGCCTTTGTCGTGGGCGTGGTCGAGCGCGTCGAGTAGATCGATACCGATGTGGTACGCGTGCGCGAGTTCGAGCTGGCCCTTCTTCTCGAGCACCACCCGCAACGACTGCCCGTTCAGTCGCTCCATCAGGTAGTAGGGGAGCCGCAGGTCGTCGCCCGTGACCCCCGCGGTGATGACCTCGACGATGTTCGGGTGGTTCAGGCGCGCGAGGGTGCGTGCCTCGTGCTGGATCCGGCGGGCAAGGTCCTCTCGGGCGCCGAGCTTCGGGTGGAGGGTCTTCAGGACGTAGCGCTTGCCGATCGACGTGTCCTCCACGTCGTAGACGGTGCCCATCCCTCCGGCGCCGATCAGGCGCAAGACCATGTACACCGTGCCGGGGACTTGCTCGCCGGGTTGGTAGTCGCGCGCGCGCATGAGTCATGCCCCCCGGGGGCGGTTCCAGATGTAGCACCGTTCTGTGGTGCCGAGGCCGGTGAAGGGGAGATCGGAATTGCCGCGGAGGCACTGGACGGAGGTATCCTGCCCCGATGCTGAGCGGGGTGCTGAAGAGGCTCGAGGCCGAGCCGGGTCCGCCTTTCGCTGGCATTCAATTCATACCGCCGTGGGGCGGGACCAGCCGAGCGGGGGCGCTGCTGCTCGGCTTGGCGGTCGCGGGGGCCGCGCTCGCCGTGGGCACCGTGCACACGGTCACGCTCGTCGTGGTGACCGGCGTGCTGGCGCTTGCGGCGGCGCTCACGTGGGCGGGCGCCGATGCGTCGAACATGCGCCCGGCCGCGACACTTCTGCTCGTGACGGCCGTCGCCCTCACGGGATACACGGCGCTTCAATGCGTGCCGATTCCGATGGCGCTCCTGCGCGTCATCGCGCCGCGCAACGCCGACATCTGGTCGCGCGTGCTGACGCCCTTGCAAGGGGCAGAGCCTTCTTGGGCTCCACTCTCGCTGGATCCGCCCGCGACGCGGATCGAGGCGCTCAAGGGCGTGGCCTACCTCCTCGCGTTCGTGACCTCGCTGCGCATCGTGCGGCGTCGCGGCGGAATCTCGTTCCTCAGCCTCGTGCTCGTCCTCACGGGCGTGGCCCTGGCGCTCGCCGCCGTGCTGCACCCGGCATTCGGCGCGCACAAGCTCTACGGGTTCATCGTGCCGACGGCGGCCATCGAACCGCGGCACCTGGCACCGTTTCTCAATCCGAACAACCTCGCCGGGTACCTCAACATCGCGTTCTGCATTGCCCTCGCGACGACCATCTCGCCCGATCCGCGCTTCCCGCGATCGCTCTCGGGGAGCGTGGCTTTGATGATCGCGGCGACGCAAGTATGGGTGGCATCTCGCGGAGGGGTCGCCGCGATGGTCCTTGGGATGGCGGCCGTCGTCGTGCTTTCCCGCCCGGCGGCTCTCGGGCGCAGCACGCGGTCGCTCAACGTCTCCCTCGCTCTGCTGCTCGCGCTCGCGACAGGGGGGGTTCTGGTGGGCGTCGGCAGTTCCCCGGAGGTCTCGTCCGAGCTCCTGAACACCGGCACGAGGTTCAAGTTCGAGCTGTTCCGCGACGCGGTGCGTATGATCCCGGCGTATCCCGTCTTCGGCGCGGGTCGAGGCGCCTTCGAGAGCACCTTCCCGGCCTTTCGCAGCAGCATCTGGGTCAACACGTTCACCCACCCCGAGAACGTGCTTCTGCAGTGGACGATAGAGTGGGGCTTACCGGTCGCTGCGGCGGGCCTCGTGGCCGTGGCGATCGCGCTCCGTCCTCGCACCGCGCTCGCGCGATCGTCTGCGGCCGTGGGTCCGTGGGCCGCCATCGTGGCCGTCGCCGCCCAGAACATGGTCGACCTCGGCACGGAGATTCCCGGCTTGATGCTGGCGGTGGTCGTGTGCGCGGCCATGGTTTCCGGCGGGACGGCGGGGCGTCGCGCGGCGTGGCGCATCGAGGCTTGGGGACGCGCGCCCGCGGTCGTCGCCGCTGCCGCGATCGCGAGCGCGTGCGTCGCGATCGCCGTAGCCCTGACGGGCCTCGACCGGGAGCTCGATGCACAGCGGTTGGCGCTCTTCGCCGCGGCGAGAGAGCCCACGACTTCGGCCACGGAGATGCGGTCGTTGGCGCGCGCGGCGATGCTGATGCACCCGGGCGAACCCTACCTGCCTTTCATCGCGGGCTGGAGGGCGGAGAGCGCGGGTGACGACGACGTCATGCCATGGCTGGAGGCCACGCTCGAGCGCGCCCCCATCTATGCTCCGGCGCACCTGGTGCTGGCGGAGTTTCTCGCGCGCCGGTCCCCCGCGCAGGCACGAATGGAATACCGCCTGGCGGCGGAGCAAGCCCCCGAGTCGACTTGGAGCATCGCTCGCGAGGCGGCCCGGCTGGTGGGGGGATACGACGACGCCATGGAGGTCGTGCCGCACGGGTCCGGGGCCCTGCCGACGCTCGAGAGCCTCATCGAGTACGGGCAAATGCGGCTGCCCGCGACGTGCGTCAGGCTCGATGCCGAGATTGTCGCACGCGCACCAGCGACACCGGGTCCAGCCTTGCACGCCGCCTCCGACGCCATCGAGGACCTAGAGGCAGGCGATGAGACGCCGTGGTGCGCGGGCTCTTCACGTCCCTCCTGTGCGGCGCATGCGCTGACCCTGACCGAGCGAGCGGAGGCGCTCGATCCGCGAAGCTGTGCGCCGCACTTGTTGCACGCACGCGCAGAGGCGGCCGCGGGCGAAGTCGGGCGCGGTTTGGCGTCGCTCGCCTCGGCGGCAGACATGGTCATGGATCGCGTCCCATGCTTGCAGCAGCTGGCGAAGTTGGCGGACGACGCCCACGACCGCGCGCGCTGGCTGGGCGCCGTGGACAAGATCGCCACCTCGGGGTGCGCCTCGGACACAGAATGCGCCGGCAACCTCGCGTGGGCCGCCGGGCAGCAAGAGACGCACGGCAAGCCCGGCGACGCGCTCGCCTTGTACAAGCGCGCCTACGAGCGCACACCCGGTGACGACAGCGTGCTCGAGCACATCGCCAAGGTCGCGGCGATTGCGGGGCTACACACAGAAGCCGCGGAGGCTTACGAGCGTCTCGCCCGCAGGCAGCCCACCGAGATGCGCTGGAAGCGCGCCGCCGACGCCCAGCGCGAGGCCCTCTGACGGGAGTCCTCACCGCACTTCACAAATGAAATCCGGTGGGGGAGCTCGAGGGGAGCGGATGGGGAGCGGAGGGCGCTCCCCCGACCGCGACTAGTTCGGTGCAGCGCCGTGCTCGGGAGCGTCGTCGGGCTTGGCCGGGATCGACGCGTACCCTTCGCGCTTGTAGTGATAGTACGTGTAGTACGTGTACTCGCTGCGCTGAAGGTCGACGGCGTTGAGGACTGCGCCGATGATCGGTGCGTCGACGTCGCGCAGCGCTCGTAGGCCCTGAGCGCTCACGTGCTTGCCGGTCGCGAAGGCGCGCACGACGAAGACCACGCCGTCCACCACGGTGGACGCGATCGCGGCGTCCGTGACGGCGACGAGCGGGGGGCTGTCGATGACGACGTGATCGAACTGCTCGCCCATGTCCTCCATGAACTTGCGAAAGCGGGCCGAATGCAGGAGGTCTGCCGGGTTCGGCGGCAGCGGGCCCGCGGGGATCGACCAGAGGTTGGCGATCTCCGTCGCCTTCGCCACCTCTTCGATCGTCGCGTCGCCCACGAGGACGTTCGTGAGCCCCGCCTCGCCCTCGCGGCCGAAGATGCGGTGGATGCGTGGTCGGCGCAAATCGCCGTCGACGATGCACACGCGCGCCCCGCCTTGAGCGAATGCGATCGCGATGCTGCACGCGACGGTTGTCTTGCCCTCCGAGGGAGCGGCGCTCGCCACCAGAAGACGGCGGCACGGCCTGTCCGGGTTCATGAACATCAGGTTGGTGCGGATGCTTCGCGCCGCCTCGGACACCGCGCTCAAGGGACGAGCGTGAACCACCAGCTCCGACGGACGCCCATTCGGGTCATCCTTCGAACCCTTCCGTCGACGCGTGCTCTTCTTCGGCGAGCCGTCCTCCTCGATCTCTGGCAAGAGGCCGAGAAACACGAGGCCAAGCTTCTGCTCGAGGTCGTCGGGGGTCTTGATCGAACTGTCGAGCTGTTCGCGCAGCCACGCGAGCACAAGTCCGAGCGCGAGCCCGGCGGCCAGGCCCATCATCACGTTGGCGGAGATGCGCGGCTTGATCGGTGCATCCGGAACCCCGGCGGTGTCCACCACTCGCAGATTGTTGGCGCGCAGCATGCGCGCAAGATCGGCCGATTTCATACGCTCGATGAGGAGGCTGTAAACCTTCTCGTCCTGCTCGCGGTTGCGATCGAGGCGGTGGTACTCGATCTCCTTCATGTTCAGATCGACCGCCGCGCGGCGCGACGCCGAGAAGAGACCCTCGACGAGTTGCTCCTGCCGCACGGTCGCAGCCAGGTCGCTGTCGACCGCACTCCGAATGTTGTCGACCTCCGTCAGTAGCGCGGTCTTGGCCGTCGCGACCCGGCCGGCCGCCTCCTTGACGAGCGGGTGATTCTCGCCCTTGCCCCCGGCTACGAGGGCATCCCTGTCATCGACGGCTTTCCGGTAGCCAGTCCGCAGCCCTTGCAGGTAGGCGCTGTTGAGGAGCTCGGAGGATGGGATCGCGTCGGGATTGGCCTCGCTGACGCCCCCGAGCTCCGCCTTGCGAGCCAGGAGCTCCACCTTGTGGGTCCGCGTCTTGGTCAACACCGAGTCGTACTGCTCCATCTCGGCGCGCAGCGAGTTGGAGGAGTC
>PLIR01000287.1 GCA_003139415.1 Myxococcales bacterium | reverse complement strand
CGCAATCTCCTCCCCGGAAAGCCGGGGCTCGTTGTGACCAATCAGAAGGCCCCTCAAGGGCCGCACGGCCTTATTACGTAGGCTGTGCCGGCGGGGAAAGACTAGCCGACCGAAGGTCCAAGTCATCAACTTTTGCGCGGACATCGGATGCGGTCTTTGCCCTATGACATCGGTGTCGCGGACGCGCGACGACCGGTTCACACCCGCTTCACACTGACGCGGACGCAGGCGCCCGGCGGCGCCGGAAGGCCGCGAAGAGGGTCCCTCCGGACAGGAGCAACCAAGGCCAGTCGCCAAGGCTCTCGTAGATGGTTCGAGACCGCATCCAGTGNNATTGGGGCGGAGATGGCTTCTTCCCTGAACGTGCCTGACTTCGCGATGACGCGGCCCACGGGATCAATGACGGCGCTGACACCGCTGTTGGTGCCGCGGACGAAGTACCGGTGGTGCTCGACGGCTCGAAGCTGCGAAAGCGCCAGGTGCTCCCATGGCTCGTCGGTGTCGCCGAACCAGGCGTCGTTGGTCATGTTGACGAGAAGCTCGGGGTTCGCGTGGCGGACGGCGTCGTTCGTGAAGCGCGGCAGGATGTCTTCGTAGCAAATGAGCGCCGTGACGGGGTGCTTCTCGCCGCGCACCTCGAGCTCGATCGGGTCGAACGAGGTACCCGACGAAAAGCGACCGCNNGTTCGGCGACCACCGGTAGAGCACCGGGAAGGTGTCCCCGAACGGGAGGTACTCGCCGAACGCGAGCAGCACTTGCTTGTCGTACCGGCCCTCGACCGTGCCATCCGCCGCGCTGGCGACGGCGCTGTTGTAATAAACATACCCACGCTCGTCCTCGACGCGCTTGACCACGACGGCGCCGAAGATGGCCGGGAGCCCGATCCGCCGAGTGAGCGTGCGGAGCTCCTGCCCGTACGAGGCATCCCGGACGGGCCTCATGGCCGAGGTCTCGCTCCACACCAGGAAATCGGCGCCCCGGGCGCGCAGGTCTTCGCTGAGGCTCAGGTGTCGGTGCAGCCCCTCTTCGTAGGCCGTACGCTTCTCCATCAGGCCCATGTTGGCCTGCACCACACCCACGGTGGCCTGCGGCGCGGCGCGTGCGGCCGCGTCGACGGCGTGGACGCGGAACGCCCCGTAGAGGCAAGCGACGGCGAGGGTGGCCACGCCCGCGAAGACGGGGGCCGGGACGACGGATCGGCGCTCGAGCCGCGCCAGGATCGGCTCGGCCACGGCCAGGTTGACGGCCACCAGAACGAGCCCGCCCAGGATCGGGCCCCCAATGTCGTCGACCTGCATCAGGATGGGGACCTGGTGGACGGTGGCCGCGAAGTACCACCAGAAGAGGACCGGGAAGAGCAGCTCGCTCGTCGCGAAGGCCGCGGCGAACACCGGCGCCGCTGGCCAGCCTCGCGCGCTGGCGCGACCGTACAGCCACCCGAGAAACGCGATCCGCAGGCCCTGGTACCCGCACACGATGAGGAGAAAGAGAGTGCAGAGCGGCAGCGGAAAGCCGCTGAACGTCATGNNGCCACGAACGCGAGCGGCCAGACGTCCATCCCCGGAAAGGCAAGCCAGTAAAGGAGCCCCGAGGCGAACGCGCACCCGTACGCTACGGGCGGGGACAGCGGCAGCGCTCCTGCGGCGGGCAGCACCGCGACNNCGAGCCGATGCGCCGGCTTCAGCCCGTGATCTTGTCCACCTTTGCAAGCAGTTCTCTGACGCTGAACGGCTTCGTTATGTAGTGGCGGGCCCCCGCCTGGATGCCTTTGACCACGTCGAGGGCGCCTGTCTTTGCCGTCAAGAAGATGATCGGCATGGTGCTGAGCTCTTTCTTGGCGCGGACGATCTTCGCAAGGCTCAGCCCGTCCATCGACGGCATCATCACGTCNNCAGATGAGGAGCGCAGGGGCGGTGGTGAGCTTGCCGAGCATCTCGGAGGCCTGCAGCCCATCGACGGCCTCGACGACGTCGTATCCTTTGGCCTCGAGCGCCTGCCGGATCATCTTGCGGACCGTGGCATCGTCGTCGACGACGAAGACCAACTTGCCCGGGGAGTGCATGACGGAATCATAACCGCCCGGACTGTCTACGGCTTCGGATTGATAGCCATGAGCTCGACTTCGAAGACGAGCGTGGAGTTCGGCGGGATGCCCGGGCGGCCCTGCGGCCCGTAAGCGAGGCTCGGCGGGATGACGAGCTTGCGCTTTTCGCCCACCTGCATGCCCACGACGCCCTGATCCCACCCCTTGATCACACGACCGGCGCCAAGCTGAAAGTCGAAGGGCTTTTTCCGGTCGCGCGAGCTGTCGAACTTCTTGCCGTCCTGGAAGGTCCCGACGTAGTGCACGCTCACTCGGTCGCCTGTTTTGGCCGCGGGACCTTTGCCCTTGGTCAGCGTCGTCGACGCCATCGGCGCCTCGGGTGGGGCTGCGGGAGCCGCCGACGCCGACTCGGACGCGGCGGGCGCGGCGTGGGCTTCCGGTGCTCCCGCGTCGGGCGCGGCCGGCGGCTGGGCGACGGCGACTGGCTCGGGCGGCCCCGGTTCCGTCAGAAACGTGCAGCCGGCTAGCGGCGCAAACGCCGCCGCGGCGATGGCGGTGGCCAGGACGGCGAGGCGGCCAAAGGCGCGGGGTTCCCCTGTGAGCATCGACCGGGAGAGTTACTTCGGGGCTATGCTGGAAGTCAAAGGGCTGGTGCCGGGTGTCGCGTGTTCTTCACATCGAGGATGACCCGAGAAACCGACTCCTGGTGCGAAAGCTCCTCGTGGCAGAAGGCCACGAGGTCATCGACGCCACCGACGGCCTCGAAGGGGTTCGAGCGGCGCTGACGCAGCGCCCGGACCTGGTGCTCGTGGACCTCAATATCCCGGGCCTCGACGGGTACGAAGTGACCCTCCGGCTTCGCGGAGAAGCGTCGCTCGGCTCGGTGCCGATCGTCGCGATCACGGCGGAGGGCGACCGCGACACCAGCTTCGCCGTGGGTTGCGACGGCTTCATCGAGAAGCCCATCGACGGGCGGAGCTTCGGGGCCTTGGTCCGGCAGTTTCTGTCCGGTCACCGGGAGCCCTACACCTCGAGCGCCGACGCGACGGGCGAGCGGCTCCGCGTGCAGAGTCAGCGCATCGTCGCGCACCTCGAACAGAAGGTCGCCGAGCTCTCGGCGGCCAACGACCGCCTTCGCGAAGTCGAGCGGCTGCGCACCGAGTTCTATCGCAACATCTCCCACGAGCTGGCGACCCCGCTGACGCCCATCGTGGGGTACCTGCGGATGCTCCTCGACGAGGAGCTCGGCTCGCTGAACAAGCCCCAGACCAAGGCCATGCGCGCGATGGATGATTGCGTACGGCGGCTTCGGTCGACGCTCGACAACCTCATCGACGTGACGGGCCTCGAGACGGGTCGCATGCGCTTCAACCACCGCGAATACGACTTCCTCGACACCATCCGGCGCGCCGTGGCGGCGTACGCCGACACGTTCGCCGAGCGTCACATCAACGTCCTCGAAGAGACCCCGCGCGGACCGCTCCCGGCCTACGGCGACTCGGAGCGCCTTGCGCGGGCCGTGAGCCAGATCCTCGACAACGCCGGCAAGTTCACGCCGCCCGGCGGCACCGTGGGGATCTGCGTGCGCGTCCTCGAGTCGCACTACGAAGTGCTCATCGCCGACAGCGGACCGGGTGTACCCCCCGAGCGCGCGGACCGCGTCTTCGACCCGTTCTATCAGGTCGACGGCTCGCCCACCCGGGCGCACGGGGGGGTCGGCGTGGGCTTGGCCATCGCGCGCCGCGTCGCTCGTGGCCTCGGCGGGGACGTGCGGGTCACCGCCGGCGCCACCGTCGAGGGCTCGTACCTCACGGGGGCCGCCTTCTGGATCACCGTCGCGCAGCGGGCTCCGACGGTCGTCGTGGACGCGGCGAGCGAGACCGGCCGCGTGATTCAGTGACGTCCGCCGCGGGCGTGACGAGGGTCTACCTCGACTGGAACGCCACGACGCCGCCGCTGCCCGAGGTCGTCGAGGCCATGTCGGCTGCAGCTCGCGAGGCGTGGGGCAATCCCTCGAGCACGCACGCGAGCGGACGCCTTGCCCGGGCCCGCATCGAGGAGGCTCGAGAGGCCGTAGCCAAGCTCGCGTCCTCCGATCCGCGCGACGTGATCCTCACTTCGAGCGGCACCGAGGCCAACAATCTCGCCCTTCGGAGCGCCTTTCACGAGCCCGGCGGACGGCTGGTGACGAGCCGCATGGAGCACCCGTCGGTCGCGCGCGTCGCCGAGCTCCTGGAGCGAGAGGGGCGGGCCACCGTGCGCTGGGTCGCCGTGCGGCCGGACGGGACGCTCGACCTGGACGATCTGGCGCGAGCCCTCTCGGAGGAGGGCGTGCGGCTCGTGACCGCGCAGGCGGTGAACTCCGAGACCGGCGTCGTGCAGCCGCTGCCGGACATCGTGACATTGGCCCGGCGGGCGGGCGTTCGGGTTCACGTGGACGCCGTGCAGGCGTTCGGTCGCGGCGTCGACGCGGGACCCGAAGCCGACACGCGGAGCCTGACGGCGCACAAGATCCGGGGTCCCAAGTCGATCGGGGCCCTGATCGCGCGCCCGGGTACGCCCCTTCACCCGGTCCTGGTCGGTGGCAGTCAGGAACGCGGCTTGCGCCCGGGGACGGTCGACCCGGTTGCCGCCGCAGGACTCGCGGCCGCGGCGCGTCACGCGCTTGGTTCTCCGGCGCGCTGGCAGGCGCTGGCGCCCGTGCGCGACGCACTCGAGAAGGGCCTGTGCGAGCTCTGGCCCCGCGCACGCATTCATGGCGCGAGCGCGCGCCGCGCTCCACACGTGACAAGCATCGCGTTTCCAGGGTGGCAAGGATCGGAGCTCGTGGCCGCCCTCGACCTCGAGGGGGTCGAGGCATCCGCAGGCAGCGCGTGCAGCGCGGGGACCGCCGAGCCGTCGCCCGTCCTCGTCGCCATGGGCGATGCCGAGGCGGCCCGCGCGAGCGTGCGCTTCTCGCTCGGCGAGGACACACGCTTCGAGGACGTCGAGTTCGCCTTACGCGCCGCGCAGAAGGTGCTCGCCCGCACTTTCGTACGATGACGACCCCGACGGCGCAAACCAACCTGGAACGCACGCGAGTCAGCGAGAAAGATGCATCTTCCCGTCTCGCTCGCACGCACACCAACCTGGAACGCACGCGAGTCAGCGAGAGAGATGCATCTCTCTGCGAGGCTCGCGCGCCTCTTTGCTCGAGAGATGCGCGAGCGAGCGAAAGAGATGCACCCATCCCTCGCGATCGCGGGCGCCTCGGTGGAAGGGAGGGGCCGCCGAGGCTCAATAGCTGTATATTTTCGCTCGGGGGCGCGCCTTTCGTGTCGAGGGAAGGCTCGGTCGGCGTGAGGGAAGCGGCCGAGGTGAGGACGCGCGAGGGATTGCGCCAAAGGGTCGCACGGGTCGGCCGCAGGGATGGGTCCTTGTCGCTCATGGGAGGAGCGGTCCCGCGAAGGGTCTCGTCTTGCGTCGTCGACAAAGCACCCGACCCGAAGGGGGAGACGGACCACCAGGACACCAAGGACACCAGGGGTCGATGAGTTGGGGGGGAACCGAGAACGACTCGGCGCGCGCCTCGAAGAAGGACCGGGACGTTGAAGTGGATGACGAGGGCGAGCCAGAGCTCTGTCGCCTTCAGACTAGGGACGCCGCGACACCCCCTAGGGCGGTTCGATCCCCGCGATGTGGGTCACCTGAGGACCCGAGTTGAACGGGATCCAGAGCGCGCGCACCTGGGCGTGGGCGCCGTCGCGCGAGTAGCCCGCCAGGCCGAAGAGGACATTCCAGAAGTAGCCAGTCGGATTCTCGCCGTACGAGAAGAACGGGAGCAGGTGAAACTGCCAGTCGGTCCCGCCGGCCACCCGCTTTTGCATGTACAGGGTGTTGGCCGCCACCTCGACCACCGAGTTGTCGGCGGTTGTCGCGAAGCGCCAATACAGGGGGAAGCCCACCGTCGTGCGTCCCTTCGCGTTCGCGAAGTCCCAGAACACGGGGGCCACGACGGTGTGCGACGAGTCGTCGCTTCTGCCGACGTAAAGCAGCGGGTGGAGATCGTTCTCCCATCCGTGGCGATTCGAAGTGAACGTGAGCGAGGGAAAGATCCACCAGGTTCGCGACTCGCCGTACGACTCGAAGCGCCCGACGACCGGCGTGAGCCAGTCGTGCCCCGAAGGACTGTCGGAGGTGTAGAAGAACGGCGCGAGAGCGTACGAACGCACGTCGAGATCGCGGTCGCGATAGCTCCACCATAGGGGCACGATGGGGCCGATCGCCGTCAGCGACGTCGCCCCGTTGCGCGTCTGCGCCTGCGAGAAAAACGGCGTGAGGACGGTGTCCGACGTAGGCGTCGTCCTGCGATAGAAGCCCGGCAGAATGAAGAGCGACCCACTTGGGTCGTGGCCGTAGTGAAAGAATGGGAAAAGGGTCGTGTGCTCTTCCGAGACGCCTCCGCTGTCGGGCTTGCCCCGGATGTGGAAGTAGAAGGGGGCGAAGTCGAAAACGTCCCGCTTGGGGTTCGACTGCACGATGACCGGCCCCGCCACGGTGGTGAAGCTCGAGTCGAACTCGTGCTCCGCGTGGTAGTAGATGAGGGGCGGGATCAGCGTGTACGTCCGGCGGTTGCCCTCGACGTTGCCGTTGTCGCCTCGAAAGAAGAGCGGCGCGAGGCCCATCGAGACGTTGCTGCCCGTGCGGTCGCGAAAATACGGACCGACGAGGGTGAACGCTCCGGACGCTCCCCAATGGGACGTCGTCAGCAAGAACGGGGCGTGGAAGTAGCCGCCGTCCGTGCGGCTGCCGGCGAAGTAGAGCGGCGCGAGCCAGTTGTCGTTTTCGCCCGGCGCTTCGCGGTGCACGAAGGGACCCGCGACCACCACGTGGTTGTCGCCCTCGCGCACCCGCCAGAAGGCCGGAAAGACGAGGTCCATGTCGAGGCGCGGCGAGCGGCGGCGGTAGTAGAGCAGGCCGTAGAGCCCCTCCGTGTCCGGCGCCTGCGGCACCCCGTAAAGACCCTGCGAGCGGTCCGGCAAGCCGCGAGTCTGCTCGATGAAGAGGGGCGGGATCATCCGCAGGCGGTAGTCGCCCTGCCGCTCCTCGTAATACGGAAAGAGCTGCACCTGGTGCAGGCTGCCCTCGGGCGAGGGGGCCCCGGCAGACCAGTCCGAACCGATGCGCTCGCGTGTATCGGGGGCGACGGCGAGAGGATCGGCCGGCGGGGGGATCTCCGGCTCGGTGCGAGGCGTCGGGTGATCCTCCTCCTCGTCGTCGCTCGGGGGCTTGGCGTTCTGGTCCGGCGCGGGGGCCGTGTGATGTCTCTGGGCGGCGGCGACGGTCGACCGGAGAAGCAAGGCCGTCGAAAGGGCGACGGCCAGGAGCGCACGCACGTTCACGGCGTGTCCTCCTCGGGCGTCGTGGGGGCCGTGTAGTCGGTGGCCGAGGCCTTGACGGGCGAGTCCACCGTACGGCCGGCGGCGATCAGGCGGTCGACTACGACCCGTATCGCCTGGTCTCGTTGGATCGTTTCCTGCGAATGGGCCGCCAAGTCCTTCACCTGCACCGCTCCCGCCGCGATCTCGGCGTCGCCCAGAATGAGCACGATGCGGGCCCCCAGCGCGTTGGCTCGCCGCAACTGGCTCTTGAGCGACGTCCCCCGGGTGTCGACCTCGCAACGGATCCCCTTGCCGCGCAGGTCGCGAGCCACCTGGAGCCCGGCTGCGACCGCCTTCGCTCCCAGCGGCGCCACGAGCGCGTCCACCACGCTCGACGGCCCTTCGAGGTCGCTGGCGATGAGGAGCCGCTCGAGCCCAGCCGCGAAGCCGATGGCCGGAACGGCGGGCCCGCCGAGGTCCTTGACGAGGGTGTCGTACCGGCCCCCTCCGACGAGGGTGCTGCCCGCGCCGAGCTTATCGTGGGCGCCTCGGATCTCGAACAAGGTCCGGGTGTAATAGTCGAGGCCGCGGACGAGGTGGGGATCGATCGAATAGGGTGTCCCGAGGGCGTCCAGGGCCTCCCGAAGCTTGGCCAGGTGCTCGCGGTCGCCGGCATCGAGGACGTCGATCAGCGTGGGCGCCCCCTGCGCGGCCGCCCGATCCGCGTCGTCCTTCGAGTCGAGGATGCGCAGCGGGTTGGTCGTCAGCCTGCGCTGCGACTCGGCCGAGAGCGAGGATGCCTTCGGGGTCAGGTATTCGACGAGGGCGGCGCGATATCGCGCGCGGGCTTCGGCCCCTCCGAGCGAGTTGACGACCACCTCTACCCCTGGCACCTGCAGCTCGCGCAAGAAGCCGACGAGCATGTCGATGATCTCGGCGTCGCACCCCGGTCCCTCGTCGCCGAAGACCTCCGCGCCGAGCTGCGAGAACTGGCGGTAGCGCCCCCGCTGCGGGCGCTCTGCCCGGAACATCGGCCCCGCGTACCACCACCGGACGATAGGCTCGCGTTGCGACACCGAGTGTTCGATGTAGGCGCGGACGGCGCCCGCGGTGCCCTCCGGCCGCAGCGCCAGGGCGTCGCCGTGGTGCTCGAACGCGTACATTTCCTTTTCGACGACGTCGGTCGCCTCGCCCATCGCGCGCACGAAGAGGGGCGTCGGTTCGAGGAGCGGCGTTCGAAGCTCGCGAAAGCCATGCAGGCTCATGACGCGCGCATAGAGCCGCTCGACCCGCTGCCACCGTCCGACCTGGTCGGGCAGGACGTCGTTCATGCCTTTGATGGCGCGGAGCGGTGTCATGGAGCGGGCCGGGTCTTATGGCCTCCTTCGCACATCGGGGTCAAGCGCGCGTCACATGGGAACGGGTGGCACCGAACCTTCTCCCGCGCTATGGCCGCGGCCGTGGCGGACACCGGCCGAACGTGCGCCCTCGACCCGGGGCGCGCTCGGGTCGGCCTGGCCATCGACGACGAACTGGGCCTCCTCGCGCATCCCCGGGGCACCCTCGATCCGCGCGACCCCAAGGCCTTCGCCGCCAGGCTCCGCGAGCTGGCCGACGCCGAAAACGTGTCCCGGTTCGTCGTGGGTCTGCCGCTGCACCTGGGGGGAGCCGAGGGGACGGCGGCCCGTGACGCGCGGGCCCTGGCTCAGGTCGTGGCCGACGCCACCGGGCGGATCGTCGAGATGTGGGACGAGCGCCTGTCCACGGTTCAGGCCCAGCGGGCGCTGAGCGCGAGCGAGGTGCGAGGCGCCAAGGCACGCGCGCGCATCGACGAGGCGGCCGCGTGCGCGATCCTGCAGTCGTGGCTGGACGCCCGGAGAGCGCGCCGAGGGGCGCGGTGACCGACGAAGGAGCCGCGGGCGCCCCGCCCGCCCCCCCCGCCCCCCCCGACAGAGGCAAGGGCAAGGCCGGCCGGAAGCGCGCGAAGACCAAGCGCAAGCGACGCTCGGCCCCGCCTGCGGTCCACCGCACGCCGTCGCAGGGGCGCCGGGCACCGTCGGGTTTGGTTCTGCGCCTCGCGCGTTGGGCCGGCGCCGTCGCGGGCATCGCCGCGGTCGCGGCGGCCGTCGGGATCTTCGTCGTCTATCCGTCCGAGCGAGGCCCGGGCGAGGGTCACGCGGTCGAGCTCGTGGTGCCTCGAGATCCCGGGCCCGAGGCGCTCGGCGGGCTCCTCGTGGGCGCGGGGGTCCTGCGGCACGAGCATCTCTTCGCCCTCTGGCTTCGCTTGACCGGCGGGGCCTCCGGGGTCGCGCCTGGGCGGCACCTGCTGACGGACGATGCGTCGCCGCGCGAACTGATGAATCGTCTCGAGCGGCGCGCGGGCGCGACGACCCGGGTCACCTTTCCGGAAGGCTGGACCCGGTTCGACATGGCGCGCCGCCTTCAGGACAAGCGCGTCGTGCCCGTGCGCGAGTTCCTCGATGCCACGACGGATGCCGCCTTGCTCCAAGAGCTCGGGATCGGCGGCGACAGCGCCGAGGGGTTTCTCTTCCCGGCCACGTACGACTTTGCGATGGACAGCGACGCGAGCGACGTCGTCCGCCGGATGAAGCGGGAGTTCGATCGCCGCTGGGACACGCTGTCACGGTCGCGCGGGTCGAGTCTCAACGACGTGATGACGTCGGCGCGAATGGGCCTCCGCGACGTGGTCACTCTCGCCTCCATGGTCGAAAGGGAAGCCGCGGTCGACGAGGAGCGATCCATCATCGCCAGCGTCTTTTTGAACCGTCTGCGCGATCCGGCGTTCAAGCCGAAGCACCTCGAGTGCGATCCCACGGCGTCTTATGGGTGCCTTGTCTCTCCGGAGAAGGCGCCCACCTGCAGAGACTTCACGGGCAAGGCCACCGCCGCCATCGAGCACGATCCGGACAATCCGTACTCGACCTACACCCACGAGGGCCTGCCGCCGGGACCGATCGCGAACCCTGGCGCGCGCTCCCTCGAAGCGGCCATGGCGCCGGCGGCGACCCGTTATCTGTTCTTCGTGGCTCGCGGCGAAGGGCGGCACTCGTTCTCGGAGACCTACGAGGCGCATCTCGGCGCCGTGAGGGCCGGCGTCGCGGGCAGAAAAGCCGCCGCGATCGACGAATCCGTCAGGGAATGACGCGAACCTGAGACAATGCCGTCCATGCCTGCGTGGACCCCCGCGGCGCTCGGCGGCGCCGTCTTCATCGCCATTCACTATGTGCTGCTCCGCGCCGCGTCCGGGCGCATCGAGGATCGCCTCGGGGCGCTCGTCCTCGAGTCGAGCGCCGCCATCGGCATCGCGGCGAGCCTCCTCGTGGGAACGCGTGGCGACGGGACGTCGACGCGGGCGGGCGTTGCATTCGCCGCGGCGAGCGGGCTCGCGGTCTCCGTGTCGAGCGTTCTGTTGTTCGGCGCCCTGCGGCGCGGCGGCCCCGTCGCGTCGACGGGGGCGATCGTGCTTGGGGGAGGGGTCGCGCTGAGCGCCCTTGTCGCCCCGCTGCTGTTCGGCGAGGCGTGGACGCCGCGGCGCCTCCTCGGCGTCGCCCTGGGCCTCGCCGCCATGTGGGTTCTGGGCAAGGAGCCGTGATACGTTCGGCCGCAAAACGTGTTCTTGATCGGCGACATCGGCGGCACGCACACCCGGCTCGCCCTCGTGGCGCCGACGGGTCGCACGGTTCGCGAGCAGGAGTTCGCGAGCCACAAAGTGGCGTCGCTCGAGGCGGCCTTGCTCGAGTTCCTCGGGGCGGACCACCCGAGGCCGCGGATCAAGCGCGCGGCCCTGGCCATCGCGGGCCCCGTCGTCAAAGGCCGCTGCGTCACCACGAATCTGCCGTGGGTCGTCGACGAGCGGGTCATCGAACGCAAGCTCAAGATCGCGAAGGTGACTCTCCTCAACGACCTCGTCGCCCTCGCCCAGGGCGCCGTCCAGGTTCCGCGCGCCAAGCTCCGGCCTTTGAACGGAGCCCTGCTGCCCAAGAAGGGGATCGGCAACGTGGCGGTCATCGCCGCGGGTACGGGGCTCGGCGAGGCGTTGCTCCTCTGGGACGGCGGTCGCTTCATCCCGAACGCCACCGAGGGTGGTCACGCCGACTTCGCGCCGGGCGACGACCTGGAGCTGGAGCTGCTCCGCTTTCTTCGGGTCCGGTTCGGGCACGTGAGCTGGGAGCGCGTGCTCTCGGGCAACGGCCTCGGGAACATCTACGACTTCTTCGTCCAGGGGCAGGGCGTGTCCGAGTCTGCCGCCATCTCCAACAGCATCGTCACCGCCGCCGACCGCAACGCGACCATCTCCGCGCTCGGCCTCAGCGGGGAGAGCCCTGCCGCGGCCCGAGCCCTCGACCTCTTCGCCCGCCTCTACGGCGCGGAAGCCGGCAACCTCGCCCTCAAGACGATGGCCATCGGGGGCGTCTACGTCTGCGGGAACATCGCCGCCCACGCGATGCCCATCCTCGCGCGCGGCGCGTTCGAGCAGGCGTTCCGCGCGAAGGGACGGTTCTCGGGTTTCATGGAGAAGGTCCCCGTAGCCCTGGTGCTAAACGATCGGGTCGGCCTGATGGGGTCGCGGGCAGTGGCCATGGGCAAGGCGCTGTAGGGGCTGGTCGACGACGGGCAAACGGATGCTAGCGTCAACGCGCGATGGCCCCAATCGCCCAACGTTTGATCACGGTGGCAGACGCGGCCCACGTGGCTCGCCTCGCGGCCGAGAACCTCGCGCACACGCTCGTCGATCGCCTTCGCAGCGGTAAACGCGCTGCGATCGCGCTCTCGGGCGGCAACACGCCGCGCGACGCTTACGTGGCCCTGGCGCGCGCGCCCGGCATCGATTGGTCGCGCGTCGACGTCTTCTGGGTCGACGAGCGCGCCGTCCCGCCGACCGACGATCGCAGCAACTACCGGTGGGCCAAGGCGACGCTCATCGACGGCGCGCGCATCGACCCGGCGCGCGTCCACCGCATGCCCGCCGACCAAAGCGACCTGGAGGCCGCCGCGCGCGCCTACGAGGCGGAGATTCGAGCGGGGGTCGCGACGGGACCGGGGGGCGTGCCGTCGTTCGACGCCATCGTCCTCGGCGTCGGCGACGACGGCCACACCGCGTCGCTCTTCCCCGGCGCGTCCACTGTCGACGTGCAAGACCGCTGGGTCATCGCGGTGCCGGCCCTTGGGGCACGCGAGGCCCGTCTGACGATCACCCGCCCGGTCATCCAGCACGCGGCGCACGTGTTCGTTCTCGTCGTCGGATCGGCCAAGCGCGACGCCCTCGAACGAGCGTGGTCCCCGGAAGGCGATCTCCACGCGACGCCGTCACGCCTCATCGCCGGCTGCCACGGCGACGTCACCTGGATCGTCGACGAGGCCGCAGCTCGTTAGGGCTTGCGCCGCTTGCTAAGGCTTGCGCCACCGGCGTCCGTCTCGCGCCAGCAGGTGGTCGGCCTGCTCGGGTCCCCACGATCCGGCCGGGTACATGGGCGGGGTGGGGTTGCCGTCGGCCGCCCAGGCGTTGAACGCGTGCTCGATGTACGACCACTGCTCCTCGATCTCGTCGCGGCGCGTGAAGAGGGTCGCTTCGCCGCGCATCGCGTCGAGCAGCAGCCGCTCGTACGCTTCTGGCGTGTTCGACCCGAAGGCCGTCCCGTAGCTGAAGTCCATCGCCACGTCGCGCGGGATCGTCTGCTGGCCCGGCTCCTTGGAGATGAACCCGAGCGCGATCCCTTCGTCGGGCTGGATGCGCAGAACGAGCACGTTCGGGGTGATGCCGCCGTCTTGAGCTCGAAACAGGGTGAGGGGCACCTCGCGGAACGTGATCGCG
>PLIR01000277.1 GCA_003139415.1 Myxococcales bacterium | reverse complement strand
GCTCGCCGGGCCCCGAGGGCGGGCCCGCCACCAATTACCTGATATTCAGCGACGGCGGCTACGGTCTCGCGCCGAATTACGGCGGCTCCGGCGCATGGGGCGCCAACTGCCTCAACTGCGCTCATGACTGATCGCTCGCCAAGCTCGCCAAACCGGGCGTTCGCGCCGTAAAATAGGGGGGACCGTGGGGTCCCTTCGGCCGACCGTCACCCTGGCCCTCGCTCTTGCGGGGTGCGCGACGCCGCGCGCGGCGGGCCCCGGCGCTTACTGCGCGCCCCCCACGCAAGCCTCGTTCGCGTTCGACCCGGACCCTTCGCCGCCCGCGCAGGTGGCCCGCGAAGAGCGCACCGCCGCGCTGCTCGGCCTGCGTGACGCGTTCGGCGAGTCGGGCGCGTCCGGTCAAAGTCTGCGCGCGGACCCCGACCGCGTGCGCGTCCTCGAGCGCATCGAGCTCGCCCGCCTTGCCGTGGGGTCGACCGCCGCGGAGCTTGCCTGCGAGAGCGAGCGGGCCAAGCAAGCCGCCGACGCCGTGGCGCGCGCGCAAGGAGGCGACGTGCAGCGCCTGACGATCGCATCGATCGGCGCCTCGGCAGCGACCGCCATCGCTGGGGTGCTGCTCTCCACGCGCGAGGCAAGCGCGGCGTCGCAAGACGCGGTCGCCATCGGCGGGGGCGCGGTCACGGCAAGCCTCGCGCTGGCCTCGCTCGTCGTCCACCCAGGCGTCCACTTCGCGCATGCCCGCAACCTGCTCGCCGAAATCTGGCTCGGGCCCGCCTCGTCGTCGCTGTACCCCCCGTTCGTGTGGGCGTATCTATCTCGGCCCGAGTTCTCCAACGACGGCCAGCGTGCCATCCGCGAGCGGATCGTCGAACGCTGGCGCGTCTTCGAGGGGCTCGGCGACGACCCGGCGCTGGTGCTCCTCGTCTTCGGGGGCGGCGGCCACTACGACGCCGACACCCTGCGCATGCGCGCTCGCATGCTGGACGAGATCGCCGCCGAGGTCGCGCTCGCAAGCCAGGACGTCGCCGCCCTCGCCGCCAGAATTCTCAAGGACCGCTAAGGACTCTCCGCTAACGTTCCGTCGTGGCGAACCTCGTCGGCTTCCTGCTGTTCCTGGTGTTCGCCGACGACTTCGACTGCGCGTATGCGGCGCACCTCGGGGCGCCGCTCGGCTGGCTCAACTTCTTGGTCGAGCCGACGGCCATCAAGGTGCGGCCCTTCGACCTCATCATGCTCGTGGTCCTCTTTGCGGCGCAGGGAGGAAAGAAGCCCGGCGCCGCCGTCCCGATGCGCAACGCCCTCTACCTGGCGCTCGGGACAACGGTCGTTTCGATGCTCTACGGGCTGATACACGGCGGCGAGTTTCGATTCGCGAGCTGGCAGACGTACCTCATCTTGAGCACGATCCTCGTGGCCTTCACCGTCTCGGCCGCGTGCCGCACGCCCGCGCACTTCAATCTCCTCGCCAAGTGGCTCATCGCGGCGGCGAGCTATCGCGCCGTGATGTGCTGGATCTCGTATTTCACGTGGGCCAAGGGTCTCATGGGGCTATCGGGGGCCTTCATGACGACGCACGTCGACACGATCCTGTGGGTCGTGTCGATCTTGATCCTCATCGTCGACATGATCTCCAGGCGCGCCGTGATGGCGAGGTTCCGGGATGCCTCTCTCATCCTGCTCTACCTCGGCGCGATCCAGCTCAATAGCCGCCGCCTGGCGTGGGTCTCGCTCGCCATGGGCGTCATCGTGCTCTACACGCTCTATCCGAAGGGCGTGCTCAAGAGGCGCATCAACCGCGCGGCGATCGCCCTCGCGCCCCTCATCCTCGTCTACGTGATCGTAGGATGGGGGCGCCCGCAGAAGATCTTCCTCCCGCTCCAGTCGTTCTCGTCGGTCTCCACCCAGGAAGACTCCTCGACCCTCGCGCGCAACGCCGAGAACCTCGGCCTCATCGCGACCGCGAGCTACAACAGCACCGTGTTCGGCACCGGCTGGGGGCGGCCGTACGTGTGCCTGACGAAGAAATACGACATCTCGGGCTTCGAGCTCTGGCAGTACATCCCGCACAACAGCATCCTCGGCCTGCTCGCCTTCACCGGGGTCTTCGGCTTCATCGGATTCTGGCTGGCGCTCCCGACGTCGGTCTTCTTCAACGCCCGCGTGGCGCGGCTCGCGCAGGACCCAAGAGCGAGAAACGTCGGGCTGATCGGCGCCGCGCAGCTCATCGTCTGCTGCAACCAGCTTTACGGCGACATGGGCATCTTCTCGGCGCCCTGCATGTACGTCATCGCCGTGAGCTTCGCCGCCGCGCTGCGCCTGCCGGTGGCCACGGGCGTCTGGGGCGTCCCGGTGATGGCGACCGCTAAGCCTGCCGGCCCTTGAGCCCGCGGACCATCCAGCGCGACACGCCGCGAACGGGGCGATCCGACACCGCCGCCTTTCGCAGGAAGTCCACGCAACCGGCGGCCAAGGCGCCGAGCGAACCGGCCTCGTCGCGCATCCCGCGGAAGTATTCCATTCCGAAGACGAGGCCCGTCGCCTTCATCGCGGCGCGCTCGAAGCCCAGCGCATCGGCGCCCTCGGCCGCCTTGTAGACCACCGTCGCCAGTTTCTCGCCGAGCTTCGGGGCGAGCATCGACGGCAAGCACAAGAGCCGCCCAGCCAGCGGCAGCGAGAACGCGAAGCGCCAAGGATCGGCGTGCGCCATCCGTGGGTGCTTGCGAGCGATCCCGGGCTCGAGGCGACCGTGGAGATAGATGCGGCCTCGCCACTTCTCCGGCAGCGAGTGATCGGAAAGATGGACGGAGTACGCCGCGTCCGAGAACACGAGGTCGACGCCGATCTCCTCGAGTTCGAGGCCGAGCGCCATGTCTTCGGCGCGCGGCAGCGAGAGGTCGAGGCCGCCGACCCGCAGGTAGTCGTCGCGGCGCATCGACGCGTTGCCCGTCGCCAGCAGCGTCCCGTCGACGATGACTTGACCCTGCGCGACGTCTCGCGAGAGGTTGTCCCACTTGATGCCGTGGTAGCGCTCGAAGATCGACTTCTCGGCGATCTTCGGGTCGGACTGATAGCGGCCGAAGACCGCCGTCGGACGCCCGCTCGCGTGGTACGCGAGGTGCGTCTCGAGAAAGCGCGGCGGCAGCTCCATGTCGTCGTCGACGAGCACGAGGATCTCCCCGCGCGCCCTCAGCACGCCGGCATGCCGGGCGGCGGCGGGGCCGGCGTTCTGCTGCTCGACGACGGTGAGCGCGAAGGCGTACCGCCGCTCGTCCAGGTGCGGAGCCACCGGCACCTTCGATCCGTCGTCGACGATGATCACCTCGAAGGCCTCGGGCGCCAGCGTTTGCTCTGACAGGCAGCCGAGCAGGCGTACCAGCGACGGCAGCCTGTTGTAGGTCGCCAGCACGACGCTGACCCTCGGCTTCGCGACTGCGGTCTCCGGCGTGCCTTCCCGGGCCACCATGGCAGGGAACTTACCGAAAGCGGTCGTGGGCGTCGACCGGCGCGGCGGGAGGGCTTGCGGGCATGGGCCCGTCGCTTACACTTGCGCTTCAGCGAGATGACCACGACGGAGATCGGGGCGTCGCTCGCCGGGCCGAAGCCGCGTATCGGGTTCATCCTCGAACAGGGGCTCGGGCACGTCGCGTACGGGCTCAGCCTGCGTCACGCCCTCCAAGACCGCGCCGATATCGAGCCCGTGTGGCTCGAAGTCGCCTTCGGCCAGCAGGGCGTCGGCCGCATCCCGGTGCTCGGCAAGAGCTACGCCTTTCGCGGCAACCTGCGCGCGCGCCTCGCCATCGGCCAGGCCCATCGCGAGCGGCCCCTCGACGCGCTCTTTCTGCACACCGAGGCCATCGGGCTCTTCGCGGGCGACTGGATGGCGCGCATTCCGACGCTGCTGTCGCTGGACGCCACGCCGAAGAACTACGACGAGCTTGCTGCCTGGTACAAGCACCGGGTCGGCACGGGCCCGATCGAACGGGCGAAGTTTCTCGCGCACAGGGGCGTCATGCGCCGCGCCCGGCGGATCACGGCGTGGTCCGAGTGGGCGAAGCGCTCGCTCGTCGAAGAGTACGGCGTCGCGTCCGACGGCGTCGTCGTCATCCACCCGGGCACGACGCTCACCGCCTTCCCCGAGCCGGGGTCGCGTGGCGCGCGCAAGCCGGGCCCCGTCCGCATCTTGTTCGTGGGCGGCGACTTCGAGCGAAAGGGCGGCGACGTGCTGCTCGGCGTCTTTCGCGACCACCTGAGCACCACGTGCGAGCTCGACCTCGTGACGGGGGTCGACCTGCCGTCGGGCGCCGGGGTGCGCGTCCACCGGGGGCTCAAGCCGCACAGCCCGCAGCTGCTGCGCCTCTACGCCGAGGCCGACGTCTTCGTCCTGCCGACGCGCGCGGACTGCTCTCCCGTCGTGCTCGGCGAGGCTATGGCGGCGAGCCTGCCCATCGTCGCCACGCGGGTCGCCGGGGTCCCCGAAGCGGTGCGCGACGGCGAGACGGGCTTCCTCATCGACCGCGACGACGCCGGCGCGCTGCGCGACCGCCTCGAGCGGCTCGCGTCCAGTCCGGCCCTTCGAGCTCGGATGGGCCGGGCCGCGCGTGAGTTCGGCGAAGAGCGGTTCGACATGCGCAAGAACGCAAACCGCATCGCCGACGTCCTCGTCGAACTGAGCGGCGCTCGGCGCAATCGCGCACCCTGAAGCGGCCGGTCAGGGGCGGTTGCGGCCTCCCGATGGCTCGTGTACCGATTCCGACGTGCAGTCCACGAGAAGGCAGACCTCCGGCCTCGGAGGCGAGGGACGCTCCCCTCGTAGCAAGCTAAAGCTCAATATCGGATGCGGCGCGGACGTGTACCCCGGGTACGAGGGGGTCGACGTCGTCCCCGGGCCGAGCGTCCGGTACGTCCAGGATCTCACGAAGATCCCCTGGTCGTTCGACGAGTCGAGCGTCGAAGACATCCTCATGCACAACGTCCTCGAGCACCTGCCCGACACGGTGAAAGTCCTCGAGGAGCTTCACCGGATCCTCGCTCCCGGCGGCACGGTTCTCATCAAAGTCCCGTATTACAACTCGTACGGGGCGGCGACGGATCCGACGCATGTGCGCTTCTTCTCGGAAGACACGATGAACTACTTCACGCCCGACGGCGCCACCGAGCACTCGGGCTTCAACTACTACACGAAGGCGCGCTTCTCGATCCGCAGCCGCGCGCTCCACATGAGGAGCCCGCTGCTCGCGCGCGCGCCCGTGAGCGTACAACTCTTCTTCGGGCACCACTTCGCCACGATCTCGGACATCACGTGGGTCCTTCAGGCGATCAAGTGACGGCAGGAGCCTAGGATGCTCGACAACTCGGCGTTCATCACGGTCGGCGAGCCGGCGCAGACCCTCGAGGCGGCCCGAGCGGGCCGGGCTCCGAAGGCCGAGTACGCGTCGTTCTTGGAGGAGCGCCATTTCTCGCAGGTGCTCGCGATGGTCGATCGGGGAATGAACCCCGGTTCGACGGCGAGCCTGGTTCGCTTCGCGCTCTCCGCGTATTGGGCCACCTGGGATCGCGAGACGATTTACCTCGGCGAAGAGTATCCGGGGATCCAGTACCTCGCCGTCCACGCGGCGCTGCGGAGGCGAAAGCGTATCGGGATGCTCGTCCACAACGTGGCGAGCATGAAGCGCCGCCTTGCGCTCGGCACGCTACGACTCGGACGACTGGTCAATCACTTCTTCTGCCTCTCGTCGCACAGCCGGCGGGAGCTCGAAGAGCAATACGGCGTCCCCCGCGCGCGCATCACGGTCGTAGGCTCGCGCGTCGACACCGACTTCTTCCGCCCGGACGCCGCCGCCCCGCAGCAACGCCAGGTCTGCTCGGCGGGCGCGATCAATCGGGACTACGGCATGCTCATCGAGGCCGCGGGGCCGCTCGGTGTTCCGCTCAAGATCGCCGCGGACACGCAGTGGCGCTACTCGGCCAAGGCCATCACCCGAGAAGTCCCGCCCTTCGTCGAGATGCGCTCGTGGGGCAACTACGTCAACCTTCGCGCGCTCTACGCCGAGTCGGCCGTCGTCGTCGTGCCCCTCGAGCGCGCGATGATGAGCGGCGTGACGGTGGCGCTCGAGGGAATGGCCATGGGAAAGGCGGTCGTCATGACGCGTAATCCCTACGTCGAGGACTTCCTCCGTCACGGCGAGACGGGCTTCTTCGTACGGGCGGGCGACGTGGACGACATGCGAAACACCATTCGCCGGCTGCTCGATCACCCGGACGAGGCGGCGCGCGTCGGGGCAGCCGCGCGCCAGTGGGTCCTCGAGAAGTTCACGGTGCAGAGGTACGTGCAAAGCATCTTGAGTGGTCTGAGCTGAGGGGCCCCCTCCAGCGTCTCCGTCGCCTGGCGGTCGAGGAGAATGCTATGTTGAGGCCGCCTCGCTGTGAGGCGTGACCTCGTTTCGGAGGCCTGATGCCGCATTCCATGCGACTCCTTCTACCGCTCGCGGTCGCGGTACCGCTCGCGATCGGCTCGATTTTCGTAGCTTGTAGCTCCGGTAGTCACTCGCCAGCGGCGCCCGGCGGTCCCGGTTCGACCGACCCGGGGGTGGGCGTGGTGATCGGTCAGCTCGACGCCGGCCCTGCCGGGAACCTGGGCGGCACACTCCCGATGCTGACCAACGTTACGGCGACGCAACGTGAGGACTCGGTTGGTATCGATTTCAATCCGGTCGACAACGCCGTCGACTACCGCGTGTACCCCCTGCCCGATCCGGCCGACGTGACGAAGAACTCCGACGGATCCATCACGATAAAGAACGGCATCTACCGCTGCGCGGGGCTAAGGCAGGCGTACGACCTTCCGAACAACGTCGGCAACAGCCTGTCGAACCCCGACGCCGGGCAGTCCTACTTCAACCAGTACGCGTGGTCGGCCAACGTCCCGTCGAGCCCGACGCTTGGCTACGTGTATCCGGAGGCGACGGCGGGGACCGTTCCCGTCTACGCCGTCGCGGTCCACCCGTACACCGACGAGGTGGGTTGGCGCGAGACTCGCCCCAAGATCTACACGACCGAAGCCACTCTGCGCGCCACGCTGCTGACCCAAGGCGGGCGAGACGACGGCATCGTGTTTTACGTTCCCGCGTCGTCGAGCTCGACCACGACCGCCGTGTATCACTCCGAGAACGCGTTCGTCGTCGCCGGGCAAACGCTCATGGAATACAACGAGTATTATTTCACGAGCGCGCAGGTCAGCGCCCACCATGGCGACTCGACGCCGCCGGCCCCCGCCTTCCAGATCTTGACGCAGCAAGCGCCCGGAACGATCCCGCTCGACTACGTCCTCTACAACTCACAGATGGTCCACACGGAGCTGTCCGCAGGGCAAGAGCGCTTTCGCCGCGCGGCGAGCCAGGGCCCGGGCCCGTTGTGGCACCTGGAGTGGTCGGGGATCACGGGCCCGACGACGCTCGTCATCGAGGCGCTCTCTTCGGGCTGCCCGTTCCAAGGGTTTCTGTCGCCGCAATCGGTGAACGCGTCCAGCCACCAGCCGCTCTTTACCCTCGAGCAGCTCGCCTCCGCCTCGCCCACCAGTGAGGTGTACATCAATGGCCAATACGACGTCGGGTCCAACGACGGAGGCCTGCCCCTCATGAGGCTCGGGAGCAACTCTCCGATCCCGATCGCGCGCTCCTACGTCCAGGTGACGCCGCAACCCCACGATCCGTCGGCCTGGGACTGGTACGAGGGATTCAACGGAGACGCCGGACCTCCGCACTTTACGCCCGCTCCGGACCCGGCTTCGTGTTCCTGCGACTCCGACGCGGGACCGTCTGCGCCGTGCCAATACGGCGAGGGCGCCTGCGGATACTGGAAGTCGTCGGCCTTGAGGGCGGGCGCCTACGAGGTGGACTCCCCAGG
>PLIR01000016.1 GCA_003139415.1 Myxococcales bacterium | reverse complement strand
ACGTAGTCGTCCGCGCCGAGCTCGAAACCGACGATCCGGTCGATCTCCTCGGCCTTGGCGGTGACCATGATGATGGGAACGAGGTGCGTCGCCGGCTCGCGCCGCAGCGCCTTGGCCACCGTCGTTCCCGGCACGTCCGGGAGCATCAGGTCGAGCAGGACGATGTCCGGCCGAATCTCGGCGGCGAGCTTCAGCCCGGCGTCGCCGGTCGCCGCGGTGAACGGCTTGTGTCCGGCCTGCGTGAGGTTGTACTGGAGCACCTCGCGCAGGTCGGCCTCGTCTTCGATCACAAGCACCCGAGCCATGCGCGGCAGGGTCTTGCGCGCCTGCGACCGCTTGGCGCCGAGCGAGTTACGTTTGCGTCACGCCTCGACGGCATCCAACGTCGACGAGGTCCGATCACTGAACATCGAGCTTATATTCGGCCCAGCCCGCCCCGCCTCGAGCGTCGCGGAGAACGACCCAGAGCTCCACGACGCCGGCCTGAGACGGGGCGAGCCAACCGTTGTCGCTCGTCGTCGTCGTGTCGGTGTCCGTTCGACCGGTGCGGTCGTCGTCGAACGCGCCGCCCGTCGCATACCACGCGACGCCGATCGATTCGCGCGCGTCGACCAGGCATTGCGACGTGAGGTCGAGGTTCAGATAGCGCTCGGCGCCGCCGCAGCCCTTGGCGGTCGGCGCGCAGTCCGCCGCGCATGTCGTCGCCAGGGGCGTGGGGCAGTTGGAGCCGCTGTTTCCCATCAGGGCGCCGGCGGTTTGGTTCGCCGATGGCGTCTCGTCGGGCCCGCACACGCCATCGCCACACGTGTCGACGAGCGGGCACGTCGGCCACGCCACCTCGAACGTGATGTGCTGTCCGGCGCTGACGGGATTGGTCTGGCCCATGGCATCGGTGACGAGCGCGGGACCTGCCGAGCCGGTGCTACTTACGACCGAGAGCGACTGCACGACGGGGTTCGCGTTGAAGTGGTACTCGGCGCCGAACTGAATGACCTGGTCGGGCGTCGCCGTCGAGAGACCGCAGGCGATGCGTTCCTCGGCGATGCCGATGCTGTCCGCGCCGTTGCCCGGGGCGATGAACCGCTCTGGCTGGTAGTAGCCCCCGGTCGAGTCCGGATCGACAGGACGGCCCGGGGGCTGCCCCATCATCGGCATCGGCACGTCGGGGCCGAACTGATTGCACGCGATCACCGGCACCCCGGCATCGTCGGTCACGTCGATGCCCGTGCCTATCGGCACGAACTGCGATCCGCTCGCCTGGAGACACGCGTTGTTGACGGGGCCAAGCTCGGCGAGCGGCTCGCGCGCGTTGCAAAACGCCCATTCGATCGGCGCGTTGTCGATGTCGCCCGCTGGCCCGACGAAGAGAGTCTTCAACGTCACGGTCGTCGGAGGCGACGCGGACGGATCGACCTCCGGAGGATCGAGCTGCACGGCGAGCACCGTCGGCCCGGTGATGAGCGCCACTGTCTAGTCGAGGTTTGGCCTGCACGCGCCGAGTGCGCCCGCCGCAGCCACCACGGCGCACGCCACCGCTGCAGGGCGCGTCACCACGTCAACCTCGCGCCGGCGACGGGCAGGATGGGGAGGCCAGTGATGTACCCCCGCTGCGTGTAGTTCGTGTTGTACACAATCTCCTCCGGATTGGAGTGGTTCGTGACGTTCTGGACGTCGAGGTAGACCTCGAGGCTGGTCACCCTCCCGAACTTGAACTTCTTCGAGATTCGCGCGTCGAGCGACGCGAACGGCGGGATGCGGATCGAGTTGTGCGCCCCGAACAGCGGCTCCCACGTGTTGGTGCTGGTGTCGTAGTACGCGCCGGTGACGGGCGTCCGCGGGTACCCGCTGGAGAAGCGGAAACGCAGGCCCGCTTCGAAGCCGTTGCCGAGATCGTAAGACCCGAGCGCCGTGAAGACGTGCGTCTGGTCGTAGTCGAAGAGGCGCCAGTCGATCGTGGGCGCGTCCCGCCGCTGGCTTCGGGAGATCGTGTAGCTCACCCAGCCGAAGAAGCGGCCAATCTGCTGCTGCCGGAGGAGAAACTGCGTGCCGTAAGCGCGTCCGATCCCGATCTGGTCGAGCGCGTGCGCGAGCAGCGGGTTCTGGTCCTGGCTACGCGCTACGAGCTCCTGCTGCTCCGCGAGGAAGGCCGTCGTCTCGATGGAGAGCGACGGCGTCAGCTGGAACCCGGATCCGACGAGGTAGTGCTGCGCCTGCGATAGGCCGAGGGTGGGAGTCCCGAACACGGCGGACAGGTCCTCGGGCTGCGGCGCCTGGTGGTAGATGCCGAACGCCGCCTTCACCGAGATCTCCGGGGTGAACGCGTACCGAACCGACAGGCGCGGCTCGACCTCGGCGACGCTGTGGGTCGTCCCGACGTGCGGGGTCTCGCCCTCGGCCGGCACGACCTTGCTCGCCGAGATGATGTACGGGTCGAGCCGTAGGCCCGGCACGATGTGAAGCGCGTCGTCGAAGAACGCGGCGTCGCCCTCGACGTACGGGGCGAGCGAGCCGATCACCGTCTTCCAGTCGTCGGCGTTGACTTGCGGCGGCGGGGCCTCGCCGAACACGTAGATGTCGCCCTCGCGCGGCGGCGCCCCAATGGACCCGTCGCGGTGAAGAGACGAGGACAGAAGCTCGGCGTCGAGCCCAACGGCCCCCCGGACGTGCTCCATCAAGGGCCCGTGCCAATCGGCGCGCAGCCCCATGATGGTCGAGTGGTTGTTGACGTCGGTGACGGTCGGACCGTACGCGTTTGCCAGGGTCGTGTAGTTGAAGCCGAACCAAGGCACGACCGTCACCACGGCGCCGTCGGGCATGTGCCGGTCGTAGTGGGCCCAGATGCGCTGGAAGTCGGTGCCGGTCGTCTGCTGCTCGGTGAGGGCCGGGTCCGGGTTGGTCAGCGTGTTGGCGATGCGGTCGCTCGAGACGAGGCCCCCCACCTCGATGCTCTCGTGCGGCGCGAGGTCGTACTGGATGCGCGCCTGGCCGTCGTAGTACCGCGGGATCGGGATGATGCTCCCGACGTTCTCGGTAGTGACGCTCTGCAGGCTGACGTCGAGGTAGCTCTTGCGGACGCCCAGCGCGACATGCAGGTTGTCCGCGACTTTGTCGCGCACGTCGGTCGAAGCGTCGATGACGTCGGCGCCCAGGCTGCCGTGAAAGCCTTCCTCGTCGAGCGGCTTCATGGCGACGCTCACCAGACCCCCGAGGCCGCGCCCGAACCCCGGGCCGTAGCCGCCCGGCACGAGCTCCACGGATCGAACGAACGCCGAGGGTAGGATCGAGCGGAACCCGCCCCCGTGATAGAGCAGCGGCACGTGGACGCCGTCGACGTAGACGCGCGTATCGTTCGGCGCCGCGCCCCAGACGACGAGGGCGCTCGAGCCAGCCGCCGCGCGCGCAACGCCGGGTAGGTTCTCGACGACCTTGAGGACGTCGCCTTGCGTCCCCGGCACCTTGGCCGCCTGCGTCGCCTGCACTTCGGTCGACACGACCTGCTTCTTCAGGCGCGGCGCGGTGACGACGATCTCCTCTTCCTCCTCGTCGGACCCGCTCTTGACGTGCTTCTTGTCGACCTCGTACGTCGCGTCGAGCTTCTTGCTCGGTTCGAACGTCTCGGTCGTCCCGATCGTGGACACCGTCTCGCCGGAGAGGGTCACCCCGTGCTCGCCCGGCGAGATGTCCGGAATGCTGAACTTGCCCTGCTCGTCCGTGAGCGTCTCCTGGCCGGTGTCGACGGCCACGCGGACGTTCGCGATGGGCTCCTTCGTCGCGTGGTCGCGGACGAGGCCTGCGAAATCGGCGGTGCTCTTCTTGATGAGCGTCTCGGTGATCGTGAAGGCGTACCGGTACGTGATCTTCACCGGGATCGGCTTGCCGTCCACGCTCGCCGGCTCGAACACGAACTGACGGGCCGCGTCCACGGCCGCCGTGTCGAACGCCGGCCCGGCCGACTCGACGACCGTCACCCCGACGACCTTGCCCGTCACGTCGATGGCGATCGACAAGACGACGGTCGCGCCCTTGCCGGCCGCGATCTCCGACGGCGGGAACTCGGCCTGCACGAAGGTCGTCAGCTTGGGCGGGACGATGACGTGCGCCGGCGCCGCGGGCGCGGGCGAATCCTGCGCCGCCGCGGTCCATGCGGTCGAGAGCACACCGAGCGCGCCGAGCGCCCCGAGACACCGTGCGCGGAGGCTCATGTCCCGAGCTGGAAGCGCACAGGCAGAATGACGGTGCCGATGACCGGGCGCCCGCAGCGGGTCGAGGGCTCGAACATCAGCTTCTTGACCGCGTTGACGGCCTCCTCGTCGAGCCCATATCCGAGGCCGCTGAGCACCTGCGTCGCCATGACGTGCCCCTCTTCGTCGACGGTGACGCGCACGCGCACGAGGCCCTCGATCTCGGCTTCCTGGGCCTTCCTGGTGTACTTCGCGAAGAGGTCGCCCTTTCGCTTCGGACGAACCGGGGGCTCGCTGCACGTATCGGCGGCGGACGGGGCGAGCGACTGGGCAGCCTTCTTGGTGACCGATTTGGGCTTGGCGGCAGCAGCCGGGCCGGCGGCCGCGGCGAGGGGACCACCGCCCATCGGAATGCCGACTCCGTCACCTCCCCCGCCGAGCGACACGCCGAGATCCGCGAACCCGTCGGCGCCCATGTCGACGGGCGGCGCCTCGGCCTTGGGCGCCTCGGCCGCGACCTTGGCCTGCGACTGCGCCTTGGGCGGAGGAGGCGGGGGCTTTGGCTTCTCTTCCGGCGGCGGGGGCGGTGGGGGCGGCGGCTTGGGCGGCTCCTTCTTCGCCTTCTTGAGGTCCGCGAGCTCGATGGCGGCGTTCTCCGCCCGCTTCTCGTTCGGCAGCGCGAGGGTGGTGATGGCCAGCGCGGCGTGCAGAGCGATGCTGCCGCCGTAGACCCACCCTCGGATGACGCTGCCGGACTTGCTCTTCACTCGGACGACACGCTGATGGCGAACTTGGTGATCCCCTGGAGCTTGGCGAGGTCGATGACGTGGACGACCCACCGGTGCTGCGCTTGCCCGTCGGCGCTGACGACGAGGCTCGGTTCACCGGGCGCCTGCCTCGCCTTGTAGAAGAGCGACGTGAGCGCGGCGTCCCCCGAGACGGGCTCCTGATTGACGAGGAACGTGCCTTCCTTCGTGATGGTGACGGTGATGGGCCCCTGCGCGGCTTCGTCCGACGACGCGCTCTTCGGTAGCTCGACCTTGAGGGCGCGCGACACGATGTACGTCGCCGACACCATCATGATGACGAGGAGCACCAGCATGACGTCGACCATCGGGGTCACGTTGATCCCGACGATGCCGCCGCGGCGACCCCTGGACGACCCGACCGATGCGCCCATGGCTCACGCCTCCGCGCCGGGTTCGGACGCCAGATCGGGCGACGACGTCTCCGCCGCGACCTCCCGGGCCAGCGGCGGCGGCGGCGTCGGGGCGTCCGGCTCGATGGCCCCCGGCTCCGGCGTGGCCTCGGCGAGCACCGGCGCGTGTGCTGGCGGCGCGTGGTCCCGCGGGATCTCGACCGGCTCGTGCTCGCCCGCGGCAAGCAGGGCGCAGATCCGCTTGCTCATCGACGCGACGTTGTCTTCGACGTCGGTGATCTTCTTCTGAAAGATGTTGTACGCAACGACCGCCGGGATGGCGACGAAGAGGCCCACGCCCGTGGCGATGAGCGCTTCGGCGATGCCGCTCATCACCTTGTCCATGTTCACCTTGCTCGACCCGTTGGCGAGGTCGGCGAAGGCGACGATGACGCCGATGACCGTCCCGAGCAGCCCCACGAAGGGAGCGTTGTTGCCGAGCGTTCCGAGGAGCGTCATCCCGGATTCGACCTCGCCCTTGCGCTTCATCATCTCGCCTTCGACGGCGAGCGAGAACGCCTCGACGCCCCCGTCGATCCACCGGAAGGCCGCCTGGAACACCTCGGCCTCGATCGAGGTGTGCCGGCCAAGGAGTCCCTCGGCGGCCTCGATGTCGCCGTTTTCCAAGAGCGCGAGGAGCGCGTCGGACAGCTCGTCGCCGCCCCCGTGCTTTCGAAAGTACACCGCGCGCTCGATCATCACGCCGATCGACGCGACGCTGAGGGCGAGCAAGAGGTACATGACCCACGCGCTCCCCAGCATCGCGACTTTGAGCAGATAACTGACGATCACGGCAGCGGTTCCTTTCCGACTAGAGTTGCAAACTACGGATACGTGTACGTGCCGACGTAGAGGCCAGACGGGTTCCCGCCAGTGCTGTGGCTCCCGAGCGAGTCGGTCCCGAGGAGCTGGCCGCTCTGGTTGAACTGGATGACTTGCCCGCAGGTGGGGCAAACGCCTTCAGCCTTGTAGACGGTGGCCGTGAAGACGGTCGCCACCTGGCCGCACGACTGAAACGGGTTCGCATAGATGAGGTATGAGCCGGCGGCGGGCGTCGTCGGGAAGATGAGGTCTTCTTGGCGGTAGCCGTCGTCGACGCAAGCGCGCAGCGAGTCGCGATCGAAGTACGGCGTAGTGCCCGCGTCCGCGCCGCTGTCCTCGAGGTCGATGACCTCGGCGTTGGGCTGTTTGGGGTCGAGCGTGTTGCCGTCCGGCAGCACGACGGTCAGATCGACGTCGAAGGGGGCGTCCCACTTCATCGAGATGACGAGCGGCGGCAGCGGCTCGTTGGGACGGCACGTGTGGCTCTTCGAGGGGCTTGTCGTGTAGTCGGGTACGCTCGGCGCGAAGCAGACGTCGACGCTGACCGCCGGCCCCGCTTCCCCCGCAGCGTTGATGGCCGCGAACTCCAGCGTGTGCGGTCCGCCGCCGACGCTCGGCGCGAAGTTCGCGTGAAAGGAGAATCCGCGATCCCCGAAGTTGGTGGGGTCGATCCCGCCGACGGGCACGATCCAGTAACCCGTCCCCAAATCGGTGAAGCGCGTCGCGACGGAGGTCGCGTCGGGCGTCGTCGAGCCGGGCCCGACGGCCACGTTGCCCTCGCCGTTGTAGATGGGCAGAGGCGTCGAACCGACGGAAGGGGGCGTCGTGACGAGCGGGGGCCCCGCTGGGCTCTCCGCGCCACCCTCTCCCCCATCGCCCACGGAAGTGCTCGCGGTGGACACGAGCCCCGGACCGGGCAGAGCCCCCGGGAAAAATTGCCCGTTGATGACCTGGATCGGCTCGAGGTCCAGACCCGTGCTCGACTGCACCGTGCTGCTGCAGGCCCCTCCGGCGATGGCGACGGCAAAGACGACGGCGCCAAGGCACGGAGCCAGGACGACGACACGTCGCGGCGGCACGGCACCGGCGCTCACTGCTGCACCTGCAAGCGGATGGTGGCCACGTTGTCCGCGATGCTCGTCGGAACGCCGGCGGCCGTGCGCCCGAGCGCGTTGCGAATGATGTCGTACTGAAAGAGCAGCCGGGCGCGCCCGGGCAAGACCAGCCCGACGAGCGGCGACGCGGTCTTGATCGCCTCCGAATAGGGAACGAGACCTCCGCTGCGGTTGTCGTCCACGTCGAGGTTCGGGTTGTAATAGTCGTAACGGAAGCCGACGACGCCGTAGCGCAGCACTTCCTGGGTGACGGCCACGTAGTAGCCGAGCTCGCGCTCGTCGACGCCCGTCACCGTGGGGTCCGCGACGTAGAGGCCCCGGTCCATGTTCGCGGCGAGCACGAACTCGGCCGAGAGGGTCGTGACGCCGATCGGCGTCAGGATGTGCGCGCGGACGTCCGCGCCCACCGCCCAGCGGTCGAAGGGGAGCGAGGTCGTGGCGGACTTGGCTTCGATGACGCTGTAGTCCGTAGACTGAACGATGCCGCTTCCGTTCTCGTCGGTGAACTGGAGCGCGGCCGGGCTCGAGGGACTCCCCGGGTGAAAGCCCGTGCCACGAACCGCGGAGACGTCGCCGGCGAGGTGTAGGTCTTCTCGGACCAGCGTGTCGAAGCCGAAGCGAAAGAGGACGTCCTTCTTGCTCAGCGGATCCTGCTCGGCGTACGTCGTGCCGAGCGGGTTGCCGTTGAGGCCCGCGATCGTCCACCGGAAGAACCCCACCGCTCCGGCGAGGCGAAGGCCGAGGTCCGGCTCTGCCGGCCAGAGGGCCTGCGACGCCGTCGTGCGCTCCATGAACCAGCGCATGTGCGGGCTCTCCGGCAGCTCGTAGCCAAAGGGCGTGTCGAAGAGGCCCATGGTGGCCATCACGATCGGCGGCTTCTTGCGGTCAGGCCGGTACTGGAGAGATGCTTCCGCCTTTCGCAGATCGACCTGCGGGCCGTTGGTGGTGTTTGCGTCGAGCTGGAGCGCCATCGCGACGTACTCCCAGTCGCCGATGACCCCCACGCGCGCTCGGCGGATCGAAAAGCGATCCTTGTTGAGCAGCGTCCCTTCCTGCGAAAGCTGGTTGATCGAGTCCTGGTGCGTCTCGTACTGCGACTGCAGGTACCCCGCGAAGGAGATCCCGTCGGGCGGGAGCATCCACGGCCAGAAGCCCGTGTAACCGAGCTCGAAGGCGCCCGGCGGCGGCTGCGCCGGTCGCGCTGCTTCGACCTGCGCACGGAGGGCTGCAACTTCTTCACGCAGCGC
>PLIR01000007.1 GCA_003139415.1 Myxococcales bacterium | reverse complement strand
CGTGTGCGCCCGCGCCCGCGCTCTGCCCTACCCTACCCGAAGAAGTCCCGGATCGTCTTCAACCGCTTCCGGATCAACAGCGGCAGCTTCCAGGCGCCGAGGATGCGGCCGATCTGCGCGTCGGCGATGATCTCGCCCAGGTCGCGCAAGGCGGAGTCGTACGGCATCCAGTAAAGCTCCGGGAGCTCGGACGCGTCGACCGTCGTGACGCGCGGCCGCACGAACGTCGCGAGGGCGTCGGGGCCGTTGGCGATGCCGAAGCCGGTGTCCTTGGTGCCGCTCCACGGCAGCGCGGGGATGGCGCCCGTGAACGCGTGGTTGTTGATGTTCACGACGCCGACATGCAGGCGCTCGGCGAGGCGCTCGCCGCGGGCAAGGTCGCGCGTCCAGATCGACGCGCCGAGGCCGTAGCGCGACCGGTTCACGCGGCGGATACCCTCGGCCGCCCCCTCGATCCGCGCGACGGCGAGGACGGGGCCGAACGTCTCGTCCTGCATCACGGCCATGCGCTCGTCGCACCCGTCGAGCACCGTCGGCGGGTACCAGAGACCGTCGCGCGCCTCGCCCCGGTGGACGCCCCCGCACACGACCGTCGCGCCCTTGGCGCGCGCGTCCTCGACTTGCGCCGCGACGATATCGAGCTGCCGCGCGTTGCCCATCGGGGCGACCGACTCCGGGGTCAAGCGCGTCCAGGTCTGGCGCAGGCGCTCGACGAACTCGTTCGCGATGGCCTTTTCCACGTACGCGATCTCGATCGCGCCGCACGCCTGTCCCGCGTTGCCAAGCGACCAGCTCGTGATCCCGGCCACGGTGCGCGGGAGATCGCAGTCGCCGAGGACGATCGCCGCGTCCTTGCCGCCCATCTCGACGCTCGCCGGGATGCCCAGCTCGGCACATTGCACGCGCACGATCCTGCCGGTGCGGGGCGAGCCGGTGAAGACGCACGCGTCGATACCGGCGCCGATGAGGGCAGCCCCGGCGCGCCCATCGCCCTCGATCGTTTGCACGAGGCCGTCGGGTAGCTCGGCGGCGAGGCGCTCGAGCAACCAGCCGCTCGTCTTGGGTGTGTACTCGGACGGCTTGAGGACGACGCCGTTCCCNNGAGTCGACGTAAGCGCTCTTGCGCGGAAAGCTGATGGGGTTGAGCGAGACGTGGCGCCTCGACGTCGCGGCGCGCACGACGCGCGCCCAGCCCGTCACGGTGTCGAGCGGACCGAGCGCCTCGTTGAAGAGCCCCTCGACCTCGACCTTGCCCATCTCGCGCTTCGACAGCTCGATCGCCTCGCCCCGGCGTCGCAGCATCTCTTTGGCGGCGCGTACGAGCGCGTCGACCCGCGCTTCGAGCGGCTGCCGGGCCCAGTGCCGCTGGGCATCGCGACACCGGACGACGGCGCGCTGAGCGGCGTCGGACAGGGCCGGTTCGATCTTGGCCGGCACAAGCGGCGCGTGCTCCGCGGTCCCGTTGGTGCGCGTCCCGTTCTGGCTGGCGTGAACCTCTGGCATTGGCCCGGATTCGTAGAGCGAATTCACGCGTTTGTCGACCGGCCGGGCTATAGCCTCGGACGCCATGCCAGAGACCGTCATCCTCCACGATTTCCCCGCAGGTGGCCCCGCGGAGGGCTGGGAGTCCTTCTCGCCGTTCGTCCTCGAGGTCGCGCGAGCCCTCAAGCTCGCCAAGGTGCCCTTCGAGCAGCGCCCGGTGAACATGCTTAAGCTGAAGGAGCTGAACCCGCTGGGCCAGCTCCCGGTCCTTTCCATCGACGGCGAGAAGGTCAGCGACTCGACGCGCATCCTCAAGCGGATCGAATCGATGAAGCCCGGCGTCTTCACGGCCGGGCTCGATGCCCGTGGGGTCGCCGAGGCGTGGCTCTGGGAAGAGTTCGGCGACGCGTGCCTCTACCCGTACGTCCTTGCGACGCGGTGGGCGGACGATCGAGGGTGGCCGGTCCCGCGCGCGCGGTTCTTCGGGTCGATCCCCGCCCCGATTCGGGGCCTCGTCGCGTCGAGGATCCGCAAGGGGGTCACGAACAACCTCGTCGAGCGCGACTTCCTCCGTGGTGGGCTGACGGCCTGCTACGAGCGCATGGGCCGCGTCCTCGACGACCTGGAGGCGCGCGCGCCGGAGGCAGGATTCTGGCTGGGCGCGAACGTGACGGCGGCCGACCTCGGCCTCTTCGCGCACGTACACTCGCTTCGGCTCCCCCTGACGCCCTTTCAGGCGCAGGAGGTGGCGAAGCGGGCAAAACTCAGCCGCTACCTGGACCGCGTGGACGCGGCGACGCGCGGATGACGCGCGGCAAGACCGGGACCACGACCGTAGGTGACGGGAACCGGACACTAGCGCGCCGCCCTGGGGTGATTACCGAAATAGTATGTCGAACGAATCGAGCAATCCAAGTACCCAACCCCGGGCCATCGAAGCCGCCGAGCTGGCCGGTGACGTCCCGTTGCTCGCGCTCCCCGATGTCGTGATGTTCCCCGGTACGGGGGTCCAGCTCGAGCTGAAAGACACCGCGCTGGCGGACGCGCTTGCGGCCGCGCCGGAAACGGTCGTCGCCGTGTTCACGCCCAAGGACGCGGGCCCTGAGGAGTTCGCCGCGAGCGATCTTTACCCCGTCGGTGCACTGGCGCGCGTCGTCGCGGTTCGACGCGTCGCGGGAACGAGCGTCCTCGTGCTGCGCGGTGTGGCCCGCGCCGAGATCGACAGCATCACGGCGCGAAGCCCCTTCGCCAAGGCCAAGGTGCGCGAGGCCGTCGAGGTGAACGCTGCCGACGACGAGCTGACGGCGCTCTTCTTGTCTCTTCAGCAGAACGTCGCCAAAGTGATGGCGCTCCTGCGCGTGCCGATCGAGTTCGCGGCGCAGGTCGCGGCCATCGAAACCCCGGGGGCGCTGGCCGACCTCGTCGCCAGCCGCATCGAGGCGACGACGGCCGAGCGGGCCGAGCTGCTTGGCATCCTCGACGTGAAAGCGCGCGTGCGTGCGGTGCTCACCCGGGTGGTGCGCCGGGGCGAGATGCTCGCCATGCGCGACACGATCAACGCGCAGGTGCAGAGCGAAATCGGCAAGACGCAGCGCGAGCACATCCTGCGTCAGCAGATGAAGGCGATCGAGAAGGAGCTCTCCGACGAGGATCCCGACGAGGAGGGTGACTTCGACGCGCTCGAAGAGCGTGTGATCGCGGCGGCCCTGTCGGCCGAGGCGCGCGAGGTCGCACAGAAGCAGCTCCGCCGCCTCAAGGGCATGGCGCCCGGGTCGCCGGAGTACTCCACGACCCGCAACTACGTCGAGTGGATCGTCGACCTCCCGTGGACGGAGGCCTCTACGGACGCGACCGACCTGGCGCGCGTGCGCGCCGTGCTCGAGGCCGACCACTATGGCCTGGAGAAGGTGAAGACACGGATCCTCGAGTACCTGGCGGTCCGCAAGCTCAAGAGCGACAAGAAGGGGCCCATCTTGTGCCTCATCGGGCCGCCCGGCGTCGGCAAGACGTCGCTCGGACGCAGCATCGCCGGCGCGCTCGGACGCAAGTTCCACCGCGTCTCCCTCGGCGGCATCCACGACGAAGCGGCGATCCGCGGCCACCGGCGCACGTACGTCGGCGCGCTGCCGGGTCGGCTCGTTCAGGGCATGAAGAAGGTCGGGGTGACCAACCCCGTCTTCATGCTCGACGAGGTCGACAAGCTCGGCCAGGGCGGATTCCAGGGCGACCCGTCGTCCGCGCTGCTCGAGGTCCTCGACCCGGAGCAGAACGGGACGTTCGTCGACCACTACCTGGAGATCCCGTACGACCTCTCCAACGTGCTCTTCGTGGCGACCGCCAACGTCGGCGACACGATCCCTGCGCCGCTGCGCGACCGCATGGAGATCATCGAGATCGCCGGCTACACGCGGCAGGAAAAGCTCGCCATCGCGCGCCGGCACCTCGTGCCCAAGCAACTGCAAGAGCACGGACTGACGGCCGAGCAGCTCCAGATCACCGACGAGGCGTTGCAGACGCTCGTCGACCTTTATACGCGAGAGGCGGGCGTCCGGTCGCTCGACAAGCAAGTCGCGGCGGTGGTCCGGGGTGTCGCGGTCCGGTTCGCCGAAGGGACCACGAACCCGGTCGTCGTCCGCACCGAGGACGACGTACGCACGTTCGCCGGGCCGGCGCGCTTCAGGGACGAGATCCTCGAGCGCACGTCGGATCCCGGTGTCGCGACGGGCCTCGCCTGGACGCCGGTCGGGGGCGAGACGCTGTTCATCGAGGCGACACGCATGCCGGGCAGCGGCAAACTCACCCTCACGGGGCAGCTCGGCGACGTCATGAAGGAGAGCGCGATGGCGGCCCTCAGCTACGTGCGCGCCAACACGCACCGCTGGGGTATCGCGCGCGACTTCCTCGACAAGAGCGACATCCACATCCACGTCCCTGCCGGGGCCATGCCCAAGGACGGCCCGAGCGCCGGGGTCACGATGCTGACGGCGCTCGTGTCGCTCCTGACGGGCATCCCCGTCCGCCCGGACGTCGCGATGACCGGCGAGATCACGCTCACCGGTCAGGTGCTGCCGATCGGCGGTCTGAAGGAAAAGGTGCTCGCGGCGCAGCGGGCGGGGATCCGAAAGATCATCGCCCCCGCTCTGAACGAGCACGACATCGACGACATCCCCGAGCACCTGCGCAAGGACCTCGACTTCGTGTTCGTCTCCGAGATCAGGCAAGTGTTCGAGGAAGCGCTCGAGACTCGACGTGCGCGACGACGTGTCGGAGCGCGCGCGGCGTGATTCACCGCGCCTGAGGAGGGTATCCCCCGAACGAGAGCCGAGGTACTTGGCGTATCCTCACGGCTACGAACCCATCGCACCGAGGGAGAGCAATGTCATTACGGAAGAAGGCCAAGGCCAGGGCTGCGGCGGGCGTGCCGTTCAACGCCGCGGATGTCGCCAACATCGCCACGGCCAACCCATACATCCAGCGTCTGATCGAAGATGCGGAGCTGCGCGAAAGCGTGCGCACGGCGCTCGATGCGACCCGCAGCGCGTACGGCCGCCTGTCGAACGGCAAGGCACCGGCCAAGGTTCTACTGGACGATAAGAAGCTGCACAATGACCTGCGTACCGCCATCGACGCGATCCGGGACGCCACCCTGGCGCTGTCGGACACGTCGAAGAAGAAGGCGCGCCGCGGCCTGACGTTCGGCCGCACGCTGCTGCTCGCGACGGTCGGGTCGGGCGTCGCCGTCGCCGGCAGTGAGAAGCTCCGTTCAAAGGTTCTCGACACTCTGTTCGGCGCCGAGGAGGAGTTCGACTACAGCTCGACGACCACTCCGGAGGCGCCCGCGCCGGCGGGTGTCGCAAGCAGCTGAGCCGAGCGCTCGCACCGGATGTCGGGCGCGGCCGTTCGCTTTCGGGTGAGAAGGCTCAGCGGATCATCGACGCGATGCGGCGCAGCGTCGCGCGCCGGGGAACCGCCGCGTCCACCTTCGACCACGTCTCTCGCGAGGCGGGCGTGTCCAGGGGCCTTCTGTATTATTACTTCGGCACCAAGGAGCAACTGCTCAGCGCGATCCTCAACGGCGTCCGTGATCGTCTGCGCGCGATGTACGCGCGGCTGCAGGCCCGTCCGAACGAGACCCGGCTGGAGAGTCTCTGGGCATGGACGTCCAGCTCGCGACGCGCGGCTTTCTTTCGCTCGTTCTTTGAGGCCTACGGTCTGGCGCTGCGCCAGCCCGATCGCTTCGCCCCGTTCCTGGAGCATGTCGTGGCGGACTGGCTCGTCCTGGCCGACCGCGAGCAGGCCACGCTCGAGCTGGCCGTTGTTCGTGGCCTGCTGCTCGACCTTCTGACCACCGGCGAACGCGACCGCGTCGACGCCGCCTTCAAGCGGTTCCTCGAACGGTGCCGGTGAGGAAGCTGCAGCAGTGAGCATCGAGGAACTGCTTGACTACGGTCCGTGCAGCAGGTGCTTCCGCTGGGCGAGGAGGTCGATTGGACGCGGGGCCGAGCTCCCGCGCCGGTGACGCTGCGAGGCTCACATGTACTGGTGCGTCCCGTCTATCCGGACGCTGACGCCGAGCCTCTGTTTGCGGCCTCGCATCCCGCGGGAGGCGATCGAGCGATCTGGACGTATCTCCCGGACGGGCCCTATGACAGCCCTGAGCAGCTGCGCGAGATGCTCGACTGGGCTGCCACCTCGGCTGATCCTCTGTACTTCACGCTTGTGCCGCTGCCGGCTGAGCGGCCGCTCGGAATCGCCTCCTATCTACGCATCACCCCTG
>PLIR01000260.1 GCA_003139415.1 Myxococcales bacterium | reverse complement strand
CGGCAGCGGGCGATCGCGGATCCCCTGGAGGAACCAGACCATGGAGAGGTCGCCCGAGAGCGCCAATTGCTCCGCCTCGTCGTCGCTCTCGGCGCAGATGACGCCGAGCGCCAGGATGGCCCAGGGCTCCCGGCGTCGCGACGACGGGACGAACGCCTCTCGATACCGCCGCAGGACGCGAACCGAATCGTCCGGGTTGAGATGGTGCGCGAAAGCGAACCCAAGCCCCTGCTCCGCTGCGACGAGGGCTCCGCCGGCCTCGCCGGACCCGAGCAGCCAAAGCTCCGGAGAGGGCACGTTGGTCGGGATCGCGCGGATCGGTCCGCCGAAGGTCGTACGCGCCGGGCCGTCGTCGTCGAGGTAGCGCACCAGGTCGGCGAACTGCTCGGGGAACTCGTCGGTCACGACGGCTTCCCGGGATCGCCGAAGGATGGTGGCGGTTCGCGGATCGGTCCCAGGGGCGCGGCCGAGGCCGAGGTCGATGCGACCGGGAAAGAGCGCATGAAGGACGCGGAACGTCTCGGCAACCTTCAGGGCGGTGTGGTTGGGCAGCATGATGCCCCCTGAGCCAACCCGGATGGAACGCGTGGTGGCGGCAACCTGCCCGATGAGAATCTCCGGCGCCGGGCAGGCGAGACTGCCGGCGTTGTGGTGCTCGGCAAGCCAGTAGCGCCGCAAGCCGAGCGCTTCGGCGTGCCGCGCGAGATCGAGGGTATTTTGCAACGCGTCGCCGGCCGTGAATCCAGAGGGGATGGGAGACAGGTCGAGAACCGAGAGAGCGGGCGCCATCGGTTTGCAGTCTAGTGGGCTCCCGGCCCGGGGCCCCTCGCGACATTCAACCTCGAAAGAAGCGAGGAACCGGAGATCGATCGACGGTGTCCGTCCGTACGAGGGGAACACCCATGCGAAACCTCGGTGTGCTCGGCAGCGTGCTCGCTGCCGGCGCTCTGTCGGTCATCGTCGCCCTTTCCCACCCACACGCCCATCCAGGGGACAATCCCCCGATCGCCATCGAGCCGGATTCGCCGCCCGTTCCGGCACCGCAGCCCGCTCCCGAGCCTCGGCCCGCAGGCGGGTCTCCGCTCTTGGTGGAGGGACCGGCGACGAGTCACGCGCCGGTGGAAGCCCCATTGAGCCTCACGGCGTCGGACGGATCCGGCCTCGTGCTCGCCGAGCTGCGCGCGAGCGCGGTGGTCGAAGGACCGCTCGCCTTCACCGAGATTCACCTGGCGTTCGACAACACCGAGAACCGCATCCGCGAGGGGACGTTCAAGATCGCGCTCCCCCAGGGTGCGAGCCTCGGGCGCTTCGCCATGAAGATCGGCGAGGCGTGGCAGGAGGGCGAGGTCGTCGCCAAGGAGCGCGCGCGGAGGGTGTACGAGGACTTTCTGCACCGAAAGCAGGACCCTGCGCTGATGGAGCGCGGCGCGGGGAACGAGTTCACGGCGCGCGTCTTTCCGATCCCGGCGCGCGGACGCAAGGAGCTCGTCGTCAGCTACGCGCAGGAGCTCGTCGGGGGCGTCCCGTACACGCTTCCGTTGCGCGGGCTTCCGGAGCTCGGCGTCCTCGACGTCTCGGTCGTCGCCAGCGGCGCGGGGGCGCCGCAGCGGATTCACCGTGAGCGAGTGGTGCCGGCGGAAGACTTCGTCGTCGCGCAGACGCCGGGGAAGGCGTGGAGCGCGGTCCGAAGTGGAGACCTCGCGGTCGCGACGATCCGACCCGTGGACGAAGCCCTCCCGGATCGGATCCGGAGCGCGGTCGTCCTGGTCGACACGAGCGCTTCGCGCGCACTCGGACTTCGGGGCGAGCTGGAGACGGTGCGAACCGTGCTCCATGGGCTGGGCGACGCGGGTTCCACGGGCCCTGTCGTCAGCGTGGCCGCGTTCGATCAGGAGGTTTTCCCCGTTTTCCATGGCGACGCCAAGGACTTCGGGGACGCGGAGATCGCGCGAGTCGTCGCGCGGCGCGCGCTCGGAGCCTCCAACTTCGCTCGTGCGCTGGCCTGGGCGGGCGACGAAGCGCGTCGCGTCGGCGCGACGCGTGTCGTGTTCATCAGCGACGGGGTCGCGACCGCGGGTGATTGCGACGCGACCAAGCTCGCGTCCTTGGCCCGCGCGCTGGGCGACAGCGGCTCGCAGCGCCTCGACTTCGTCACGGTCGGCGGCCTGCGCGACGATGCGCTCGCGCACACGCTGGTCACGGCGGGTCTCCCTCGGGACGGCGTGGTGGCGGCCGCGAGCGACGGTCCGACCAAGGTCGCCCACCGGCTCGAGATGGAGACCCGCTCGAGCCTCGCCGTGGCCGTGGAGGGCGCGACGTGGTCCTACCCGACGAGGCTCGACGCGGTGCAACCGGGAGACGATGTCCTCGTGTACGCGGAGCTGCCAGAGGGCATGCCGCTTCGNNGGAGCGAAGATCGCGAGCCTCGAAGCCGCCGAACGCGAAACGGGCAAGAGTCCGGACCTCGAGCGGCGCATCGTGGACCTGTCGACGAGCCACCGCGTCCTCAGCGAGTACACGGCGCTGCTCGTGCTCGAGACGGACGCGGACTACGCGCGTTACAACATCGACCGAGCGACGCTGCCCGAGGTGCTCACCGTCGCGGATGGTCGCCTGACGTTCGCCAAGCGGGGCGCGACCGCGATCGCTTCGAGTTCTGTCCCGGTTCGACCCGCGGCCGCGCCCATCGCGCAGGCGGCCAAGGCCGACGAGCGCGAGACGAGTCCCGTCGAAGCCCTACGCTCGCCCGAGCCTCCACCCGCACGCGAGGTTGCGGCCACTGCCGCCGTGCAGGCAGAGCTCGCACCCCCGGCACCGGCGGCCCCCATGGCAGCCACGGGCGCGCGCTCCACCGACTCCGACACGTTGGGCCTCGACGGACTCTCGGGGCACGGGGGAGCAGGCGTTGCCGCGGGTGGCGGCGTAGGTCTCGCCCGCGCTGTCCGGGCACGAGGCGAGGAAGGCGCGATGGGCTTGCCGGCCGCTGCGCCCCTGGCCTCGTCCGCTCCAGCCTCCCGGCCCATGGCGCTCGCCGAGAGCGCGGTCGCGTCGGAAGAGCCGCGCATCGACCCGTACACCGGTCAATTCAAGGCAATCAAAGGCCACCTCGCACAGCGCGACGCGCGGGGTGCGTATGCCCTGGCCGGCGCCTGGCAGGCGGCGGAGCCGGGCGGCCTGCTCGCGCTCACGGCTCTCGGTGAATCCGCGGAGGCCATTGGCGACCCGCACCTCGCGGCGCGCGCGTATGGGTCCATCATCGATCTGTTCCCGTCGCGCGCGGACCTCCGGCGCTTCGCCGGGGAGCGGATCGAACGCCTCGAAGGCAGCGAGGCGCTCGACCTCGCGATCGACACCTTCGACAAGGCGCGGCGTGACCGCCCGGACCACCCTTCCGGCCATCGCCTGGCGGCGTTCGCCCGTGTGCGGCGAGGAGACTACGCCGGGGCGTTCGACGTGCTGCTTGCCGCCCTCGCGCGCCGGTATCCGGAGGGCCGCTTTCCGGGCGTCGACAGGATCCTGCGAGAGGACATGGGCCTCGTCGCCGCGGCCTGGATGAAAGCGGAGCCGAAGCGCTCGGACGAGATCCGAGCGCGCCTGCAGAGCGCCGGTGGCTCGGTCGAGGACCGCCCGTCGATTCGCTTCGTCCTCAACTGGGAGACGGACGCGAACGACGTCGACTTCCACATCCGCGACGCGCGGGGTGGCCACGCGTTCTTCTCGTCGCCGCACCTCGCGAGCGGCGGTGACCTCTACGCCGATGTCACTACGGGCTACGGCCCGGAGTGCTTCGTCATCCGCCTTCCGCGCGCCGAACGCGCGGGCCCCTACGCGCTGGCGGCCCACTACTACTCGCGTGGTCCAATGGGCTACGGCATGGGCAAGGTCGAGGTCATCGACCACGACGGCCGCGGTGGACTCAAGTTCGACGAACGACCCTTCGTGGTGATGGCGGACCACGCCTTCGTGGATCTGGGCACCGTCCAGTGACGTCGAGGCGTGCGGCTGAAAGCCTGACAGCCGCGAGCACGCCTCGTGGATCAAGCGTTGCACTCCGAGAAGCGTGGAGCACGGCACCTCACGGGTTTTTACCGTGCGCGTCTGCCGCGACAACACCACCATGCACCCCCCGCTGCTCGCCGCGCTCGCCGTGTCACCGCTCGTCGCCCTCACGGCTCTTCCGGTCCTCGCTCAAGACACGACCACGATGCCCCCGCCAGAACCGCCGGGCTCGACGCCGCCCGCGCCCGAAGTCGTCCTCCCGCAGAGCGATACATACAGAGAGAAAGACACGACACATCCGATCGAAGAAGGCGGCCCCGGCCTCGAATGGGTGTATCTGAACGCCGACGTCGGTGCGGCCTACACGAATCTGGTGTCGCTGCGATCGTCGAATCTGCAGCTCGTGGACACCACCTCCTGGGGCGCGGCCTTCGGGATGGGGGCCGGCGTGCGCCTCGCGTTCTTCTCCGTCGGCGTCCGCGTGAGAGACCTCCAGATGTCTTCGTTCAACATGTGGGAGACGGATCTCGAGGCCGCGTTTCACTTTCGCGTCTGGCGCATCGACGGGGCCATCGGCGCGCGAGGCGGATACGCGTTCCTCGGGCAGCTGAGCGCGAGCTCTTTCACCAGCACGTCCCCGTCGAATGTCGACGCGCACGGCTGGAATGTCGGCCCGACGATCGACCTCGATTTCTACGTGTCGAAGCTCCTATCGCTGGGCATCGACGCCAACGGCGAGTTTCTCTTTCTCGAGCGACCGCCCGTGGCGCTGCCGGGGGGCGAGGCGGTGAGTCCGGCGTTCGCGGGGCTGTACAAGGACTCCGGCTCGTCGGCAGGCGTGGGGCTGCTGGCGATGAGTCACGTCGGGGTTCATTTCTGAACCGGGAGAAGCGCCGTGGCGGCGGTCAGGCTCCACCGACAGGCGCGACGCTCTCGATCGCGTCGATGAGCTGCGCCATGCGAAACGGCTTTTGCAGGCGCGGGTTGGAGACGCGCTCGAGGTGATCGCGCGCGCGCGCCGTGTACGCCCCGCCACAGATGAACACGAACCGCGAGGCGAGATCGGGCCGATCTTGGGCCACCCTCTCGTGCAGATCGATCCCCGTCATGCCGGGCATCATCACGTCGCACACGATCGCATCGAACCCAGGGTCGGCCAGAATGAGGTCGAGCGCGCGCCCCGGGATCGTCTCGCCGGTGACGCTCGCCCGGGACTCGAGCGACTCCGAGAGCAGGCGCACGATCGCGACCTCGTCGTCCACGATGAGGACGCGTCTCTGCCCGACGTCGTGGGGCCGTACCGACGGGTTGGGCGGGACCGTGGGAGGCGCCGGCCGCGCCGAAGCACCGGCCTCCGCGCGCTCGCCGCTCGCGCGGAGGAGCGTGACGTCCATCGTCGTCCCTTGGCCCAGGGTGCTCGAGGCCTGGAGATCGCCACCCGCGCGAACGACGATGTCACGGCATATCGAGAGGCCCAGCCCGGTGCCCCCGGCGACCGACCGGGTGGTGAAGAACGGCTCGAAGATCGAGCCAAGGATCTCCGCGGGAATGCCGGAGCCGTCGTCTTCGACGGATACGACGACGCGGTCGTCGGTGACGCGAGCCCGGACGACGATGCGCCCGTCCATTCGGTCGCCAAGCGCGTGCGACGCGTTCAAGAACAGGTTCACGAACACTTGCTCGATGCGGCGCGGGACGCCCATGACGAACGGCAGATCGCCGTGCTCTTTGACGAGGGTGCCTCGCGGCCGGACCTCGTGGCTCACGAGCCGCTCCGCGGCGGCGATCGCGGCGACGAGGTCCATGGGCCCTGCCGGCTCGTCGTCGTCACGACCGAAGAAACGCAAGTCGCGGACGATCGCGGCGATGCGATCCACGCTGGTGCGAAGTTCGGCCACCAGCGGCGCATCGGCCGGCGCCACGCGCCGCGCAAGAGCCTCCGCCGCGAGGCCCATGAAGGCGAGCGGGTTGTTGATCTCGTGCGCGACGCCCGCCGCCATGGTGCCCAGGGCAGCCAACCGATCGGCGTGGGCGAGCTGCGCGTGCAGCCGCGTTCTGTCGGTCACGTCGCGCGCGTACGCGAGTATGGCCGGCTTGCCGTCGAAGTCGATGATCGTCGAGGCAATCTCGGCGGTCATCTCGGTGCCGTCGCGACGCCGAGCGGGATACTCGCGAGGAACGAGGCGCTCGCCCGTCTGGGCCATCTGAGCGATGCGGCGGCGCATCACCTCCGCCGAGCGCGGATCGAGGAACGTCATAGGCTTGCCGACGAGCTCGGACACGTCGTCGTGCCCCAAGATCGTCGCGGCCGCCCGGTTGGCGTAGAGGATGATGCCGTCGCGTGACACGACGATCCCATCCGGTGCGTTCTCTACGAGCAGACGGAACCCGGATTCATCCACGTGCCTACGATAGGGCCATTCGGGTCGATCACACTATGGTCGATCGCGGCTACCGCGGCGTCCGCCCGCCGGAAGGGTCCCTCATCGCGCGCGCGCCAGACCGTACGCTGGGGCCGTCTCGAGACTGGACGACTAACTGTCTCCTGAAGGAGGATGCGCGCCGAAATGCACCCGAACGCGAAGTCCGGACCGACCGCTCGACGGCCCCGACGTCCGCCTGCCAAGTGGGTCGTAGGTTTCGCTCTTTTAGCAGGATGCGGAGGTTCGACCTCCGGGTCGCACGCGTCGAGCGCCGAGGCCGGCGTGACGATCTCCGAAGCCGGGGGGCCGCCCGGCACGATCTATGTCTCGATGTACGGCGATAACGAGATCATCGTCATGGATCAGGCTACTTACACGATCACGAACCATATTCCGGTCGGCGAGGGCCCCGCCGTCCTGCTGGCGACGCCGGACAACACGAAGCTCTACACGGCCAACTGGTCGGACATGACCATCTCGTCCGTCGACATCGCGACGAGCGCCGTCACCTCTATCGCGCTCACCGGGCGGCCGTGGGCCATCGCCATGAGCCCCATCGGCCATACGCTCTTTGCGGGGCTTAGCTCGAACGCGCTCGTGGCGATCGACACCACGACCGACATGATCACGGCGACGTACGACACGTCGCCGAACTTCCCGGAGTCCGTCATCGTCAGCGCCGACGGCTCGCAGGTCTACATCGACCCGACGTCGAGCGCCGTTTCGCTCTCGGAATTGAGCTCGGGCACGCTCGAGTCCCTGTCGGCCGCGGACGGCGGCGTCGTCCAGCCCCCGCTCACCGTGGGGGCCACGCCTGCGTGGGCGTCGATCTCTCCAGACGGCACCCGCGCCTACACCCTCAACATCATCCCGGGCACGATGTCCGTCGTCGACACGACCACGTGGCAGGTCGTGGCCACCGTCGACGCGGGCAAGGGCAGCCAGCCCATCATCAGCAGCAGCACTCCGAACGGGCTGGTCGTCGTGACCGACTTTGGGTCGGCCCAGCTGATCACGGTCGACTTCCAGACCAACGCGGTCATAAGCACGCTCGCGCTGAACGGCCGGCCCGTCGGCGTCGGCGGGTACAACGCGGACGGGACCCTCGGCTACGTCTGCGACTTCGGACCCGACTCGCTCGGGGCCGAGAGCCCCACCGAGGCTCTCTCCTTTCTCACGAACCCCAACCTCTCGGGCTTCGACACGGGGCCTGGGCACCTGACGCCGTTCAATCCCCAGACAGGTCTCGCGATCGGCGCCCCAATCACGGTCGGCCACGGCCCCACGAGCGTCGTCGTGATCGGGCCCTGAGCGGCCCCGCTCCAGCGCGAACGCAAATATCCAAGCCTGTCGATTCACTCGAGAAACGGCTCAATAAAGGCTTGGCAGAGGCGAGCGTTTGGCGGCAGATCCTCCTCCTCGGGCCATGACACTTGGGGATGTATCGAAAGGACGCTCGCGATGAACAGGATCGGCATTGGCCTCGCGGTTTCTCTCGGCTTGGCGCTCGCAGCGGCGTGCGGCGGATCGTCGTCATCGAACGGCGCCGGCAAAGGTGATGGCGGGACCGGCGGTAGCAGCGGGGGCAACCAGTCCGGCGACGACAGCGGGAGCTCGTCCGGCTCCACTCCGATCGAGGGCGGCACCCTGTGCGGCACGCTGACTTGCACGGCAGCGCAAGTGTGCTGCTACGAGATGGGCAGCGCGATCCTCCCCACCGCAACCTGTGTCGACTCCGACACTTGCCCCGACGGCGGCGCGGAGGTCGAGGTCATGTGCATGACCGCGGCCGACTGCACGAGCCCGGAGGTGTGCTGCGTTTCGGCGGGCGGGGGCGGGGGAACGGGGCTCGGCGGATTCTCGTTCACGTCGAGCTGCATGTCGCAGTGCGGGGCCTCCGACTATCAGCTTTGCTCCGCCTCCGCGCCCTGCCCCGACGGCGACGTGTGCGGGGTGCTCAAGGTCTGCGAGCCGGCTGACGCGGGCGAGTTCACGTTCGACGGCGGCTACCATCCGCCCGACGGCGGACACGTGCCGCCATTCGATGCAGCCGCGAGCAGCAGCAGCAGCGGCGGTACGACCCCGAGCGACGCTGCGTCGAGCGACGCGCCAAGCGAATAGCGCGCTCGCGCCGACTACATGAGCCCGTCGGACCCGGGCACGAGCGTGCCCGCTTCGGCGCTGACCGCGGCGGCCGCGTCCGTCGCCGCATCGACCCCCGCCTCGGAACGAACGGGCGTGGACGCCGGCTCGACGTCGGCGTCCGCTACCACGCGACACCCATCCGGATCCCACGTCCAACTGAAGGACTGCGTGGGGCACTGGTCCGGGCTAGCCGCACACGTCCCCGTGCCGTCCGAGTTGTAACACCAGCCGCAGCCATTGATGGGCGTGCAGGCATTGCACGAGGCGAACTGACTGCAATCCGCGGCGTAGTCGGCGCCGCCCCAATACGACGGTGGACCGCCTCCGCTCTCATTGGCGCACGCGCCGAACAGCAGGGCGACGAAGGACACGGCGACCGAGCTCACGACTGTCCTCATGGCCCCCCAACTGTAGCGCTGAGGGGCGCACGCGCACGCGCCTTCAGTTGCCGGTGCGGTTGGGATCCCGCCACGCTCGTTCGAACGGGAGGCGCCACGCGTACGGCGTGACGAGCCGATGGATTGCGTTCGGTCCCCATGAGCCCGGGGTGTACGGCCGAACGGGCGGCGGGGCCTCGAGCAGCGGCGTCGACACCTCCCAGAGCCGTTCGATCCCTTCGGCCGTGGTGAAGAGGGTGCGATCGCCGCGCATCGCGTCCAGGATCAGCCGCTCGTAGGCTTCGAGCACGTCGCCGGCGAGGCCCGTGTCGTGCATGGCGAACTGCATGCTCAGCTTGTCGAGCCGCATCCCCGGCCCCGGGCGCTTGCCGTAGAACGACAGCGACATCTTCGCGGCATCCGCGAGATCGAACGTCAGGTGGTCGGGGCCCTGCGACCCGATCCCCGACCCGGCGGGGAACATGCTCTTGGGCGGCTCGCGAAACGCGATCGAGATGATGCGCTGCCCCTCGGCGAGCCGCTTGCCCGTGCGAAGGAAGAAGGGCACGCCGGCCCATCGCCAGTTGTCGATGTGGCACTTCAGGGCGATGAACGTCTCCGTGTCCGACTCCGGGTTGACGCCCTCCTCGCCGCGATAGCCGACGTACTGACCGCGGACGACGTCGCTCGACAAGAGCGGCAGCATGCTGCGAAAGACCTTGTTCTTCTCCTCGCTGATGGGCGTCGGCTCCAGAGACGTCGGCGGCTCCATCGCGGTGAAGGCGAGGATCTGAAAGAGGTGGGTCACCACCATGTCGCGGAACGCGCCCACCGACTCGTAGAAGCCGCCGCGCTTGCCGAGGCCAAGCGTCTCGGGCACGTCGATTTGAACGTGGTCGATGAAGTTGCGGTTCCAGATCGGCTCGAACAGGCCATTGCCGAAGCGAAACGCCAGGATGTTCTGGGCCGGCTCCTTGCCGAGGAAGTGGTCGATCCGGAAGATCTGCTCCTCCTTGAAGACTTCGTGCAGCTTCGCGTTCAGCGAGACTGCGCTCGCGAGATCGGTGCCGAAGGGCTTTTCCATGATGACGCGCGAGCCCTCCACGAGGTTCGCGTCGCGGAGCGTGCGCACGGCCGCGAGCGCGGCGCCCGGCGGGATGCTGAGGTAGTGCAGGCGGCGCGACTCCCCCGCGAGGCTCTTCTGCGCCTCGTCGACGGCGGACTTCAGGGCGGCGGGGCCGGCCGAGAGGGGCACGTAGTCGAGGCTGGCCGCGAACTCATTCCATTCGGTCTCGGACATCTTTCGAGTCGAGAACTCGTCGACGGCCGCGCGCGCGAGCTTGCGGAAGCCCTCGGCGTCGAGGGCGTCGAGAGACACACCGACGATCCGGCAACCCGGGATGAACCCCGCCCGCGCCAGGTGAAAGAGGCCGGGCAGGAGCTTTCTGCGCGACAAGTCGCCCGTCGCTCCGAAGAGAACGACGACGTGCGGGTACCGCGGGCCGACCCTCGCGTGGCTGCTGGCTGCTTGCGTCATGCTGCCACGATAGGCGAACCGGGATGAGTCCGGCGTGCCTCGCGCGTTTCGTCCTGGTTACGTGCGATCAGGCACGTTGTCAGGCGCCAAGAACCGCGCGGTGTAAACGCCAGGTGCGGGCGCACGTCTCCGCATCGACGGCGCGCTCGAAGCAGGACGTAACGTGTTCGAAGAGCGCCTCGAAGTCGTCGTCGCCGGCGAGGGAAACCTCGTCTCCGAGGATCTGTTCGACCTCTCGACGGTAGCGATCCAGCGGGTCTTCGCGGGCGTCAGGGGCGTCCGGACGGGTCACGGCAGCTACGCCCATCTGGCCGCCCTTCCGGTCGCAAATCCATAGTCATTTGTTCTGGGCTCGCGGGACGGTCGCCGCCATCGCGGGAACGGACGGTCAGTCCGGCACAGGCCCGAATCGACCGGCCTCGACGTCGACGATGGCCCGCTCGATTTCCTGCACCGTGTTCATGACGAACGGGCCGTATTGAACGATCGGTTCACCGAGCGGCTCGCCCGCAAGCACGATGACGTGCGCCTCGTCGACGGCCGTAACCTCGAGGGTCGCGCCGTCGTTGGCGAAGAGAACAAGCTCGCCGGCGGTCGCCGTGTGCTCGCGCACGCGCACGCGCCCCTCGGCGACGACCGCGAGCGCGTTGTACGTCGACGGCAGAGGCACCTCCAGTCGCTCGCCCGTCTTCATGTGGGCGTCGAGCATCGTGATGGGACTGAACGTCTTGGCCGGGCCTCGCGCGCCACGATGTTCGCCCGCGATCACGCGGACGGCGCCTCCGCCCTCGAGCGCCAGACTGGGAATGTCCGCCGCCACGATCGGCTGGTACGTCGGCGCGGTCGCCTTGTCCTTGGCCGCAAGGTTCACCCAGAGCTGCATCATGTGCATCCGCCCGCCGCGCCGGGTCATCTCCTCGGCGTGGTACTCCTCGTGGAAGATGCCTGCGCCGGCCGTCATCCACTGCACGTCGCCCGGGCGCAGCGCGCCGCGATGACCGTGCGAGTCCTCGTGGCGGAAGACGCCGTCGATGATGTAGGTGACGGTCTCGAACCCNNGTCATCCACTGCACGTCGCCCGGCCCGATGATGCCGGCGTGACCCGCGTTGTCGCGATGGGCGACGGAGCCTTCCCACGCCAGCGTCACCGTCTCGAACCCTCTGTGGGGATGCCATCCCACGCCGCGCTTGCCTCGCGCGAGCGGCTCGAACTGCTTGGGCGGCCCGTAGTCCATCAGCACGAAGGGGCTCACTCGAGCGGACGACAGATTGCGGCTCG
>PLIR01000029.1 GCA_003139415.1 Myxococcales bacterium | reverse complement strand
GGCCACCCCGCGGCGCACCAGGTCCCGCGCCTCGGACGCGTCGTTGACCGTCCAGGCGCCGAGCCGCAGGCCGCGCCCAGCGTACTGGCTGAGATCCAGCGCGGGGGCCTGAGCCCGCTCGATGTGCACTGCGTCGACCAGGGGCGCGCGGACGGTGTGCTGCAGAAGCATGGCCCAAGAAGCTTGCCCGCGGTGCGTGAGGAGCGCGCGAGGCACGGCCGCCCCCGACGCGGCCGCGAGGGCGAGTAGCACCGGGTCGAACGACGAGAGCAGGACGTCGGCGCGGGAGGATCGCACGGCTTGGAGCGTGCCCCGGACGAGGAGCGCCTTGTGCGCGGCCCCGTGTTTCAACTCGACGTTCACCGCGACGTCGCTTGCTCGTGCCCAGTCGAGGACCTCCGCGAGCGTCGGAATGCCCGCGCCCCCGCCCAGGTCGATGCCGCGCAGCTCGGCGAGATGGAGCTCGTCGACCGAGCGCGGGTCGGGCCGCCCCGCCGCCTCGGACATGCGCGCCAGCGTGTCGTCGTGGAAGACGACGCACGCACCGTCGATGCAAGTCCGCACATCGAGCTCGATCGCGCGCGCGCCCTCTGCGCGGGCGCGATCGAAGGCGGCCATCGTATTCTCCGGTGGCCAACCGGGACCGCGACCGCCTCGGTGCCCGACCACGAGGGGCCGACGGCCCCAGGCGCTCATGCCGCGAGCTCTTCGGCGATCGTTCGGGCGATGTCTTGCGACTCCCGCACTTTATCGGCCGTGAGAGACACGGCCCCGACCACCGGATGGCCCCCGCCCCCGTATCGCTCGCAGATCGCCGCGATGTTGTGCCGGCGGGGCACCGGCGACCAGGGGTTATAGCCGATGCTGATCTTGCACTTCGAGCGCGATCGGCTCAAAAGGACCGAGTAGGCGCTGTCGGGAAAGAGCGCGTACGTGACGAACTTGCCGGCCACTTCGATGAGCTCGTCCGTCAAATCGACGACGACCACGCTCCCTCGCTCTGGGCCCATGACACGGGCATGCTTCTCGACGAGCTTGACGAACGTTTCATGGGAGCGGCCGAGCGGCTCGTACGCCTCGGTGATGTCCTTCGACCGGGCCACCTCCGCCAGCGGCTGGTCGAGCAGGCGCGGCACCATGCTGCCAAGGAACGCGTCGTCGCCGAAGTGCTCGACGACCGTCATCAGCCTCAGCTCGGGTTCACGGCGCTCGACGGCCATCTTGGCGCTCGGAAACGCGGCGCTGTCGATGAGGTCAGCCCAGCGGACAAGCTCACGCGTGGGCTCGACATCGAGGCCGAAACGATCGCGTCCGACATCGGCGATGAGCTTCGTCGCAGAGGTGTACGCGCCGTCGTGAAAGAACCGACGCTGCCCGCGCGCCTCGCTCTCGGCGGCCATGCGCTCGTACGCGGCCCGATCGGCTGGCGTGACGAACGCGCTCACGTGGTGGTCGAAGTACCAGTCGAGCTTCGGGAGGGGGCTGAACCGGAAGTCGAGGATGGCGTTGGTGTCGCCCACCAGCGTCTTCGCGTCGACCCCGTTGAGGCCCGGACCGTATCCGGAGGCGTGGTACGAGAAGGCCGCCCCGTCGCCAGGCGACAGGTGACGGTAGAGGCGCGTGAACATGACGGCGGAGCAGAGCCCGTCGAAGCAATGGCCGTGGGTAGCGACAACGACACTGGGAGGGTGGCCAAGAGTCACCGCGGCGCAATAGCATGGGAAACGGCCCCTGGCTGGCCGAGAAAGGACGCCTTTGCGGATTCACCATCTGGTCCTTCGCACGCGGGACGTGGCCCGGCTCGAGGGCTTTTACGTGCGTGTCTGCGATTTCAAGATAAGGCGGCGCGACGACGCCCGCGGGAGCGTGTGGCTCGACCTGCGGAGCGCGGTCCTGATGATCGAGCGCGCCGAAGACGGCGAGCCGCCCGTGCCGGCGGGATCCAAGGAGCTCATGGCCTTCGCCGTCGACGACGTCGAAACCTGGCGCAAGCGCTTGGCCGCCCTGGGCGTCGACATCGAGGCCGAGACGCAAAACACGCTCTACTTCCGCGACCCGGACGGACGCCGCGTCGCCGTGAGCAATTACGGGAACTGAGATTCATCGCCCGCTGTCCGCCCACCCTGCGCGGTGCGGGACGTGAACGCCTCGCTCTGCGGCGAAGGCCTCGGCTCCCGGGTAACCCGCGTCGGCATGGCGCAGGACGCCCATCGCCGGGTCGGTCGTGAGGACGCGCTCGAGCCGGCGGGCGGCCTCCGGGGTGCCGTCGGCCACCACCACCATGCCCGCGTGCAGGCTCAAGCCCATCCCGACCCCCCCGCCGTGGTGAAACGAGACCCAGCTCGCCCCGGCGGCCGTGTTGACGAGCGCGTTGAGGATCGGCCAGTCCGCGATGGCGTCCGAGCCGTCGCGCATCGCCTCCGTCTCGCGGTACGGCGAGGCGACGCTGCCGCAGTCGAGGTGATCCCGACCGATGACGATGGGTGCTTTGACCGCGCCCGTGCGAACGAGCTCGTTGAAGGCCGCCCCGACCCTCGCGCGATCGCCATAACCCAGCCAGCAGATGCGGGCCGGTAGCCCCTGAAACGCCACGCGCTCGCGCGCCAGGTCGAGCCATCGACGTAGGTGCGCATCGCCAGGGACGGCGGCGAGCACGGCGGCGTCGGTCGCGGCGATGTCGGCCGGGTCCCCGCTGAGCGCGACCCACCGGAAGGGGCCTTTGCCCGTGCAGAACAGCGGGCGGATGTAGGCTGGAACGAAGCCGGCGATCTCGTAAGCCCGGTCGCACCCGGCGTCGTGCGCCCCCGCGCGGAGGTTGTTGCCGTAGTCGAAGACCTCCGAGCCGCGCTCCTTCATCGAGAGCATCGCCGACACTTCTTCGGCCATACTCGCCTTGGCGCGCGCGACGTATTGGGGGGGGTCGCGACGCCGTAGCTCGGCCGCCTGAGCGAGCGAGAGGCCGCGGGGGACGTATCCGTGAAGCGGGTCGTGGGCGGACGTCTGCTCGGTCACGAGATCCGGCGCGAGGCCGCGGCGCGCGAGCTCCGGATAAACGTCCGCCGCGTTGCCGAGAAGGGCGACGCTGACGGGCGCAGCGCCCCGCGAGGCCGCGTCGATGCGCGCAAGTGCGGCGTCCAGATCGTCGATCCGCTCGTCGACGTACCGGGTGGCCAGGCGCTTGTCGATGCGCGAAGGGTCGACCTCCACGGCGAGGCAGCTCACGCCCGCCATCGTGGCGGCGAGCGGCTGGGCGCCCCCCATCCCCCCGAGCCCCGCCGTCAGCAGCCAGGGGACGCCCCCTGGCGAAGGCCGGACGCGCGCGGCGTGGGCCTCGCGAGCGGCCACGAACGTCTCGTACGTGCCCTGCAGGATCCCCTGCGTGCCGATGTAGATCCACGAGCCGGCGGTCATCTGACCGAACATCGTCAGGCCCAGCGCTTCGAGCCGGCGGAATTCGTCCCACGTCGCCCACTTGGGCACGAGGTTCGCGTTTGCGATGAGTACGCGGGGCGCGTCCGGGTGCGTGCGGAGCCGGCCGACGGCCTTGCCGGATTGCACGAGCAGGGTTTCGTCGTCCTCGAGCGCGCGAAGCTCGCGGACCAGCACGTCGAAGCACTCCCAGCTTCGCGCCGCCTTGCCCGTGCCGCCATAGACGACGAGGTCTTCCGGGCGCTCGGCGACCTCGGCGTCGAGGTTGTTGTGCAGCATGCGCAGGGCGGCTTCTTGGACCCAGCCCTTGCAAGACCGTTCTGCGCCGCGGGGAGCACGGAGCCTGCGTGCGTCGGTCACCCGAGAGAGTCTACCTCACGGTCGCGACGCGAGGACCACGTAGAGACGCAGCGCGTCCACCCGCGACAGCGAGCACGGGCGCGCGTCCTCGATGGCCTTGGCCGCCGCCAGCCAGCGTGCGGCGCGGCCCCAGTCCCCGAGAGCCCCCAGCGTCAGTCCGCGGTAGAGGGCGTACTCGGCGCGCCTCGAGTCATCCCACGATGCGCTCGCCCCCTCGAGCGCGGCCAGGGCCTGCTTGGCTTGCGGATATCGCCCCGCGTCGAACAACCACTCGGCGTCCGCCATCGGCCCGCCGCAACCCGACGCGCCGAACGCGAGGGCGACCGCCAAGGCGCTGGCCAATGTGCGGCGCTGGACCAGGGACGGCATCGACGCTCCTTCCCCCATCGGCCTGACGTCCGAGCCGGTTGCGTCAAGGGAAGAACACGCGCGGTTATGGCATGCGTTCCGGTTGCGCTTCGGGTCCTCTGGCGCTTGCGTGCCATTTTTCTGCAAGCTCGCGGGCGATGCGCTCGATGAGCGGGCGCATGGTCTCGCGCTGCGTCGCGCTCACGAACTCCGCGTGGGGGTTCTCGCGCCGAAGAGCACGGAGCGCGAGCAGACTGGCGGCGTCGATCTTGTTGTAGACGACGATGCGCGGGATTTCCGAGAGCTCCAGCTCGTCCAAGACACGGAGCACGGTGCGTACGTGCTCCTCGTGCGACGGGTCGCTCGCGTCGATGACCTGCAGCAAGACGTCGGCGTCGGCCGCCTCCTCGAACGTCGCACGAAACGCGGCGAACAGGTCCTTCGGCAGGTTGCGGATGAAGCCGACCGTGTCGGTCATGACGACTTCGCGCTCGCCCCACCCCGCCCAGCCGCACCGCAGCACGCGCGAACGAGTGTCGAGCGTGGCGAAGAGGCGGTCCTCGGAGAGCACGTCGGCGCCCGTCAACGCATTGAGCAGCGTGCTCTTGCCGGCGTTGGTGTAGCCGACGATCGCCACGGTGGGCACGGCACCCCGCGTGCGCCTGCGCCGTCGCTGCTCGCGCTGCTTGGCGAGCTGCCGCAGCTGGTGCTCCAGGTGGGTGACGCGCTCTTTGGCGCGCCGGCGGCCGATCTCGATCGTCGTCTCGCCCGGCCCTCGCCCGCCGATGCCGCCGGTCAAACGCGAGAGGCTGTCGTCCTTCTGCGAGAGGCGGGGCATCGCGTACTTGAGCTGGGCGAGCTCCACCTGCAGCTTGCCGTCTCGGCTCTCGGCGCGCTGCGCGAAGATGTCGAGAATGAGCTGCGTCCGGTCGATCACCTTGAGATCCGTCTGCTTGGCGATCGCGCTGGCCTGCGCGGGCGAGAGCTCCCGGTCGACGACCAAGACGGCCGCGTCGAGCTCGATGGCTCGTATGACGACCTCCTCGAGCTTGCCCTTGCCCATCACGTGCTTCGGGTCCACGTGGTCGCGCATCTGCACGACCACGTCGGCGACCTCGAGGCCGGCCGTGCGCGCGAGATCGCGAAGCTCGCGGACGCTGTCCTCCGCATCGCGCACGGCGGCGGGCCCGCGCGACTTGTCGCCCACGTGAACGAGGATGGCCCGGCCGTCCTTCGCGCCGACCTTGCGCGCCCGAGCCCGTCGCGCAAACTCCGCCTCGAGGCCCGCCATCAAGTGGCCGATATCGGCGTGCGCTTGCGGCTGTCCGAACGTCGCAGGGCCGATCTCGCGGTACGCCGCGGCCCCGTCCTCGCCCGGGATGTTGTGCGCCCAGCAGAGCGAACGCGGCTCGCCCCCGGGTGCGATCTGGATGGCCGCGACCAGGTCGAGCCGCAGGCGCACGAGGTCGACCAGATCGTCGCGCGTCAGCGGCTCGCCCCGCAGGTGGGTGTGCACGAGGCGCAAGCCGCGGAAACGCCCCTCGGCCGCGCGAAGGCGACCCACGTCCGGGAGCATCAGCCGCGACGCGTCGCCCACGACGACGAACTCGACCTGGCCAGACCGGTGTACGAGCACGCCGACCTGCCGCCGTATCTCGACGGACACCTCGACGAGCGACCTCGTTAACTCGGCGGTGGTGATGTCATCGGCCGGAACGCGGCGCCGGTACAGGCGATCGAGCGCCCGCAGCGCCGAAGGCGGCAGGCCGCTCGTGTGGCCGAAGACTTCGATGCGAGCCGCCTACTGCCGATCGGCGGGGACGGACGCGCCCTCAGCGGCCGTATCGGCGATCGGATCGCGCGTCGGCTCGAAGTCTTCCTGGTAGGAGCCAATCTCGGCGTCCATTTTGATCTCGGCCCAGGTCGGGGTCGTCCATTCCATGAGCGGCAGTCTGCCGCGTTCCTGGGGACCTGACAAGGCCCCGCTTTTCTACTTGTTCACGCGCTCGAGATAGAGGCCCGTGCGGGTGTCGATCTTCACCCACTCGCCCTCTTTGATGAAGAGCGGGACGTTCACCGTCGCACCGGTCGACAGCTTGGCCGGCTTCGTCGCGCCGCTCGCCGTGTCGCCCTTGATACCGGGCTCGCTCTCGGTGATCTGCAGCACGACGCTGGGCGGTAGCTCGATGCCGATGGCGTTGCCGTTGTAGATCGTGACATCGCAGTCCATCCCCTCGGAGAGAAAGCGCGTCTCGTCGCCGACCTTGTCCTTCATCACGTGGATCTGCTCGCCCGTGCTCGTCTCCATGAACACCAGGCTGTCGCCCTCGTCCCAGGAGAAGGTCATCTTGCGGGTGTCGACATCCGCGATCTCGACCGACTCACCGGACTTCCACGTGCGCTCGATGACGTTGCCCGTCTGCAGGTTCCGGATGCGGGCCCGGGTGAAGGCTTGCCCCTTGCCCGGCTTGACGAACTGATGCTCGACCACCGCGTACGGGACGCCGTCGATCTGAAGCTTGAGCCCCTTGCGGATGTCCGTCGTCTGCATCTTGGGAGGCGCGAGCTAGCACGCCCACGCCCTCACGGGCAACCGACGACTTGCGGCGGACCCGCGCCGCCGAGGGCCTCGAGGGCGGCGATCGAGCCCAGAAACCTGTCGCGATCGACCGCCCCGGCCACCCCAGGAACGGCCCCTTCGAACGAGTATTGCCAGAACTCGGCGCTGGACCACGGCCCGGGGACGGCGAAGCATGGCACGCCGGCATCGTCGTCCGCGGGGATCGAGGCGAGGTAAAGCGGGTACTCGCCCAGCCCTGCGGTGTCGACGCCGTTGTCCGCAAAGTAGCTCGGGAACGTGTAGAGCACGGGCGCGCGGCCCAGGCCCTGCGCCGTCGCCTCCAGGAAGGCCTGCAGGCGGGCGCGGACGTCGTCGGCCGCGGCCATGCCCGCCGAGCCGGTGCCAAGGCAGTCCGGGTCGCCATCGGGACACTCGACGTCGAGCACCGGGGGCAAGTCGCCGGCGGCCGGCGAGCCGACCACGGACAGAAAATGCGCCGCCTGGGCGGCGCCGTCCTCGGTGGGATCGAAGAAGTGGTACGCGCCACGAAGCACGCCTGCGGCGGCGGATGCGCGCCAGTTGCCGGCGAACGTGGACTGCGTGTCGTAGGTGCCCTGGGTCGCCTTGATGAACGCGAAGGCGATGCCCGCGTCCCGAACGGCTGCCCAATCGATGGCGCCCTGGCCGTCGAAGACGTCGATCCCCTCGACCACGCTCGCGGGACATTGCCGCGTCACGTCGACGCCGTCGGCGACGGCCTCGTCGCCCCACGGGCCAGAGATCGCGCCGGACGCCGCAGACGCCGATCCGCACGCGACGAGCGCCGGCGCGACGGCCAGGCATGCCATACTCGCGGCCCGATGCGCGAGGCGGACGACGAACTGCAGGAGATCAAACGCGAAATCATCGAGTCGCGGGGCCTCGTCATCAAGACGAACAACCTCACGAACGCGCTCAGCGCCGACATCAAGTCCATCGCCAAGCGGCAGCAGGCCTACGAGCGGCGCCTCGGGTGGAACAGCGCCACGGCGTACGCCGTCTTCGTCGTCGTCGTGTTTGCGGCCTTCAAGTTCCTCGTCGACGCGCGCGTCGATGCGATCGAGGCGACGAGCAAACACCTGCGCGACGACACCGCCCGGCTCAAGCAGTCGCTCGACGAGGCGAGGCAGCGCGAAGCCGAGCGGCAGGCCGCCGAGCTCGAGGCGGCCAAGTTCTACGACCTCGCCAAGCAGGGCAAGCGCTCGGACCTCATCAAGGGCTGGGAGTCGATGCGCGCCAAGCCGCTGACGAAGGCCGAGGGGCTGTTTCTGGTCGACGCCGTGGAGCGCGCCAAAAATGAGCAGGCCGAGCTGCTCTACCTGCAAGGGCTCGAGAGCGTGCGCTTGCAGCGCTGGCAAGAGGCCGCGACGGCGTTCGAGGAGTCGCTTCGCTACGAGGACAGCGGGCCTGTGGCCCCGCAGGCAAAGCTGCAGCTCGGCAGCGCATACCGCAAGCTGCACAAGCAGAAGGACGCCATCGCCGTGCTCGGACCGCTCGCGGATTCGACCGTCGACAAGGACGTGCTGGACGACGCGCTCGAGCAGCTCGCCTGGTGCCAGACGGAGATCGAGGCGTTCAACGACGCGAAGAACACGTGGCGCGTGCTCTTGCGCAAGTTCCCGGATTCGCACTACGCGCCCGAGGCGAAGGCCGCCCTGCAGACGCTGACGTTGACGCACTAGCATCGCTACCCCGGTCGGGCGCGCGACGCGGCCGGTTGCGCGCGAACGAAGGAGGCCGGCGGGCCCTCAGGCGACCAGGCTGCGGTACGCCTCGGAGACTTCTGCGAAGCGAAGACTGAGCGACCGCCGCTCGTCGTCGCTGGCGTCGGGATGCACGTCGGGGTGCAGGGTGCGCGCGAGGCGGCGGTAGGCCCGGCGGATCTCGGTGGGCTCCGCGCCTGGCGTCAGGCCGAGCAGCTCCCACGCGCTGGCCGCCGCGTCGTCCGTCACGCCCATCGCAGGACGCCCGTGGCCGCTGCGCTCGCGGGCCCGACGGCGACCGTGCAGGAACTCGCCCGGGCCGAGAGGGCCGCCCGCCCGTTCGCCAAGGGCCCCACGCGGCGCTCGCAGCGCGACACGAAACGTNNAGCCGCGAAAGAATCTGCTGACGAAGGGCCCGACCCACGACCGAGGGCGCCACGCGAAAGTCGTCGATGAGCACCTCGCCGAGCAGGCGCTGCGACGTCATCGCGCGCAGCAGCGACTGCCGAATCACCTGGTCATCGGCGGCCCGGTCACGCCGCAGGATCTCGGCCAGCGGCGGCGTTGCCTCCTCGACGTCGACAGCGGAGACCAGCCCCTGCACGAGATAGATGCGGTGCACGCGGCCGCGATCGTCCG
>PLIR01000450.1 GCA_003139415.1 Myxococcales bacterium | reverse complement strand
GCTGCCAGATCAGGTATGCGGCCGACGTGCAGGCGTGGCCTGCGGCCTGCTGGCCCTTCATGTCCCCAAGCTTTTTGCAGGCCATCATCGCATGCGGCAAGTCGTGCGCGTCGATCTGGGTGCGCGCGATCTCCCAGCGAAGCCGCCGCAGGACGTCCGAGTTGGGCGGCGCGACCGCCGCGCCCCGACCGAGCCACGACAGCGCGTCCACGAAGTGCCCCGCCCGCCGGAGCGCCCGCCCGAGCGACAGGGCGGCCTCGGGATCAGCGGGCTTCGATTTGGCCGCTGTCCGCAGCCCATCGAGCACTGACTCCTGCGCCAGGGCCGGAGGCGTGGCCAGCGCACACATCATGGCCGTCCCGGACGCTGCCGAGACCACCGCGAACCTTCGCCCAAACGATGGCCAAAACCGTGGCCCAAACGGTGCGAAGTGTGGATACCACATGTGCGTCAACGCCCACGCACTTGGTAGCACAGGCGGTCTCACCGACACGTCGCAGTTGAACCGGACGCCGCGTTGTGGTCCCTTGCGGTCTCGCCTGCGAACTCTCGCAGCCGCAAGGGGCCCCGTGACCAAGTTGACCGACCTCGTCTCCTTCAATGACCGCGCGCTAGCGGCTCGCTTCGCGGCCAAGAAGATCCCGATGGATACGCTGTTCGAGGCGTATCTCGATGGCGACATCGACATCCCGGACATGGACGCGTTTCTCGACGCGCGCGGCGGCCTCGTAAACTTCACGCTCACCCGGCGGCACTGGGAGTTCTTCTTCACCCGCATGATCCCCGAGGTAGCCATCCACTCCAAGGAGCAGGACAAGCGCCTCGTCACCGAGCACTACGACCGCGGCGACGACTTCTTCGAGTCGTTCCTCGGCGACCGCATGGTCTATACGAGCGCGTTTTTTCAGGACAAGGACGAGTCGCTCGAGCAGGCGCAAGACAACAAGATGAACCTCGTGTGCCGCAAGCTGATGGTGCGGCCCGGCGACGAGGTGCTGGATATCGGCTGCGGCTGGGGCACGCTCGCCCTCCACGCGGCCAAGCACTTTGGCGCCCACTCGACCGGCATCACGATCAGCAAGAACCAGACGGCTTACGGCAACGCCCGCATCGCAAAGGCGGGGCTGTCCGACAAGGCGCGGATCGACTGTCTCGACTACCGCGACATCCCCAACAAGCGCTTCGACCGCATCTCGAGCCTCGAGATGGTGGAGCACGTCGGGATCAAGAACATCAACAAGTTCTGCCGCCAGATTTACAGCCTGCTCAAGGACGACGGCCTCTTCTTGCTCCAGTGGGTCGGCTTGCGCCGCGGCGGCAAAGAGGGCGTACCGCTCGTTGGCCTGCGCCCCGAAGACCTCATCTGGGGCCTCTTCATGAACAAGTACATCTTCTCCGGCGCGGACGCATCGATCCCGCTGAGCGACATGACCCGCTCGCTCGAGAAGGCCGGCTTCCAGATCCAGTCGGTGGAGAACATCAGCATCCACTACGCCATCACGATCAAGCGCTGGCACGACAACTGGCAAAAGCACCGCGCCGGCGTGCTCAAGGCGTACGGCGAGCGCTGGTACCGCCTATGGCACCTGTTTCTCGGGTGGTCGTGGCGCATCGCTGCCCAGGGCACCGGCCAGGGTTTTCAGCTCGTGGCGCACAAGAACCTGAACAACTTCGACCGGACGACGTTCATCGGCCGCTCGGCGTTCGGCTCGCAGTACGCCAACGGATCGTCCCACGACCGGGACCCCGCGCGGGCGCCGGCCATGGCGCGCAACGGCAAGTCGCACGTCGCCGACGCCGAGTAACGCCCGCGACGAGCAACCGTTCGTGATTGGGTTTGGGCGCAGATGCCCAAACCGTCACTGGCACTTGTTGTTGACGCAGGACCCGCCGTCGCAGGTCTCGCAGGCGATGCCGCCGATCCCGCACCACTGCGTCTGATTGCCTTCGGCGCAGATGCCGTCGACGCAGCACCCCGGGCAGTTCGCCGGGGAGCAAGGCGCGCTGCTCCCAGACCCGCTGGAGCTGCTGCTGGTCGAGCTGCCACTACTACTGCCGCTGCTCGTGGCCCCGCTGCTGCTCGAGCTGCCGCTGCTGCTCGAGCTGCCGCTGCTGCTCGAAGGTCCACCGCTGCTGCCACTGGAGCCGCCACTGCTGCTCCCGCTGCTCGAGGCCCCGCCGCTGGAGCTGCCACTGCTGCTCGAGCTGCCGCNNCGTCGCTGTCGTCGCCGTCGTCGCTGCCGCCGTCGCCGGCGTCGCCACTGTCGTCGCCGCTGCTGCTCCCGCCGGTCGCGTCGCTGCCGCTGCTGCTCCCGTCGTTGTCGTCGCTACCGTTGCTGCTCCCACTGGTCGCATCGCCGCCGCTGCTGCTTCCGCTGGTCGCATCGCTGCCGCTCGATGAGGAATCGGGGCGCGAAGAGTCCACCGTGGCGTCGTGTCCGCCGATCGAGCTGTCGCTCGCGTCGGCCGTGAAGTGAGCGTCGCTGCCCGAAGAGGTGTCGGCCCCGCCGTCGAGCGGACCGATGGGCACATCGAGGTAATCGTCGAGGTCTGACCGACCGCACGCCACCGCCAGCCCAACGAGCCCGGCCCCAAGCACCCAACGCTTCACCTTCTTACGATGACCGCTCGGCGTGACCCAGGTCAAGATTCCGAGAAGATGCGCCCTGGCATGGGCAGCGGCTGTGGGTCAGTGGACGCCTTCGCATCCGAAGCCACGCGCGCGGCGGCCCACCGCGCCGCTTCGCGGACCGCCGCGTCGGGGTGGCGCGCGGCCGCGTCGCTCAAGGCGGGCAGTGACGGGCGGCTCCCGCGGTTTCCGAGGACGAGGGCCGCGTTGCGCGCCAGCCCTGCGGCGCCCGCTCGCTTGCGCGGCGTGCCCTCGAGC
>PLIR01000341.1 GCA_003139415.1 Myxococcales bacterium | reverse complement strand
CGCGGCTTGCCAGGCGAGCCCGTGCGGGTTCACGAGCGTCCAGCTTTGCAGTGGCAACGCCGAGTGTGGCAGCGGCGTCACGTGCGCCCCTTGTTCGTTGGAGGGTATTTTTTCCCTCTCGATCTGCGGGTCGTCCGTCGAGTGCTCACACTGACGCCAAGAGCGCGGTATGCTCTGCGAAGGGCGAGAGGGGTCGCCCGAGAATGCTCAAGGCGCGAGGCCCATTCTGTTCGAGGTCTGCGGGGTGGCGCAAGGCGGGCTGGCTCGTCCTTATCCTCTCGACCTGGCAGGGGTGCAACCTCGTTCCGCAGACGCTTCCGCCTTCGCCGGAGGGCAACTCCGCGGCCGCGCCGACGGTCGGTGAAGCCGACGCATCCGCCACCAGTGCCGACGCGTCGTCGGGCGGCGGCGCCTTCGGCCTCACCGGCACCGGCAGCGGCAGCGGCGGTGGTTCGCTATCCTCGGGCTTGGGCGGCAACCCCGGCACCGACGGCGGCTCCGCTCCGCTGGCAGTGAGCGACGCAAGCGCAGGTGGGGACGCCGGGGTCGAGGGCCCCGCCGATGCAGCGGGCACCGCCGACGGCGCAGCGGTCGAGGGTCCGGCGGACGGCGCCGCACTCGACGCCGAGCCCGATGCCGGCGACGCCGCCACCGATGGTTCGTCGCCCGACGCAACGTCCGACGCGGCGGTCGAACAGTCCGACGCGGCCGTCGAAGAGTGACGTCTACTCTGGCTCAGCGGGCCCGGATTTCGGTGCCGATGCCCTGATCCGTGAAGATCTCGAGCAGCACGGCGTGCTTCACGCGGCCGTCGATCATGTGCACTTTGCCGACGCCGCCCGAGAGGGCTTCGAGGGCGCACTGCACCTTGGGGATCATCCCCGAGTGAATGACGCCCGTCTCGATGAGCTGCGCGGCCTGCGGCGCGGTGAGGGAGCGGATGAGGGCTCCGTCGCCGCTCCGCACGGCTTCGACGTCGGTGAGCAGAATCAGCTTCTCCGCCTTCAGCGCCTCGGCCACCTTGCCCGCGGCCGTATCGGCGTTGATGTTGAGCGAGTTCCCGTCGCGGTCGACGCCGACGGGCGAGATGACCGGGATGAACCCCGACTGCACGAGCTTGTCGACGATGTCCGGGACGATCTCGACGATCTCGCCGACCCGCCCGGGATCCACGATGGTGTCCGTCCCGCCCTCCCCCCGCGCGCGGACGCCCGGCATCTTGCGCGCGTGGATGAAGCTGTCGTCTCGGCCCGAGAGCCCCACGGCGCGGCCCCCCTCCTGGCAGATGAGGCCCACGATCTCCTGGTTTATCTTGCCGCCGAGGACCATCTCGACGACGTCCATCGTGGCGTCGTCGGTGATACGGAGGCCCGAGACGAAGTGGGAGTCGACGCCCATCTTCTCCAGGGTCTCGTTGATCTGAGGGCCCCCGCCGTGGACGACGACCACGTGGATGCCGACGTAGCGAAGGAGGCAGATGTCCTTCGCGAAGCTCGCCTTCAGGTCGGCGTCGATCATCGCGTGGCCGCCGTACTTCACGACGAAGGTGCGTCCGTGAAACCGCCGGATGTAGGGCAGCGCCTCGTGAAGGACGGAGGCCTTTTCGATGACGTCCTGCATCTCAGAGACCGAGGCGCTCCACGCGCTCGCGGAACGAAGTGATGTCGGCGTCGCCCACGGCAAGGGCCTGATCGAAGTGCACGGCCACGCGCAGCATCCACGGACCGGCGGCCGCCGCGCCGAGCTCCTCGACGCGCACGACATGGCCTGCGGCCGTGCGGTACGTCTCGACGTCCTCACCGATGTAGAGCTGGAGCTGCACTTTGTCGCCGACCTCGATCTTGGTGGTGCGTATCAGGAGCAAGACGCCCGATTCGCTCAAATCGCGAATGATGGCCACGCGATGCTCACCGTCGACGCGCTCGATCGAAGCGGGAAAGCAGGCCAGGTGCCGGGCGTCGAGGCGCCGGTCCTGGGCGTCCGTGGGTGGGTGGCCGCTGCTCAACAGGACCCAATATTATCATCCTGCGAACGGCCGAGTGCCCCTTGTTCGAGCGAAGCGGCCATGTAGGATGCGTGCCCGTGCGCGGACTCAAGGCGGCGATCGGCGCGTGCGTTCTCACAATCGCCTGCGGCGCGTGCACGGCGATCCTGGGGGACTTCTCGAACGGCGGCGGCGACGGCGGCACGGGTCCGGGACTGCCTGACGGGACCATGCCGGCCTCCGAGGCAGGGGCCTCCACCGACAGCACCACGAGCGGCCACGATGGGGCGTCGACAGGTGACGATTCGACCTCGAGCGATGACGGCGGCGAAGACGCGGGACCGTCGTTCGCCGCCGACGCGTCGTGCGAGGGTGGACCGTGCGTCGTCAACGTCGCAGCGAACGGCGACCACACCTGCGCCCTCATGGCCGACCAGACGATCCGGTGCTGGGGCGACAACCAATACGGCGAGACGCTCTGGAACGGCGCCACCGGCGCGAATGCATTCGTGCCGACCCCCACGACGGTCCCCGGCATCGACGGAGGACCGCTCGGGCCGGTGAGGACCGTACGTCTCGGAGACCGCTTCACGTGCGCTCTGCTCGTCGACGGCAGCGTGTGGTGCTGGGGAGACAACGCGTTCGACCAGATCGGCGTCCCCGACGCGGGACTCGCCGGGGGGGCGACCTCCCCGGTGCCACCGACTCCCGTCTTCCCCCCCGGTTCGGTGAGCATCGTTTACGCGGGCGCCTACCACGCGTGCGCGATGCTGAACTCCGACGCGGGCGCGGGCCCTGGTCCGATCGTCTGCTGGGGTCGGAACACCTGGGGAGAGGTAGGCGTCGTCGACGCCGCCGTCGTGGCGCCCCCGGTCCCCGCTCCGTTCACGAGCTTCGAGCGCATGACCCTCGGCGCATTCATGACGTGCGCCGTCCGCTCCGCGGCGCCGTTCGGCGAGTGCATCGGTTACAACCTGTACGGGCAGCTCGGGCGCGGCATCCCCGCGGACGCCGGGCCCGATGGATCGGGCGCGACGGACAACCTGCCGCACCCGACGCCCGCGGGCGTGGCCATCGGCAATCTGGGGTCGTACGACAACTTCCCGCACGCCACCGGATACCACTACGGGACAACGTTCACGGACGGCACGATCGCGCTCTGGGGCGACAACAACTGGGGCCAGCTTGGCCCGCAGGTCGACGCCGGTTTCTCGCCGACGCCCACGCTCGTCACTGCGATTAGCGACGTGACGGCGCTAGGCCTCCTCCAGTACTCGACGTGCGTGCTGCGGTCGGACGGTACGGTCTGGTGCTGGGGCTACCCGGCCTTCGGGCAGAGTGGCAACGCGACGACAGACGCAGGACTCACGCCGCAGCCGGTCCCGACGCAAGTGACCGGCATCACGACGGCGACGGGTATCAGCACGGGCCTCAACCACGCGTGCGCCCTCCTCGCCAACGGCACCATCGCTTGCTGGGGCGACAACGTCGACGGACAACTCGGACGCTCCACGGGCGGCGCGACGTTCTCCCCGACGCCCGGCCTCGTGCAGTTCTAGAGAGCTAGACCTTGTAGAACTGAGCGCGAGGCCCGGCTCTACGAGCCATTGCCGCCGGCGGCGCTTGCCGGCACTATCCGGAGTGGAAGGCCTCGATGCCAGGTTTGCAGCAAACGCGCGCCACGGGGAGGGCGTCGTTGGTCGTGCTCATCGCCATCGCGAGCGCTGCGGCCTGCGGTGGGTCCAAAGGCGCCGACGGCTCGGGCGACGGCGGCGGTCAAGCTTCAGCGGGGGGCTCCGGCTCGGGCGGGCCGTCCGGCTCCAACGGTGGCGCCCTCGGTGATGACGCGGCGGGCGACGACGGGCCCTCGTCTTCGGGCACGCCGGGCATCAACACCAGCGGCTGGGTGTGCCCGTCGTCCATCGTGTTCGGCGGGTACACCACGGAGTGCGTGACCTGCATCGAGAGCATGTGCGCATCGCCGCTCGCGCAGTGCCAGACGATGAGCTGCGAAGTCTGCGAAGGGCCGACGTTCGAGTGCGAGTCGGCCATGTGCAACGCGGCGTGCTCGCCGGACGGCGGAGGGGGCAGCAGCGGCGGCGGACCGGAAAGTGACGGAGGCTCGGCGAGCAGCGGAGGCAGCAGCAGCGGGGGCGCCTCGAGCGCCGCGTGTACGGCGCTGATGACGTGCTGCACTCTCGCCGCCATGTACGATCCTTCCGTGGCGTCGTCGTGCACCTCGATCGCCGAGAGCGGCAACGCTTCCGACTGCGAGGAAGCCGCCTCCAAGCTCCCGGCCGAGATCGCAACCTACTGCGAGTAGTCTGTCGCGCGCGCCAGGCGCGTGGCATCCTCGGCGCATGAAGAACATCGGAGTCCTCGGATCGGGTGTGGTCGGTCAGGTGCTCGCGGACGGCCTCATCAAGCACGGATACGACGTCATGCGCGGCACGCGCGAGCCGGCGAAGCTCGCCGAGTGGGTCAAAGGAGCCGGGTCGAAGGCGAGCGCGGGGACGTTCGCCGAGGCGGCGCGCTTCGGCGAGGCGGTCGTGCTCGCGGTCAAAGGTTCGGCCGCCGAGTCCGCGGTCGACCTCTGCGAGGGCGCGCTCGCCGGCAAGACCGTCGTCGACACGACGAACCCGATCGCCGACAAGCCGCCGGAGAACGGCGTGCTCCATTTCTTCACGGGCCCGAACGACTCGCTGATGGAGCGGCTTCAGAAGCGCGCGCCGGCGGCCCACTTCGTCAAGGCCTTCTCCTGCGTCGGCAGCGTGAGCATGATCGATCCGGCCTTCGCCGGAACGAAGCCCACGATGTTCATCTGCGGCAACGACGCCTCCGCCAAGGCGCAGACGACGTCGCTGCTCGGTGAGCTCGGGTGGGAGGTCGAGGACATGGGCGGGGTCGCCTCCGCGCGCGCCATCGAGCCGCTTTGCATGCTCTGGTGCATCCCCGGCATGCTCCGAAACCAGTGGACCCACGCGTTCAAGCTGCTGAAAGGGCGATAGCCACCGGTCGTGGTCGAGGGGAGCGACCNNTCGAGCTCCCCACCGGATTTGGGTGTGAAATACGCTCTAGTGGCTAGGTGGCGTCGGGGGGTTTGACGCCGAACTGGCCCGCGTACGACGTGCCGACGACGGGGCCGCCGTCGACGGGTTCGCCGGCGTCGGGCGCGGGGGTGCAGGACACGACGAGAGACCGGTTGCTGTTCACGCCCCAGTCCTCCCACGCGTAGGAGTTCGGGCCGCGCTTGACGAAGAGGAACTGGACGGGAGAGCTGTCGGTCATGACGAGCGAGAGGGTCCAGGCGCCGGCGCCGAGCGACGTCATGGCGACGGCCCCGTTCGGGTCCCAGTTGCCGAGTGCGGCGGTGTCGCCCCCGAGCGCCACGCCCGTATCGATGACGCCATCGATGAAGGCATCCGCGACGGTGAACGTGACCGAACATGTGACGGGCGCCGGCGCGGCGGCCTCCACGACGTCGACCGAAGCTTCGGGAGCCGCATCGCCATAGGCGACGCCGATGGTCGAATCGGGCCCATCGGTCCCTGCATCGGCGATGGATCCATCGCCAACAAGCGAGGAGACGGTAGGCGACTCCGACGAGGCCGATTGAGCGGCGGCGTCCGACGACGTCCCTTGGACCGTCGATGCCCTCGCGTCCTGCGCTGCGACGCCGGCTCCACCCTCTCCCGCTGCGTCTACGACGGACTGCAGGTCTCCGCCCGCGGTGCCTGGCGGCAGGCCCATCGGATCCGCGACGCCCGAGCATGCCGACAGGGCAAGCACGAGAACGATTTCAATCAGTCCTACCTGTAACGACATCACGAACGGTGGCGTACGACACGTCACCGATGGCGGTCAAGCCCCTTTGACGCGTCGCGTTCGCGAGCGAGCCCAGCAAAAACAAGCCCCGCTCGTGCCGGTGGCGACCGTGCTGCGTCGCGCCGTCGCGATGCGTTGGGCGGCTGCACGCCGAGGCAGAACCCTCTGACGAACCCCGCAGAAAAAAGGCGACTCGAACAGGAGATGGGACGTCCCGGCCTCACACGGAGGCCGGGCGCCCGCTACCGAAGCAAGGAGCTCAGCCGATCACGCGAACTTTGTCCGCCTGCAGGCCCTTGGGGCCCTGCTTGATCTCGAACTCCACCTTCTGTCCTTCGCTCACCGAGCGAAAGCCCGGCGCCTGAATGACGGACTGGTGGCAGAAAACATCCTCGCCCCCGCCATCCTGAGTGATGAATCCAAAGCCCTTCGCATCGTTAAACCACTTCACTGTCCCAGTTGCCATGTCTCTGCTCTTCTTTCCTCCGCGAAGGCACTTTGCCTCGCGCGGGCGCCCGCTTTCCGGCGCGCGCTCGTGCTGTCGTAATGGAAGTTCGGCGCGGTGTCGTGGGCTTTTTCTCTCGGGGGGTGGCAACGGCCTCACGGCGAGCTCGTGAGAGAGCAGAGTTTTGCTCAACCTGTCTTTTTCGCGTCTAGCGCAGCTCGAGCAGGCCGAGTCCACGCGCCCGGCCTCGATCCGAGGCGTAGAGAGTGTCCACCGCACCAGCGCGTTTTCGGGCCACGGGCTCGTTCGCTCGCGCTTCTGCGCTCGGGGAAACGATGCAAACTTCGATCTGGGGGGCGCTCGTCGGCGCGGGGCTGCTCGCGGCGTCGGGCCTTTCGGCGTGCGGCTCGCATCCCACGGGGCTCGGCGGAGACAGCGACGACGGCGGCGCGACCGGCTCGGGCAGCGGCGCTAGCAGTGGCGCAGGCGGCGCGAGCTCGGGAAGCACGGGGTTTAGTTCCGGTTTCACCACCTCCACGGGCGGCACCGCGTCGAGCGGCGGATCCACGACGTCGACGGCGACCACGTGCGACTCCACCTGCGGCGCGGCAGGCGGCACCTGCAGCGGCACGTCGTGCAGCATCGTCGAGAACCTGGCAACCGTCACCACGGCCAACCAGACGAAGCTTCAGGCCGGAGGCACCGCCGACTCGAGCTTCGCGTGGCTGTACCCCTACAACGCCACGGTCTTCGCGCGCGGGCTCGTTTCTCCCACGCTGCAGTTCGGAGGAACCGCGGCCGACTCGGTCTACGTCCACGTCACGGGCACGGGGATCAACTACCAGGGCTATCTCGCGGGCGGCGCCGCGGGCGCCGTCAATACCGCCATGTCCCAGAAGGCGTGGGACGCCGTCACCCACGCCGTTGGCGCGACGAGCATCACGGTCCAGGTGTCCAAGATCTCCGGCACCAGCGTCACGGGCCCCATCAAAGAGACGTGGACGGTCGCGCAGGGCAGCCTGCGGGGCACGATCTACTACGAGACGTACAACTCCACGATCATCGCGGGCAACGCGCTCCTCGCCTCGGCCACCGGGATCGGCATCATGAAGATCCAGCCGGGCGCCACCCAGCCGACGATCCTCCTGTCGGGCTGCGGCAACGTCTGCCACTCGGCCAGCGCCGACGGCTCGACGCTCGTCTCGTCGACGGGCGCGGAGTCGACGGCGAACAGCCGGAGCTGGAACCTCAAGAGCAACGCGGCACCCATCAGCCCCGTCGAGACGGGGAACGTGTTCACGTACGGCGGCCTCTATCCGAACGGCTCGTTCGAGATGTCCGCCACGAACTTCCGCGTGTCGCTCAACACGGCCTCGCGCCTCTACGACACGACGACCGCCGCCAACATCCCTGCCCCGGGCTGGGACAACGTCATCACGGCGGGCGGCACGACGGAGTTCTCCCCGGACGGCACCCAGATCGGCTTCATCCACGAAGACAAAGACCAGGGTCACACGCTGTCGAAGATGGACTTCGCCGTCGCCACGAAGACGTTCTCCAACCTCATCGACCTGGCCACGGATCCCGACAACTACCTCGCGTGGCCCGCGTTCACACCCGACGGCAAGACGATCCTCTACCACGCCGGTTCGGACGCGGCGTTCGAGACCGACGAGGACGCGACGGGCGACGTGTTCGCCGTCGACATCCCGTCCAAGACGGTCCAGCGCCTGAACCAGCTCGACGGGTACACGGGCAGCGGCACCACGAGCTATCTGCCCGCCAACGACCCGCACCTCAACTTTGCGCCCACCGTGCTGCCGGAAGCCGTGGGCGGATACTTCTGGGCCGTCTTCACGACGCACCGCTCGTACGGCAACCTGGCCGAGTCGAAGGCCAACGAGGACGAGAACGGCAAGCTTTGGGTCTCCGCGATCGACATCGGCGGCACGCCGGGGACGGACATCAGCCACCCGGCGTTTTACCTGGACGGCCAAGAGCTCGCGGCGGACAACCTTCGTGGCTACTGGGTGCTCCCGCCATGCGAGGCGAACGGGACGTCGTGCACATCGGGCGACGAGTGCTGCACGGGCTTTTGCCGGGGCACCGGCGCGAGCGACGAGAGCGAAGTGTGCGTCGTGCCGCCGGCCGGCTGCTCCAACGAATACGAGAAGTGCACGAAGAGCTCCGACTGCTGCAACACGGCCGACGAGTGCATCGGCGGCTATTGCAGCGTGACCATCGCCCAGTAGCGGGCTTCGTAGCGGGCTTCCTCGGCGGCCGGCTCCTTGACGGGCTCGAAGGGCGTACGGTAACGCTCACGTTCGTCGATGCCACCGGCGTTCACGCGAAGTCCGCGGGTCGCGTTCGTCGTGGCGGCCCTGACGGGTCTCGTGTGGCTGAACCAGGGCCCGTCGGCCGCACGTTACGACGCGCTCGTGGCGCCCCCGCTCGCCGAGCGCGGGCCGGCGCTGCGCGCGTGGCTACCGCTGGGGTTCGCCTACCGCCGCTCCGTCGACGAGGAGCTCTACTACGCGACGGCCCGCGCGATCCGCGGCCTTCCGTTCGATCGCGCCATGCTGGCCTCGAGGCGAGGGTACGTCCCGGACGACTTTCGGCGCCTGCCCCCATCCGACGGGCGCTGGCACATGCCGTACACCGAGGTGCCGCTCGAGTACCCGGCGCTGGTCCTGCCGTTTCTTCTCGGACCGGCCTGGCTATCGCCCACCTTCGACGTCTTCGCGATCCTCTCGGGCGCGCTGATGGCGGCGTCGATTCTCGCGTCCGTGGCGATCGCCATCCGCGCCGGCCGGCCGTCGGATCGGGAACGTGCAGCCGCCTGGTGGATCACGACGGCGCTGCTGCTCGGCCAAGGAGGCCTCGCCGTGCAGCGGCTGGACGCCGTGCCGGCGCTGTTTCTCGCCGTGGCGCTGTGGGCGGCCGCGAGGCGGCGCGCGTTCGTGATGGGGCTCGGCGTCGGGGGGGTAGCGGCCGCCAAGGTCACGCCGCTGCTCGCGCTCTTTGCGATGATGGCAGCGGATCGAGGCGCGTGGCGTAGGCCAGCGGCGTTTGGCCGGGTCGCCGCGGGCGTCGCGGTCGCTCTCGCCGTGGGATTTCTCCCGATGCTCGCGGGGACGCCGGACGGCCTGGCGAGCTTTCTCGGCTACCACCGCGCCCGGGGCCTTCAGATCGAGTCGACCTACGGCGCCGCCGCGGCCCTCGCCGAGCTCGTCGAAGGCCACGCGCGCGGCGCGACGCTGTCCTTCGGTTCGTACAACCTCGACGGCGACACCTGCCGATGGTGGGCCGGCGCGTCCACGCCGATCCTCGTCGTGGCGGTCGCGCTCTTCAGCGCCTGGGTCGCCCTTCGACCCCCGCCGGGCACCCAGAACGAACGCGCCGCGGCGGTCGCGCGCGCGGGCCTCGGCGCCCTCGTGTGCGTCTGGCTCTTCGGCAAGGTGTTCTCTCCGCAATACATGACCTGGGCCATCCCGCTCGTAGTCGTCATCCCCGAGCGGCGCGTCGCCGTCGCCCTCGTGGCGGCCATGGCCATCGCGCAGACGTACGTGCGCGGCTTCTACGATCACGTGGTCGACATGCATGCCGACGGCGTCGTCGCTCTGGTCGCGCGGGTCATCGCGCTCGTCGTACTGGCCGCCTTCGTCGTACGCGCGTTCCCGCGTCGCGAGGGCGAGGGCCAAGGCCAAGGCGCCGCCGCCGCGAGCCCGCCGTGAACCTGGCGCGCCGAGCGCCGTGGCGCGACCCTCTGACGGCGCTCCTCGTCGTGGCCCTCGGCCTGCGCCTCGTCGGCCTGACGTGGGGCCTGCCCGCCTCCGACGGCTGGGACGACGACGGCGTGGCCCCGCGAGACTTTCTCGTCGGGGTCGTCGACACGTACGCCTGGGGCCATCACGCCACGTATCCGCCGCTTCAGATGGTCCTGCTGACGATCGCCACGGCGCCGGTCTGGATCTCGGCACTCCTGCGCGCTCCCTCCCTCGCGCCCGCAGCCGTCGTCGGGACGTTCATCCAGGTGCCGACGATGACGGCGCTCGCCGTCGTCGCGAGGTCCGCGACCCTCGCGATGTCGCTCGGCATCCTGTGGAACGCGGCGAAGATCGGCGAGACCCTGCGGGGGTCGCGCCGGGCCGGCGTGTGGGCGGCCTCGTGCTGCGCCGTGAACGCCATATTCACGTACTACTCGCAGACGTCGAACCTCGACGTGCCGTATCTATTCTGGGCCGTCCTCGCGATCAGGCGGCTGGTGCAAGCCATCGCCGGTAGAGAGCCGCGGAGCTTGCGGAGCGCGATGCTCTTCGCCGCCCTCGCCGTCTGCACCAAGGACCAGGCGTACGCCCTGTTCTTGCTCTCCGTGCCGATCGCGCTCGGAGCATGGGTCCTCGTGGATCCCCCGGCGCGCCCCTTGGGGCGCTCGATCGCCGCGAACCTCGCTGCAGGCGCCGTGGCAGGCTTCGCCCTCGCGCTCGTGGTGGACGGCGCGCTCTTCAATCCGACGGGGTTCGCCGCCCGGGTGCACTTTCTCGTCGGCTCGGCCAGCCAGGACCATGCCATGTACACGGCAAGCGCCGCCGGCTACGCGCATGTCGTGCGCGACGTCGCGCTCGGGTTGGGGAGGTCGTACCCCTTGGCGGTCGCGCCGCTCGTCCTCGTCGGGCTCGCGGCGTCTTGGCGGGCGTCCGGCAGCGCGCGACGGGCAGCGGGCCTCGTTCCCGCCCTCGTCGCCGTATCGTTCACGCTCGCGTTCGACGTGGCCGCGCGCCGGACGGAGGACCGCTTCGTCCTGCCGCAGACGTTGATGTGCGGCCTCTATGCGGGCATCGGGTGCGACGCGCTGCAGACTTGGCTCGGCCCGAGGCGCCTCGGCGTGTTCGCCGCCGCCGTCGCGCTGGCGTTCGTCCCGGCGATCTACCGGTGTGCGGCCGTCGACGCGGCGATGCTGTTCGACCCGCGGTACGACGCCGAGCGCTGGCTGCGCGAGCACGTCGAGCCGGACGCTCGCCTCGAAGTCTACGACAACAACGCGCACCTTCCGCGGCTGCCGCCGGGGATCGCCGCCGAACGCGTCGACGTCACGGCGCCGAGCGCGCGCAGTCCGATGCCGGGGCTGACGGAGATCTGCGACCGCTTCTCGAACGTCGGCGCGAGGGATCCGCGCTTCATCCTGGTCTCGCAGTTCTGGGCCTACAAGTACCTGCTCGAGCCGAAGGTGCTGGCCGACCTCGGTCGCGCCCTGTCGCCCCAGCAGGAGGCGGCGCGGCTCGACTCGGACTCGACCCGATACTTCCGCGATCTCCATGAAAGTCGCCTGGGCTATCGCCTCGTGCACGTCGCGTCGCCCGCGACGGGCTTCTGGCCGATCGTCGACATCCACGCCAGCCTCGATCGCGAGATCTGGATCTACGAGCGGGAGCGGTGAGCCCGCGCGTACACCCAGACTTCGCCCCCCGTCGAGTCGTGCACGGTGCGGCACGCGAGCGGCCACGGGACGGCGCAGCGAAACGCGCCCACGCGGTCGTAGCCGAGCGAACCGTCGTAGAGGCCGCGCAGCAGCCGGTGCGAGGCGGCGTCGTGGTACCCGATCGTCGCGACCGGCAGGGGATGCGAAGGCGGCTCGGTCACGGCCTCGCTGCTCAGCTCCGTCGAAAGGACGATGACGTCGGGGTCGCGGGGGCGCGGGTCCATCGCGGGGTCGACGATCTCCGCCACCCCGTCGATGCGCTGGCGATCGGCGATGGGCTCGACGCCGGGCCGCGACGCCACGAGCGTCGATGGGATGCGCGGCAGGAACACGGGGCCGCCGTAGACCTCGACGCGCGTCCCGGCCGGCAGCGCCGCGAGGAAGGACTCCGCGCCGTACCGAGGATCGCGGACGAGCGTCGCGTCCATCGATGCGACCCCCAGCAGCGCGGGCGCGAGGCCGACGACGGCACCCAAGGCGGCGACCGCAGGCCGCCACGACCACGCCCTCTCGAACGCCAGCGCGGCGTACGGAAACAGGAGGACCGCCTGCGGCATGAGGAAGCGGTCTTCGCTCCGCCGGGCGCCGAGGTCGAAGAGGACCGCGAACGACACCGCCGCGATGAGCGGCAAGGTGAGCACGACGCGATCGCGGGTGCGCGAGGCGAGCGCGATCCCGACGCCGGCCAGCGCCGCGGCGGCTAGAGGCCACGATCCAAAGTGAGGGATGGCCCGCGCCGCGTCGCCCGCGAGCGCGAGCGCGCCGCGGAGACCGGGAGGATAGGGCGTCCAGGTCTGGCTGGCGGGGCCGAACAGAAAGGCGATGCGCCGCCCGTACCCCGTCGGGTTGACGAGCGCGCCCGACACGACCAGAAACGAGGCCGCCGCGGCGAGCGCCCCCACGGCGAAGCGGCGCACGTGGACGGCGCGGCCGGGGCCGGACGCCGGTGAACGCGGGCTCCTTGCGACCGCCACGAGAGTCGCCAGAGGGACGCACGCGACGAGCGCCCCGGCGGCGTAGTCCTTGGTCAGCACGGCGGCGGACGCGCACAGCCAGAGGGCAAGCTCCCGCCGCTCTCCCTCGAGGACACGCTGCGCCTGGACCATCGTGAGCACGATCCAGAAGAGGCAGGGCACGTCGAGGTTGCCGGTGTGCGCGTAGTAGACGAACGCCCCATCGCACGAGACGACCAGCCCGGCGCAGCATCCGACGCGACGACCAGCGACGCGTGTCCAGTAGCGCATCGTGTGCCAGACGACGCCGAGGGCCATCGCGCCCGTGGCCGCGCGCGCGGTGGCCTCGATGCCCGTCATGTAGAGGGGCTTGATGAGCTCCAGCCCCAGTGCGTCCACGTGCAGTCCGACGCGCGCCGCGGCCAGCGCCATCCACGGGAGCGACAGGACCGAGAGCAAGAGCATCTGCAGCGGCGGGTACGTGTGAAAGTGCCCTGGCCAGTACGTCTCGACGATCGCGCCGAGCCCGCACGAGCGGGGAGAGATCGCGTCGGCCGCCCACGAGTCGCCGCCCGGCAAACCCCACGTGGATCCGACGGCGAGCGACGCGGCGGAGAACGCCAGGATCCATCCTTCGGTCGTGCGCAGGGCCCTGACCGCGCGCCCGAGGGCCTCAAACACGCGCGGCCCTCGGCAGCCGGACCCAGAAGACGACCGCCACGATCGCGTACGTCAGCGACGTCGCGAGGGCCAGGCCGCCGAGACCCAAGGCGCCGACCAGCGCGGCGTTGAGGGAGGCGTTGAGGACGCTGTTGAGAAGGCCCATGCTCGGCATGATGCGGCTGTTCTGGAGCGCGACGTGGGCTCGAGCGAGGACGAGCAAGGCGCCGAACGGGGCGGCGCCGACGAGGGCCCACGGCAGGATCCCCGCGATGCGCGCCACGCCCGCGCGATCCATGGCCCCGTGCAGAAAGAGCGCCTCGCAGAGNNGCTTGAAGGAGAGACGTCGGCAGTGAGGCGACGTCGCCGGCGTAGCGGAGCAACGTGCCGCCCCCGACGACGCCGGCGAAGCCGGCCATGAGCTGATCGACGAACGGATTGATGCGCGTGATGAGCGTGCCGGTCACCTCGAGGCGCACCAGCGCGAAGATGCGACGCACCGCGGGAGGCCGCGCCAGCGTGGGGATCACCGCACCTCCGAGCGCGCGGCGCGCCAGCATCGCGAGCACGGCGATGGCCAAGAGCTCGCCGGCCACGGCGGCGAGCGGGATGACGCGGACCCCCGCGCCTCTTCCGGCGTAGACGAGGCCAATCATCACGAGCGTCCCGAGGCCGCTGCCGATGGGGTAGGCGTGGAAGACTCCGCGCGCGTTGAGCAGGCCGACGTAGAAGGCGCGCACCCCGACGACCACGACGCCCACCGACATCGCGGCGATCAGCTCGTACGCGACGCCGTGAAGCCACGCCGTTTGGGCCGCGATCCCGAAGGCGAGGGCGCCCGTTCCCAGGCCCACCACCGCCGCGATCGCCAGCGTGTGCCCGAGCAGCGCGCCAGCGATAAGCGGAACGCTGGACGGATCCGCGACCTCGGCCTCGACAAGCACCGGGACGACCGCCGAGTCCTGGAACGCGCCCGTGAGCACGGCCGAGGCGAACACGAACAAAGTCGCGAAGAGGAAGTAGAGGTCCGTCTCGGCGTTGCGCCCAAACCACGCGGCAAGAAGGAGCGGCATGAGCGCCTCGCCTCCCCGGAGGGCGACCTGCAGGGGCAGCAGGCGAAGCGCGGTCCCGGCGAGCCCTCTGCGTGGGGCGGCGTCCGCTGCGGCGCGCGTCGAGGAGGCGGTCTCGCCCGCGCGCTCGGACATCATGACGGCCGCGACGTCGCGCGGTACGCGGACGCATAGAGATCGCACATCCGCTCGACGGCGCATCGCTCGACCGCGAAGCGCCGCGCCGCGTCCCCCATGCGCCTCAGTGCGGGCCGATCGTCCCGCCACCGGACCAGCGCCGCCGCCATCGCGTCGGCGGTCGCGTCGCGCACCAGCCAACCGGTGACGCCGTGCTCCACGATCTCCGGGATGCCGCCCCCCGCGAACGCCAGCACGGGCCGCCCCATCGAGAGCGCCTCCAGCAGCGACAGCCCGAGCGGCTCGTCGCGGGCGGTGCTGAGGATCGCGTCGCACCGGGCGACCCATGGGCGCGGGTCCGCCTGATAGCCCACGAAAGCGACGTTCGCGCGGAGGGAGCGTGCGTGCTGCTCGAGCGCCGCGCGATCCTCGCCGTCGCCTACGACGACGAGCTCGACGCACGCCCGCGCGGCGGCCTCGATGGCCAGGCCCACGCGCTTCCACCCCGTCAGGCGGCACACGACGCCGACGCGGAAGGCCCCGGCGTCCGCGTCGTCGGGCGCGCTTCGGGGGGCCCAGTACGACGTGTCCACGCCGTTGCGCACGACCGTGGCGCGGTCGGCCACGCGCGGGGCCGTGGCCCCGATGGCGCGGCGCACGTACTCGCTGACGGTCACGATGCGGTCGGTGCGCGCGGCCGCCCACCGCGTGAAGAGCGACGAGCTGAGCTCCGTGTAGTGCATCACGTGGTGCTCGGTCCGAAGCTGCGGCGCGCGGGCGCGCAGGGCGGCGCGCGTCCCGAGGACGTGCGACCCGAACGTGTGCGTGTGCACGACGTCGATCCGCTCGGCGACGAGGAGCGCGGCGAGCCACGACACGTCGGAGCTGCCGAGCGCACGCACCAGGTACGCGATCGGGTCTTCGCCGGCGGGGCCGCGGTCATGCACCCGAAGCCCTGCCTGTTCGAGGTAGGCGGCGAGCCGGCGGTTCGGCGTGATAAGAGCCACTTGGTGGTCGGCGCCGGTCTGCTGCGGTCGCGTCGCCAGGTCCACCACCACCCGCTCGGCGCCGCCGATGTCCCCACCGACGACGACATGCATCACCCGCAAGCGGCTGCCCACGCTCGCCCCGGCGTACCATGCCGCCCGTTTCGCCTCCAACCCGGCCGGGCGCGTTGACCGATGTGCGGCATCGCAGGACTAGTCGCGCGCGGCGCTCCGCCCGACGAAGCGGCGGTGCGGCGCATGAACGCAGCGTTGCGCCACCGCGGGCCGGACGCCGAGGGGCTCTGGACCCGGGGGCAGGCCGTCCTCGGGCACCGGAGGCTTTCCATCATCGATCTGAGCCCCCAGGCCACGCAGCCGCTCCTCGGCTGCGACGGCACGATGGGCGTCGTCGTCAACGGCGAAATCTACAACTTCGCCGAGCTCCGCGCGGAGCTGGTGAAGCGCGGCCACACGCTGCGTTCGAACAGCGACAGCGAGGTCGTCGTCCACGCGTACGAGGAATACGGCGACGCGTTCGTCTCGCGGCTCGTCGGGATGTTCGCGTTCGCGCTCTGGGATTCGAACCGCGAACGCCTCGTTCTGGCGCGCGACCGCGCCGGCAAGAAGCCCCTCTACTACCGCGTGCT
>PLIR01000033.1 GCA_003139415.1 Myxococcales bacterium | reverse complement strand
GCGTGTGCGCCCGCGCCCGCGCGCACTAATACTTCTCGCATGGCACTCACCCTCTACGGCAGCAGCACCTGGACGAGCCCCTACGTCCTCTCGGTCTTCGTCGCCTTGCGGGAAAAGCACCTTCTCTTCGACGTGCAAGCGCTCGCCCTCGATCAGGGTGAGCAGCGCTCGCCAGCCTTCACCGCGCAGTCGTTGNNGCACGCGCGCGTCCTGCCCGCCGACCCCGGCGCCCGCGCCCGCGCGCGCCAGGTCATGGCCTGGGTCCGGAGCGACTTGATGCCCATCCGCGAAGAGCGCTCGACGGAGTGGGTCTTCTATCCGCGCGATCAGCTCCCCGCGGTCGAGCCGCTGTCCGAGAGCGGGGTCGCCGCGGCGAAGAAGCTGATGACCGCGGCCGACGCTCTCGTCCCGCCCGACAGCGGTCCGCTCTTCGGCGACTGGTGCATCGCCGACACGGACCTCGCGATGATGCTGCAGCGCCTCGTCAAGACGGGCTACGACATGCCGTCCCGCATCCGAGCCTACGCCGACGAGCAGTGGCTGCGCCCCGCCGTGAAGGAGTTCTGCGCGCACGAGCGCCCGCTGCTCCGGCGGGTGGTCTGAGCGGGAGGCCCACGACCCCCCCTTCAGCCACGCGTGCCCGCCGGAGGTCAGGGCTTCTGGGGCGACGAAGCCGGCTTGGGCGGCGCGGGAGCCGCAGCGGGAGGGGCTTTCTTCCCGGCGGCGGCGGGCGGGATCACGCGGCCTTCGGCGTCGCGGATCTCCGGCGCCGGTAGGCCCAGCTTGTCGATCATCGGCTGGATGCGGGCGAGCGGGCCGACGACCACGAGGATCGCGTCCGACAAGCCGTAGAATTGCTTCGCCAGGGCGTCGAGCTCCGGCTTCGTCGCCGCGTCTCGCTTGCGGCTCGACTGGGTGGCCCAGTCGGGCGGAAGGCCGAGCGAGGCGTCGGCGGCGAGGTGGCCCGCGATTCCCTCGTCCGACTGGTACACGCCGACGAGGTCTTCGCGCGCCTGCGTCCGCGTCCGGGCCACCTCGTCGTCGGTCATGCCCCCTTCGGAGAACTTCTTCAGGTCGGCGAGCATCGCGGCAAGCGCGTCGCCCGTCTTGTCGGTGACCACGTTCGCATAGGAGACCACCTGCCCCGGCCCCCGCGAGCGGGAGAAGCGCGAGCGCGCGCCGTAGGTGTACCCGTGCTCTTCGCGCAGGTCCTGGTTGAGCCGGGAGGTGAAGCTGCCACCGATGGCGTCATTCACCCGCCAGAGCGCGGGCTCAGCCGCATCGGAGGCCGCGACGCCCGGGCGCAGAACCGCGATGACGGACTGCGGCGCATCGGGACGATCCACCAAGACGAGCCCGGGCCACGGACCCTTGGGCGCGGGCGGAACGACGGGTGCCGGGGCCGGCTCTGCGGGCGCCTTCCACCCTTCGAACGCGGACTTGAGGACCGGCTCGAGCTCGGCCTGCGTGACGTCGCCGACGCACACGACGGTGGCCCGGTCGGGCCGCCACGCCGCCTGGTAGATGCGGCGAACGTCCTCGAGGCCGATGCCCTTGGCGCTGTCGGGCGTCCCGTCCCACGGATGCCCGTAGGGGTGGTCGGGGCCAAAGAGGGCCACGCGGTAGACGACGCGCGCCGTCGCGTCCGGGTCCTTCGCGCGGGCCGTCAGAGAGTTGATCCAGAGGTCCTTGAAGCGCTTGAACTCCGCCGGCTCGAAGCGCGGACGCGCGACGACGTCGCCGAGGATCGCGAACGCGTTCTCCATGTGCGTCTTGAGCACCGTGAGCGAGACGAAGCTCGCGTCGGCGTTCGCGTCGGTCGTGAGCCGTGCGCCGAGGTCGTCGAGGGCGCGCGCCAGCTCGATGGCGCCGCGCTTGCCCGCCCCCTCGTCGAGCATGCTGGCCGCCGCGTACGCGGTGCCGCCCTTGCCTTTCGGATCGCCCGCGGCGCCCGTAGGCACCGTGACGTCGCACGAGACGAGGGGCGCCTGGTGGTGCTCGAGGAGCCACACCGTCATGCCGTTGGGCCCCGCGAACACGACCGGCGCAGGCGGGACGAAGGCCGGCTGCTCGGCGGCCTGAGGCCGGGGACCCAGCGGGTCGGCGGGGGCGGAAGCGGCGGACGTCGCCGGCGCAGGCGCGACGACGGGGGCCGGCGGCGGCGCGGGCGGCGGAGCGGCCCCACCGCACCCCAGGGCCATCGCCACGGACACGACGGACGCCGCCGACAGCGAGACGGCTCGAAGGCTCATTTCGATTCCTTTCGCGGAATGATCGTCATCACCACGACCGCGTCGGGCAAAAGGACCTTCTTGGCGTAAGCCAGGACGTCTTTGGTCGTCGCGCGCCGGTACCGGTCGAGATCGTGCTGCACGAAGCCCGGGTCGCCCGTGTCGGCCTGGTAAGCGTTGAGGAGCGAGGCCCGCTGCTCGATGCCTTGCAGCGCGTCGACGAAGCCCATCTCGTACGTGTTGCGCGCGCGCTCGAGCTCCTCTTCGGAGATCTCCTTGTCGCGTACCTTGGCGAGCTCGGCGAAGAGCGCCTTCTCGACCTTCGCCGGGTCGACGCCCGGCCGCACGAGCGCGTCGACGACGTACTGCGAGCCCAGGGTGCGCGACTCCTGCCGCGCCGAGACCTCTTGCGCGATCTTCTGGTCGTAGACGAGGGCCTTGTACAGGCGGCTCGCCTTGCCCTGCGCGAGGACGCTGGAGAGGAGATCGAGCTCTGCGTCGCCGGGCGCGAAGTGACGGGGCGACTGCCAGGCCAAAGTCACCTTGGCCAGCTGCACGTTGTCCGGGATCGTCGCGC
>PLIR01000526.1 GCA_003139415.1 Myxococcales bacterium | reverse complement strand
CTCGGCAAGAGCGGCATCGGCAAAAGCGAGTGCGCGCTGGAGCTCGTCATGCGCGGACACCGCATCGTCGCCGACGACGTCGTCCGCTGCGAGTGGCGGCCGCCCGGCATCCTTTTCGGACAACCGGCCGAGCTTTTGCGACATCACATCGAGATACGCGGGCTGGGTGTGCTCGACATCAGGGAGCTCTTCGGCGTGACGGCGGTTCGGGAGAAGACCCGCATCGATCTGGCGATCCGCCTGTGCGAGTGGACCGAGCGCGAGGAGTTCGACCGCCTCGGGGTCGAAGAACGCCACTACGTCGTGCTCGACACACAAATCCGCGAGCTGCGTGTACCGGTGAGGCCGGGCCGCAACATGGCGAGCCTCATCGAAATGGCCGCGCGCAACGAGATGCTGAGGCGCGCCGGCCGCCACACCGCGCTCGAGTTTTTGCAGAAGATCGAAGGGCACCTCCAGCCCGCCGNNGCCTGTCCGGGGCGGGCAAGTCGCAGGCGCTGCACGCGCTCGAGGATCTGGGGTTCTTCTGCGTCGACAACCTGCCGACGCTCCTGGCCCCCCAGGCCGTCGCTCTCTGCGAGCGCGGCGAGATGACCCGCGTCGCCCTCGGCATCGACGTGCGCGTCCGGGCGTTCCTCGGAGAGGTGGAGAACGTCCTTCAGCTCCTCGAGGCCGGCGGGCAGCGCGACCTGCAGGTCCTCTATCTGGACGCGAGCGACGAGACCTTGCTGCGTCGCTTCAGCGAGACACGCCGCCCGCACCCCCTGTCGGCCGAGGGCGAGGCCAGCGGCGCCGAGGGGGCCCTGGCCGTCCTCGACGGCGTCCGCGTCGAGCGCGAACGCCTCGCCCCCCTGCGCGCGCGGGCGACCCGCGTCATCGACACGACGAACACCAGCGTCCACGAGCTGCGCCGGCACCTCGTCGCGCAGTTTGGTCCGGCGTCCGGCGCGACGGCGCGCATGGTCACGCGCATCGTGTCGTTCGGCTTCAAGTACGGCACGCCCGTCGATGCCGACGTCGTCCTCGACGTACGGTTCCTCGACAACCCCTACTTCGTGCCCGAGCTGCGCCCGCTGAGCGGCCAGGACGCCGCCGTCGCGCGGTTCGTGCTCGGCTCGCCCGAGACGCAGGAGTTCCTGCGGCACGCGCGTTCGCTCATCGAATACATGCTCCCCAAGTGCGAACGCGAGGGCAAGAGCTACCTCACGATCGCCATCGGCTGCACGGGTGGCAGGCACAGATCGGTCACGGTGGCGGACGCGCTCGCCCACGACGTCTCGGCGTCGCTGGGCGCCCCCATCGCGGTCCTTCATAGGGACGTACAGCGCGGCGAGGAACGAAAATGAGCGAGGCGTCCGGCAGCTTCAAGATCATCAACCAGCTTGGCCTGCACGCCCGCGCGGCGACGAAGCTCGTGCAGCTCGCCTCCAAGTTCCCCTGCGACGTCGAGGTGTCCCGGGAGGACCAGAAGGCCAACGGCAAGAGCGTCATGGGCGTGCTGCTGCTGTGCGGATCCAAGGGGACGGTGGTCGACGTCTCCGCGCGCGGCGAGCAGGCCGAGGCGTGCGTCCAGGCCATCGGGCAGCTCATCGCCGACAAGTTCGGGGAACCAAGATGAGCGAGCGCCCCTCCTCGCGGCCGCCGGGCACGCCCGAGACGCTCGTCCCACCGAGCGACACGAGCCACCCGGGCGTCATGCTGCGCGGGATCGCGGGCAGCCCGGGCGTCGCGATCGGGCCTGCGCTGGTCGTCGGCGACACGCGCACCGCGTACGGGCGCCGGCACATCGCCGCCAGCCAGGTCGACGGCGAGATCGAGCGCCTCGGCCGCGCCGTCGAGGACGCGAAGCGTCACCTGCGCGAGGTGAGCGCGCGCATGGCGACCGCGCCCATGGAGACGAGCGCCATCCTCGACGCGTACCTCACGATGGTGGGTGACCCGATGCTCCTCGAGCGGGTCATCAAGAAGATCCGCGAGGAGCGCAAGTGCGCGGAGTGGGCCGTCGTGCAGGCGTGCGAAGAGGTCGGCAAGCTCTTCTCGCCCGCCGACTCGATCGAGCGGGACGCCTACATCGTCGAGCGTAGCCACGACATCGAGTTCATCTGCGATCGTCTCCTTCGCGAGCTCACCGGCGACACGCGCCAGATCGTGCCGAACCTGGGCCAACCGGTCATCGTCATCGCGCGCGATCTTTCCCCGGCCGACACGGCCGGCATGGTGCGCGAACCCGTCATGGGCTTCGTCACCGAGATCGGCACTCGCACGAGCCACACGGCCATCATGGCCCGCGCCCTCGAGATCCCTGCGGTCGTGGGCGTCGCCGACGCCCTCTCGGCCGTTCGCACGGGCGACACCGTCATCGTCGACGGCTTGCGCGGCGAAGTGGTGGTCAACCCGGGCGAGGTCATCATCGAAGAGGCCCGCGAGCGCAGCGCCCGCCACCTCGCGTTCGCCCGCGGCCTCCTCAGCGCGCGCCATCAGCCGTGCGTGACGCGCGACGGCGAGGCCGTGAGCCTCAAGGCCAACGTCGAGCTCCCCGCCGAGGCCATCCTCGCCCTCGACCACGGGGCCGAGGGGATCGGCCTCTATCGAACGGAGTTCATCTACATCGACCGCCGCACGATGCCGACGGAGGACGAACAGTACGAACTTTATCGCGCGGTCGTCGAGGCCGTCGCCCCGCGCCCGGTCACCCTGCGCACCTTCGACATCGGCGGCGACAAGTTCGCGTCGAGCTTCCAGCTCCCCGCCGAGATGAACCCGGCCCTCGGGCTTCGGGCCGTACGGCTCGCGCTCTCGCGACCCGACGTCTTTCTGGTCCAGCTCCGGGCCATGGTGCGGGCGAGCTTCCACGGCGACCTCCGCATCATGGTCCCGATGGTCGCGAGCGTGCAGGAGCTGCGGGAAGTGCGGACCCTGCTCGGCCGCGCGATGCAAGAGGTCGACGTCGCGGGGCACGGTCGAGCCAAGCACATCCCGCTGGGAATGATGATCGAGGTCCCGAGCGCGGTCATCATGGCCGATGTCCTGGCGCGCGAGGCCGAGTTCTTCAGCATCGGGACGAACGATCTCATCCAGTACACGCTCGCCATCGATCGGGGCAACCGGTCGCTCGCACACCTCGCCTCCCCGTTTCACCCCGCCATCCTGCGCATGATCCGGCAGGTCTCGCGCGCGGCGGCGGCCCATGGGGTCCCCGTGGCGCTCTGCGGCGCCATGGCCAGCGACCCGCTGGCGGCCGTCCTGCTCATCGGGCTGGGGTTGCGTGAGCTGTCGATGGAAGCCGCGGCCATCCCCGAGATCAAGGAGGCGATGCGCCGTGTGACGACGGCGGATTGTGAGCGTGCGGCCGAGGGGGCCCTCGCCCTCGACACCGCCGAGGCCGTCGAGGAGCTGATTGCCGGGACGTTCGCCCCCAGCCTGTTCGACCTGCTGACGGGGACGGAGGACGGGGCTTACGCCGCCGAAGCCGGCCTCGCGGTGGAGGTATCGACCGTCACCGACACCTCCTACGACTGAGCCCGCCGCCCCGCATGGCAGCAGCCGTCCAGGGGGCTTGCCGCGTCGTCGAGCGCGAGGGCAATTGACGAGCCATCGTGCGCGCCTATACTGCGCGCCGCTCGATGACCCTCAGCACCGACCAAAAAGCCGATCTCGTCACGAAGTTCCAGACGCACGACCACGACACCGGTTCGCCGGAAGTCCAGATCGCGCTGCTGACGGAGCGCATCACGTACTTGACCGAGCACTTCAAGACGCACGTGAAGGATCACCACTCGCGCCGAGGTCTGCTGCGCATGGTGTCCAAGCGCCGTCGCCTGCTCGACTACCTCAAGCGCGTCAGCCTCGAACGCTATCGCAAAGTGGTCGGCGCGCTGAACCTGCGCAAGTAGGGCGAGTGGCGGGCGCGGCCAAGCGCCTGTACACTCGGCGGCCCAAGGAAGCAGAACAACCTCGAGCCCATCGCACGACCTTTTGCTCTTCGATTCGCGCCCATCAGGGCAGCGCTTTGGCGCGCGCGAACCGAGGATCAAGGGCGGACGGTGCGCTCGCGTCTCGCCGCACGAAGCGGCCCGGCGCGCCTATGGGGCGCGAAAGTCCACCATGTCCCATTTTGTCCGTGAATCGGTCGTCGTCAACGGCAAGCCCCTCATCTTCGAAACTGGTCGACTCGCCAAGCAGGCCGACGGCGCGATCCTCGTCACCTACGGCGAGAGCGTCGTCCTCGTCACCGCCGTCAGCGGCGACGAGCGCCCCGGCATCGACTTTTTCCCCCTGACCTGTGACTACGTCGAGAAGACCTTCGCGGCGGGCAAGATCCCGGGAGGCTTCTTCAAGCGCGAGGGCCGCCAGCGCGACGAAGAGATCCTCACGTCGCGCCTGATGGACCGTCCGTTCCGGCCCCTCTTCCCGGAGGGTTACCGCAACGACACGCAGGTCATCGCGACGGTGCTCTCGAGCGACAAGGAGAACCCGACGGACGTCCTGGCGATGACCGCCGGAGCCGCGGCGCTGCACATCTCCGACATCCCCTGGAGCGGCCCCGTCGTGGCCGTCCGGGTGTCGCGCAACAACGGCGAGTTCATCGCGTTCCCCACGTTCGAGCAGCAGGCGGCCGGAGACATCGACCTCGTCGTCTCGTGCTCCAAGGATGCCATCGTGATGGTCGAGGGCGGGGCCGCCGAGGCCACCGAGAACGACGTCATCGACGCGCTCATGTTCGCGCACTCGACCGCCCAGCCGATCCTCGGGCTGCTCGAGCGGATCCGCGCCGCCGTCGGCAAGCCGAAGCGCGCGTTCGAGCGCAAGGTGCTCGCCGCCGACCTTGCCAAGCAGGTCAAGGACACGTGCGACAAAGACATCCTGACGGCCTCGCTCATCAAAGAGAAGAAGGCTCGCTACGACGCCTACAAGGCGTCCAAGACGAAGATCGTCGAAGCGCTCACGGCGCAGCTCGGCGCCGAGGGCTTCACGAAGATCGAGAAGCTCGTCAAGGCCGAGTTCGAGGAGCGAAAGTACCAGGTCGTCCGCGAATACGTGCTCGGCGAGCGCAAGCGCATCGACGGGCGCGACATGAAGACGATCCGGCCCATCGTCTGCGAGGTCGGCATCTTTCCGCGCACGCACGGGTCGGCGCTGTTCCAGCGCGGCGAGACGCAGGCGGCGGTCGCAGCCACCCTCGGGACGTCGAGCGACGAGCAGAAGATCGACGCGCTAACGGGCGAGCGGTGGAAGCGCTTCATGCTGCACTACAACTTCCCGCCCTACTCGACCGGCGAGACGAAGCCGCTCCGAGGCCCGGGCCGGCGCGAGATCGGCCACGGTGCCCTCGCCGAGCGCGCGCTCGTGCGGATGCTGCCCGATTCCGAGAAGTTCCCCTACGTCATCCGCGTCGTCAGCGAGATCCTCGAGTCGAACGGCAGCTCGTCGATGGCGAGCGTGTGCGGCGGGACGCTGAGCCTCATGGACGCGGGCGTTCCCATCAAAGCGCCGGTCGCGGGCATCGCGATGGGCCTCATCAGCGACGGCCCGCTCACCGATGCCAAGACGCGCGTCGCCATCCTCAGCGACATCCTGGGCGACGAAGACCACCTCGGCGACATGGACTTCAAGGTGTGCGGGACCAAGAAGGGCGTCACCGCGATCCAGATGGACATCAAGATCGAGGGCCTCTCGCGCGACGTCCTGCAGCAGGCCCTCGACCAGGCCCGCGAGGCGCGCCTCTTCATCCTCGATCGCATGCTCGCAACGCTCGCCCAGGCGCGGCCTGACCTCTCCAAGTGGGCGCCGCGGATCACGCAGATCAAGGTCAAGCCCGACCAGATCCGCCTCATCATCGGCCCCGGCGGCAAGACCATCAAGGGCATCATCGACCAGACGGGCGTCGCGATCGACGTCGAGGACGATGGCACCGTCAACATCGCGTCGAGCGACAACGAGGCCGTCAAGAAGGCCCTCGACATCATCAAGGGCCTGACGACGGAACCCGAGGTGGGGGCGGTCTACAAGGGCACCGTGTCGCGCATCGTCGACTTCGGCGCGTTCATCGAGATCCTGCCGGGTACCGACGGCTTGCTGCACGTCTCGGAGATGGCGCACGAGCGCATCGAGCGCGTGACGGACGTCATGAAGGAAGGCGACGCCGTCGAGGTGAAGGTCATCTCGGTCGACCGCGAGGGCAAGATCCGCCTGACCCGCCGCGAGCTGCTCCCCTTCCCCGAGGGACCCGAGGGCGACCGCGCGCGCGAGCGGATCCAGCAAGCACGCGAAGCCGGCCCTCCGCAGCGCAGTGGCGGCGGCGGCGGTCGCGATCGCCGCGACGGCCCGCCCCGAGGACCGCGCAGGTAACGCCAAGAGACGCGCCCGCGAACGACGCAGGCCCTCCAACGGCCCGGACAGCGCCGTCTCGTTGGCCTGCACGCGCGCGTGCACCGCTGACCGATGCCTCGGTCTGGCTCGCACGCGCATGTGCGAGACAGACACGGGCGCGTGCATCGCTGACACACGCATCTGTCTGGCTTGCACAGCAAGCCTTTGAGCTCATCTCGACGGCGGTGCACTAAGGAGAGCCCGGACAGCCCGTCGCGCGGGCGACGAGGACCACGTAGCCCGCGCCTGCCGCGCCGAGCGGAAGCCACGAGGCCGCGGCGAAGCGGTCTGCGACGGTGTCGTCCGAGGCCAGGCGCGCTTCGAGGGTCCGCGCGTACGCGCAGTCGCGCCAGGCTGTCAGGCCTCCCGGCGGCGGATGGAGCGCGTAGAGCAGCAGGACGTCCGGCTCGAGGCTGACCAGCATCGGTCCATCGACGCGCTTCGACGTATGGCCGCCCGGCAGCGAGGCGATCCGCGGATCGGTGACGCCCGCCAGATCGACGATGTCCGCTTCGGTCGCCGCCGAGACCCAGCCGATGTCGAGCGACGCCACTCGGCGCGCGCCGGAGAGCACCGGCCGCGCCGCGGCGATCAGCGCGGCCCGGTCGGCCCCTACGCGCCGCCCATCCGCACCCCCATGCAGGAGCAGTGCGACGCCCACGCCCACCGCGAGCGTGAATCGCGCGGCGACCGCCGCCGGCGCCATCCAGGGCGACGCGAGCGCGCCGGCGTACGCCAGCGACGGCACGATCGGCACCATGAGCCGCGCGTACGGCATCCAGTCGCCCCCGGCCGCCGCGATCGCAGCGACGTGGACGAGCCCCGCCACGGCCAGCGCCATCGCCCGCGGCTCGCGGCGCAGCGCGAGCGGCGCGAAAGCCGCGATGGGCACGAGAGTGACGACGCAGGCCGCGCCGGCGTACGCCAGGCCATGCGCCAGATCGCTCGGCTTGGCGATCACGGCGAGGGGTACGGGGCTGCCCCAGACCGCGGCACGGAGCACCGCGCAGGCCCCGAGCGGCGCCATCGCCAGCAGCGCCGCAGGCAGGGCGCCGGCGAGCGTTGGCTTGCGGGCGAGCGAACATCCCACGGCCAGCGCGAGCGCCCACGGCGCGAGCTCGGGTCGGAGTGACGCGGCGAAGCCGGCGACGAGCGCCGCCGTCCGAGGTCGCAACGAGAGCAGCGCGGCCGCAGTCGCCAGCGCGGTCGCCACCGGAGTCTCCATCCCGCTGAACGCGTACGCGGCCACCGGCACCGAGACGGAGAGAACCCCGAGCGGGGCCGCCCTGCCCCACCACGGCGCGCCCGCCACGCTCCCCGACGCACGACCGAGCGCCGCACCGACGACGACCCAGCAGACGCCCCCCAGCACCTGCGCGCGAGCGAGGACGGCGACCGGCGCGGCGCGCGCGAGGGGCAGGAGCAAGATCGGCCACGGCAGGGGCGTGACGCCGTCGGTGCTCGGCCCCGACACGTTGAACCGCCAGCCGAACCCCTGCGCGAGATGACGCGCATACCGCACGGAGATGAGCGCGTCGTCCACCGTGAACCCACGCATCCAGAGCGCAGGCAAAAGCGCGGCGATCGCGCCGAAGGCCGGCCAGGCAAGGGCCGCTATCAGTGGCCTCGCCCGATGTCCAATCGGCTGCATCCTCCGCCGAAAAGTACGTCCATTCGTTCTCTCCTTCCTACGATTCGTCTTGCGCGGTGCCGCCGACGCCGCCGGTAGCTACCCGTGCGGCGCCATCGCCCGATGCTCCCCGAACGAATGCGCTTCGAGATCGTCGTCGCCCCCAGCCCCCCCAGCCCCGAGTCCCTCGCCCGCGACACCTCCTCGGTGCGCGTGCGACGCGATCGCCGTCCGGCGCGCGAGGTCCTCGACGTCTTCATCGACGGCGCCAACGTCACCGCGCGCGTCCACGAGACGCACGGCGCATTCGTCCTGCGCGACCTCGCCCTCGCGCTCGTCGACCTCGGCCGGCGCCCGCGTTCCAAGACGACCGTGCGGTTTTACGACGAGCCGTGGGAGCTCTGCGTCGAGCGCTTCGGGCGCGCCGCGTGCCTCAGCGTCTACCGGAGCGGCTCCGATCCGCTCGTCGCCGTCTACGACCGCGCGGTGCCGTTCGACGACGTGGTCGCCGCCGCGCACGCGGCCATCGCGGACGTCCTGTCGAGCGGCAAGGCCGACGCAGGGACGCGCATCGAACTGACCTCCGCCGCGGCGCAGCTCGAGGCGATGGGCCCGACCGGCGAGTGCGACGAGCGGCTGCCGGAACTCGTGCCCGTGGCGGTCGAGCCCGAGCGAGACGCCCCCCTTTCGTTCGGCGCCGAGTTTGCCCTGCGCGACGGATCTTCCACCTCGGACCATCGGGGACGGGACGTCGCCGAAGACGCCCGCTCCGCGGCCGGCGAGACGCTCGAGCGGTCGGACATGCACGCGCTCCTCTTCAAGGGGCGCATCCGCGCCGAGATCCGCGGCAAGGCGATCGACCTCGGCGAGGGTCATCCGATCCTCGTCGCGGAGAGGCTCGTCGAGCTCTCTCGCAAGGCGTTCGACGCGTGGGAGCGAGGCCTGGCCTTCCACGCGCGCGGCGAGACGGCGGGCCTCCTGGTCGGGGTACGCCTCTCGGCGTCCGGGGAGCTGGCGCTGACGCTCGGAGACAGCGGGCGAGGACCTCGTCGCGCGGTTCACACGTTCCCTGCCCTGGGCGTCGACGACGTCCTCGAGGCCGCGCTCACCTTCGCGCGCTCCCTCGTCCGCGCCATCCTGCGGCGCGACCGCGGTCAGGCCGCGAACCTCCGGCTCGGGGCGCTCCGCCGGACCCTTCGCGAGTCGAGCGAGGCTCTGAGGCAGGCCTCGCGCGCCGACTCCAAGGTGAACCCGTCGCCCGAGCCGTATCGCGCCTTCGCCGCGGCCCTCGACGAGACGATGGGCCCACCGGCGCCGGCACCGCCCGTGACGCGGCTGCGGTACGCACCGCGATGGCGCGCCATCGTCCCCGGGATCGACCTGCGTGCGACGTACCTCTGCGGGGACCGTCTCGTCGTCGGCGCCGCGACCGAAATGTGGGCGCTCGACCGGGCCAGTGGACGCGTGCTCTGGCGAGCCGACGTGGCCAAAGGCACGAGCGTCGTCACGCCGGGGGGCATCGCCCGCCTCGCGCCGGACGGCCGCTTCTCCGTCCACGATTTCGGCTCGGGCCGCCCCACGCTAGAGACGCGGATCGCGCCGCGCGTCGGCGGACCGGTCGCCGGCGCCGTCGTGCACTTGCCCGGACTCCCCAGGCTCATCGTGGTCACCGAGGGAGAGCACCACCTCGTCGCCATCGACCTGACGACCGGCGAACCGCGGTGGAGATGGTCGTGGGGGCGCGCACGAGGCCCCGTGCGTGGAGCCCCGCGCATGAAGCGGGCTGGCAGGCTCGCCTACTTCACGTGCGGCGACGGCGCGCTCACGGCCCTGGACGTGATGACCGGCGCCGTCGTCTGGCGCCTGCGCGACCGCCTACGCTTTCGCACGCCGCCCGCCGTCGCGTCGGACGCCATCTTCGTCGTCTCCGGGGGCGCCCACGGCGTCGCCCACCTGTACTGCATCGACGCGTACTCCGGCCTCGTGCGCTGGACCAGGCCGATCGCCGACGCCAGCGCGCCGTGCACCATCGAAGGCGCGCCGCTCGTGGCACCCCACGCCGTCGCCGTCGCGGTGCGGCAAAAGAGCGGGCTAGCCCTCGCGACCTTCTCGCGCGAAGACGGCACGCCCATCGGAGCGTCCGAACGGGCCATCGCCCCGCGCGGCACGTCCTGGCTCGCGGTCGACGACGCGTTCATCGGCAACGCCCCGACGGGAGAGCTCGTCGCGGTGGACGCCGCCGGGGGCCACTTGCGGTGGCGCCACGTCCTCGGACCCCGGCCCCTCGAGGCCGATCTGCCCCGCCGGCTCGAGCCCGTCTTGCGGTGCGGCGCGCTCTTCGTACCGTGCTCTCTGATGGGCGGCGCCTCCAGCGCGGAGCGCGAAAGGTCGTCGGACGACGCGCACGAGCGCGGCGCCGTCGCAGGGATCAGTATCGTCCGGCCCTCGGACGGCGCCCTGATCGGCACGATCGCCCCGAGCCACGCCATCCCGGACATGCTCCGCGTCGACGAGCGCTGCGACGTCTACATCGCGGAAGACAGCGGCCACCTCGTCGCCTTCGGAGCCCTGCCGCGCCTTTCGCTCGTGAGGGCCTGACGCACCCGCGGCCCCTCGCGCAGGGCGGCCGCGGGGGGTATATTGAGAGGGCGTGGTGGACTCTCAGACGTGCGTCACTTGCGGCAAGCGCGCCCCGGAGACGGAGACGAACTACACGCTCATCAGCGCCCAGTTCGGGTGGCGGCTGACGAGGTTCAAGGGGCCCGACGGGTCGATTGTCCTCGAATGGCGATGTCCTCCGTGCTGGCGCGAGTTCAAGCGCGTGCGGACCAACGGCTCTGCGGCGGTATCCGCAAGCGTGCCGGCGCCGAGCGCCAGTTCGTCGTCGTGGCCCCCGACTGCCGCCGCCGCCCCCGCGTCCTCCGCTGCGCCTACGACGGCCACCTCGGGCACCGGGCCTCCCCGAACGACGCGCCGCAGCACGCGCTGAGGGCGGGACGGGGGACATCGAAACGACCGGGACACGCCGCCCTCACGGGCGGAGGGTCACGAGCGCGCTCTTGAGGTGCCGCTCCCCCCCCGGTCCGGCGGGGAAATCAAGGTCTTCGGCGAGGTCCTTGATCTGCACGACGTCGCGTCCCGCGCCTCGTGCTGCTTCGAAGAGCAAGCGGCGGAACCGAGCTTGCGTGATCTTCCGGTGGTTGGTGCAGGCCAGCAGACGACCGCCCGGCGAAAGGACCGCGAGCGCCGACGCGGCCAGGTCTTCGTAGTCCGTGTCGGCCACGAACCGACCGTGCTTCGTGGACGAGTAGCTGGGCGGGTCCAGCACGACGAGGTCGAAGCGATCGCGCTGGCGCGCCGTGGAGGCCAGCCACGCGAACGCGTCGACGGCGACGAAAGAGTGGTCGCCCGCTGGGCCGTTGGCTCGTGCGAGGGCCGCGGCGAGGTTGGCCTTGCCGCGTTCGAGGGCCGCCACCGAGGCGTCGACGCTGACGGTGCGACGCGCGCCGCCCGTCGCCGCAACGGCGCTGAAGGCGCACGTGTATGCGAAGAGGTTTGCAACGGCCTTGCCCTCGGCAAGCCCCCGCACGCGGCGCCGGTTCGCTCTCTGGTCCAGAAAGAGCCCCGTCGACAGGCCATCGCCGAGGCGCACGAGCAGCGGCACCCCCTCTTCGACGATCGTCAACTCGTCGGGGGCGGCGTTGCCTCGCGATGGGGCGCGAGGCGCGATGTCGTCCCGGCGTGGATCGACCAGCAGGTTGGCCTGCTTGGGGCGGATCTTGAGGTACACCCCGTCGAAGCCGAGCGCGTGCACGCGATCGAGCAGGCCTTCGCGGCGCGCCGCGTCCGCCCAGGGACCGTCCCCGCCGTGGAGCTGCACGACCGCCCAGTCGGCGTAGACGTCGACGGCGAGCTTCGGGAGGGCGTCGCCGTCTTCGTTGACGAGCCGAAACGCGGTCGTGGCGCGCGGTCCGTCGGCCGCGCGTGCGAGGGCCCAGCGCCGTTCGAGCGCACGTTCGAGCGCGCGCCCCAGCGCTTCGGGGTCGTCGTAGATCCCCTCGCCGAGGTCTCCTCGCGCGAGCCAGCTGCCGAAGTCCGCGGGCGTGGGAGCCTCGAAGCGCAGGGCCGCCCCGGTCCGCGGGTGATGCAGGCCAAGGGCGCTCGCGTGCAGCATCAAGCGTGGCGCGGCGCCGCCGGCGTACTCGACGTCGCCCGCGACGGGGGCCCCCGCGTGCGCCAGCTGGACCCGGGCCTGGTGCGTCCTGCCCGTCTCGAGGTCGAGCGTCAGGATCGCGCGGGGACCTTGGCGACCCGCGACGTCGACACGCGTGACGGCCTCTTTGGCGCCCGGTGCGCGTCCGCGGACGACGCGCGCACCGCCTTCACGGCTCGGCGCGAGCCAGTCGCGCAAGACGGCCGCCGTGCGCCCGCCCGGCCAGCCCGTCACGCATGCGAGGTACGTCTTTCGGACCTTGCGACCCTCGAATTGAGTCGCAAGGCTGGCGTTGGCCTCGCGACGTCGCGCGAAGACGAGCACACCGCTCGTGTCCCGGTCGAGCCGCTGGTGCACCCCCAAATAGGCATTCTTGCCGCGGGCCTCGAAGTAACTCTTGAGCCGCGTGACGATGTCGTCGGGGCGATCGACGTCCGCCGCCTGCGACGAGACGCCGGCCGGCTTGTCGACGACGAGGATGTCGTCGTCCTCGTACAGGATCCACCTCTCGCGAACATCGGGCCAGACCGAGAGTCGATCCATCTTCGGCGGGGATCCGTTGACAAATGCAGCGTCGACGTTACCTCCAAAAGGGGAGCGCAACGAGCCGCAGCGACACACCTTACCCGTTCATGACGAACCCGGAAGTCATCCGAAGCCGCCTTCTCACCGCGTTCCCCGGGGCCCGCGTCGACGTGACGGACCTGACGGGCACACTGGATCACTTCCAGGCGGTCGTCGTGGCGCGCGAGTTCGACGGAAAGAGCCGCATCGAGCAGCACAAGATGGTGTACGCGGCCCTCGGCGACCTGATGAGCGGCCCGATCCACGCGCTCGCCTTGACGACGCGCCGCCCCAGCGACGACTCCTGACCTCAACCCCGGAGAACCGAGTCCATGATCGATGCCCTCCGCACCCGCCTCGAATCGCTCATCACGAGCCACAAAGTCGTGCTGTTCATGAAGGGCACGAAGCAGTTCCCCGCCTGCGGGTTCTCCAACGCGGTCGTCCAGATCCTGAGCAAGGAGGGCGTCCCGTTCGAGACGTTCAACATCCTGGCCGATCCGGAAGTACGCCAGGGCTTGAAGGAATACTCGAACTGGCCCACCTACCCGCAGCTCTACGTCGACGGAAAGTTCATGGGCGGCTGCGACATCGTGACCGAGATGCACCGCAGCGGGGAGCTCGGCAAAGAGCTCGGCGCGGCTGGCGCCAAGTAAACGCCCTGGCGGGCCGTCACCACTTCAGCCAACCGAAGCGCGTCGCGACGAGGAGGAGCCCGACTGCGAAGGCCACCTCGATGGCCATCGGCAGCGTGCGGCGCAAGAACCGCCACGAGAGCACCAGAGCCACCGCGGCGACGAGGACCACGGGCATCCCGGTGTGATGGGCGATCGCCCGGAGGCCCGACCGCAGCCCCGTCCCCGCCGCAGGCGCCCAGCCGAGCATCCAGCGCGGGTCGAGGGGGTGCGGCGACATCGGTGCGACGCGATCGGACTCGGGCCTCGCTGCCTGGGCCAAGTTTTCGGAGCGCGCCCGACTCGGCACGCTAAGAAGACCAGGCGTCCAAGGTGAGATCGAAGAGCGCGTGGATGGGGCTCGCGGCCCTGACGGTGGCGGCCGCACTCGTGTTCTGGGTGTTCGACGCCCTGCCCTTCCAGGACCTGCCGGCCCACGCCGGCCTCATCGCGCTGCGCCATCGCCTGCCGCACTCGCCCTTCGAGCAGCGCTTTTTCGTCCTCGCGCCGTCGCTTGGCCCGTATTCGCTCTTCCGCTTCCTCGGCGATGCGCTGGTGCAGCCGCTCGGCCCCGTCGGGGCCATCCGCGCGATCGCCACGCTCCCCGTCGTCGCCACCCCCCTGGTCGTGCTCTGGGCGCGGCGGACGCTGCACGGCGACCGATCGACGGCCGGGGGCTACTTCGCGATCGCGCTCGGCTTCGGGTTCATGACGGTCCTGGGCTTCGCGAGCTATCTGCTCGGCATCGCGGCGCTGCTCGCGGTGCTGACTCTGTGGCTGAAGCTCCTCGTCGCGGCCGACCGGGGCGCCGCGGACGCGTGGCGCTGGGAGACCGCGATCGCGTTGGCGGCGCCGGCGCTCTTTCTCGTCCACGGCGACGCGTTCGTTGTCTTCCTCGGCCTCACGGCGGCGTCAGCCTCGTCGACCGGGCAACGCGCCGCGCGCTGGATGCGGCTGCGCGCGCTCGCCCCTGCGGTGACCCTCGCGGCCTGGGTCGCCTGGCGCGAGCGGGCGTCGGCGCTCCCGGTCGGATCGGCGCCCGTGCCGCACGCCGGATTCGTCGCGCACTTTCAGGGTCCCTTCGACAAGCTGACCCTCATCATCACGCCAACGCTCATCACCCGAACGGGCCTCGACGCGATCGTGGCGGTTTTTCTCTGGGGGGTGCTCGGGGGCGCGGCCGTCGCGACGGCCCGCTCGCTGGGAAGACCCCGCCCAGTGCCGCTCGGAGCCACGGAAGACGACGGCGCCATTCACGCACGAGCGCTCCTCGTGTCCGCGGTCGCCGCCTTCGTGGCGTTTCTCGTGTTGCCGCACTCGATCGGGTGGTTCGGGTTCGTCGATGGCAGGCTCGTGCCGGTCGTCCTTTTTCTGATGCTGCTCGCTGTGCGCCGCGAGACGCTCGGCGGTGGCCTCCTCGGCGCGGCGTTCGATCGAGGCAGCGTCGCGGCCGCCACGGTGATGGTCGCGATCGCGTTCGCCGCTTCGTGGTCCTTCCAGGGCGAGGCCGTCGGGTGGCGCGAGGTGCTCCACGACGTCCCCACAGGTGCGCGCCTGCTGAACTTGCCGATCGAGCCGAACAGCCGCTGGTTCACCGGGCACCCCTTCGTGCACTACGACAAGCTGGCCCTGGCCGAGCGACCCCTCCTCGTCAGCGACGTCTGGTTTCACCAGGGGACCGGTCTTTACCCGACGGCAGACAACCCCTCGCTACGCTTGCCGGACGGCTACAGCGAGAGCGACCTGCGATCGCTCGACTGGGCCTCGTATCGCCTGAGCGACTGGGACTACGCCCTCGTGCGGACCGGGGTTGCCGCCGTACAGCCCGCTGTGCCCGCGCGGCTGACGCTGGCGACGCATCGCGGAGGGTGGTGGCTCTTTCGAATAGAGGCCGAGTGAGATAACTTGCTCGCACAATGCGCCTCGTTGTTTTCGGAATCGGTTACGTCGGACTCGTCACTGGGACAGGCCTCGCAGAACTCGGCCACGACGTCCTCTGCATCGACATCGACCCGCAGAGGATCCGGCAGCTCGAAGACGGCATCATCCCCATCTACGAGCCCGGCCTCGACGATCTCGTTCGTCGCAACGTTCGCGCGAAGCGCCTGACGTTCGCCACCCAGGTCGCCAGCCCGGCCGACGAGGCCGACGCGTACTTCATCGCGGTGGGCACGCCGCCCGGCCCCGACGGGGCCGCCGACATCAGCGCGGTCACCAGCGTGGCCGAGCGCATCGCGGAGATCGCCAAGCAGCCGGCGCTCGCAGTCGTCAAGAGCACCGTGCCCGTCGGCACCTGCGACGCGGTGCAGGCGATCCTCGACAAGAAAGCCCACGTCGGGCTCGAGGTCGTCTCGAACCCCGAGTTTCTCAAGGAAGGCACGGCGGTACAGGACTTCTTCCGGCCCGACCGCATCGTCCTAGGCGCGCGAAGCGAGAGCGCCAAGGAGACGCTCCGCCTGCTGTACGCGCCGCTGCAGCTCTCCGGAGAGCGCGTGGTCGTCACCGATCCCCGCTCGAGCGAGCTGACGAAGTACGCGTCCAACACGATGCTGGCGATGCGCGTGTCGTTCATGAACGAGCTGGCTCGCCTGTGCGACGCGACGGGCGCCGACGTGCACGCCGTCCGTCAGGGCGTGGGCAGCGACACGCGGATCGGCAAGCGCTTCCTCTACGCGGGTCCGGGCTACGGCGGGTCGTGCTTTCCCAAGGACGTCCAGGCCCTCTTCCACCTGGGCCGCGCGCACGGCGTACCGATGCGCCTGGCGGAAGCGACGCACTTGGCCAACGAAGAGCAGGCCACCTTCCTCGCCCAAATCGTGGAGAAAGCCGTCGGGACACTCAAGGGCAAGACGGTCGCGCTCTGGGGTCTCGCCTTCAAGCCCGAGACCGACGACATCCGCGAGTCGCCGGCCCTCAAGCTCGCGGTGGCCCTACTCGAGCGCGGCGCGAACGTGGTCGGGCACGACCCGGAGGCTGCCGCCAACTTCGCCAAGGCGATGGTGCAGTACGGCACGCGGGTCAAGGTGGTCGACCGCGACTACGACGCCCTCGACGGCGCGCACGCGCTCGTCCTCCTCACCGAGTGGCGCAGCTACAGGGCCCCCAACTTCGGCGAGATCCGCAAGAGGCTTTGCGACAGCGCCGACGACCTACCGCCAGTGGTCGTCGACGGGCGCAACGTGTGGCGCCCCCAAGACGTCATGCGCGCGGGGATGCGCTACAAGGGCATCGGCGTGCCGTCCGTCGCGCTGGCGCCCGACCGCACCTCCCTGGGCGCCCTGCGGTAGGCCGGGCCTCGATGGCCCGCATACTAGTGACGGGCGGGGTCGGATTCATCGGCTACCACGTGACGCGCGCGCTGCTCGCCCGCGGCGATCAGGTTCTCATCGTCGACGACTTCTCCGACGCGCCCTACCCGCGCCTCGAGAAGCGGCGCAACGAGGCCGACCTCCGGGACGAATTCCCGCAGACGCGCGTCGTCGAGGCCTGCGTCACGGACCGGGCGGCGATTGCGCCCCTCGTCCTGGAATGCGACCGCGTCCTTCACCTGGCCGGCCTGGCCGGAGTGCGCCCCTCGTTCTCGGACCCCGCGCGCTACGCCCGGGTCAACGTCGAGGGGACCGCCGTCGTTCAGGAGCTCGCGCGTCAGGCCGGTATCGAGCGCTTCGTGTTCGCCTCGAGCTCTTCGGTCTACGGCAACTCGACCCCGCTGCCGGCGCGCGAGGACGCGCCCGCCACGGTCCCCGAGTCGCCGTACGCCGCCAGCAAGCGCAGCGCGGAGCTCGTCGCCGCCAGCCTCTGCCGCGCTGCCCCGCGCATGCGCTGCTCGGCGTTGCGCTTCTTCACGGTGTACGGTCCGCGCCAGCGACCGGAGATGGCCATCGCGCACTTCGTCCGGTCGACGCTCGCGGGCGCGGCCATCCCCGTCTTCGGCGATGGGTCGATGCGTCGAGACTTTACGCACGTCGACGACATCGTGCGTGGAATCCTGGCCGTGCTCGACCTCGAGGGACCGGCCGGCTTTCGCCCCTATAACCTCGGTTCGGGCGCTCCCATCGACCTACGGGCGCTGGTCGCCGCGATCGGCGTGGCCGCCGGCAGGGCGCCTCACGTCGAGAACGCGCCGCTGCAGGTTGGAGACGTGAACGCCACGTTTGCGGACATCACACGCGCGCGCGAGGAACTTGGCTGGGAGCCGCGTGTGAAGCTTGCCGACGGCCTGGCCTCGGTCGTGGCATGGGTCCGGTCTCGCGCGTAAAGCGCGGCGGCGCCGCCGCCCTCGGTCTCACGACCCGATGCCGGGGTGAAGTCGGTCTCGCTTGACGACCTTGACGGGCCGGACCCGCCCGCTCAGGTACACGAGGCCGTTGAACGCCGTCCACGGGCGGATGTGCCGCATCGTGCTTATCCACTGCAGGAGCCGCGGACGCTCGGCGACCGGACGGAGCCCGGAGGCGACGGCGTGGTCCTGCGCGTGCTCGAAGACATCCGCGATCCGCTGCTGGACGGCCAGCGGCGAGCAGCGGTCCCTGGCCCTACGGGCCGCCGCCTTGCTTAGGCGCGCGCGCGCATTGGGGTCGTGAATGAGCTCGACGACCGCCCGACCGAACGCCGCGTCGGCTGCGGCCTCCGAAGCAGCGCCCTTGCCCGGCGCGAAGAGGATCCCGTTGTGCCCGTCGGTGATCTGAGCGGACACGCCCATGCCGTCGGCGAAGGCCACCGTGGGCGTCCCGCACCAAAGGGCCTCGCCCATGACGTTGCCGTAAGTCTCGCTCAACGAGGCATGCACGAAGACATCCGCGTAACGGTAATAGTCCGGCATGGTCGTCCACGGGACCTCGCCCGTGAAGAAGATGTGATGCTCGGCGCCGAGCGCGCGGGCGAGGGCCCGGCAGGGCTCCGTCTCGGGCCCCTCGCCCACCAAGGTGAGGGTCGCGTCTGGCTCGCGTGGCAACACGTGCTTCGCGAAGATCCGAATGAGCCGGTCGGGCGCCTTCTCGCGGGTGTGCCGGCCTGCGCAGACGATCCGCGGCCCCCGCTGCGGCAGGGCCTCGCGCTCGATGAGGTGCGTGTAGGGGTCCGCGCCGAGCGCTTGATCAAACACCTCCGGCGTCACGACGCGCGGGATGACGTGGATGGGGACCTTCACCCCGCGCTCTCGCCAGTACCCGCGAAGCCCTTCGCTGAGAACGACGAGCCCGTCGCTCTGGTTGTAGATCCGCGCAAAGAGACGCTCGAACGGTCGGCGCAGCGCCAGGTGTAAACCTGCTTGAAACAGGTCGCTCTCGGACAGCTTCGCCGGCAGAAGGACGTCGTACGCGGCGACCAGATGCGTCGTGTTCACGCACAGCAGCGGGACGCCCATCATCTCGCGAAGCCAGACACCGAACTCGAGGAGCATCGACGTCGTCTGCGCGAAACAAATGTCGAAGTTCCAGCGCCGCACGTCGAAGACCCACCGTGAGAACGGCAACGGGACATAAACGCCCGGATAGGCCCTCAGCGGAAGACTTGGCAGTGAAACCGTGCCGGGCGCGAGCTCCGACGGGCTGGCGTCGGGGTCGTGTGGACCGATCACTGTGACGTCGTGGCCACAGCGTCGCAGTTCTTGATACAGGAAGCGCGTCTGGAAGACGGCGCCGTTCGCGTACGATGTTCGGGTGAAGTCGCTGAGAATCGCCACGCGAAGTGGCCTTCCGTGCCGCGCGGCCAGCGCCGCAAACGCGGGCAACCCTGCGACCGCAGGCTCGCCGAGCCCTGCATTTGCGGCCCCCGTGAAGGACGCGGACGCCTTCGTGCCGGTCTTGGCCCACGGGCCGACCGCAGCGGCTACCGAATGAAGATCGTCGACGTCACCGAATTCTATTCCGAAAGAGGGGGTGGGGTTCGAAGCCATCTGACTGCCAGAGGTCACTTTTTGTGCCAGCGCGGTCACGACCACGTCGTCATCGCGCCGGGGTCGCGCGACGAGGAGCGGGGAGATAAAGGAGATGTAAATTCGCGAGAATCAAGTCAAGAGCCGAGCGGGCGGCCCCCACCCAATCCGAGGGGAAGGCGGCCGAGAGTCGTTCGAATCAAAGGGCCCGCAAGTCCGTATGACCGCACCTACCATCTGCTCGGCCGTTTCGACAAGGTGAGGGATCGCGTGCGCGCCGAACACGTCGACGTTCTCGAGGCGCACTCGCCCTATCTGGCGGCGGCGGCCATCGTCGCCTGCGGCCGCCAGGCGGCGCGCGTTCGCACGGCCTTCTGGCACGCCGACCACGTCGGGGCCTACGTCGAACCGCCGCTCGCTCGATGGCTGGGGCCACGAGCGGCCGGAGCCATCGGTGGCCAGATGCGCCGCGCCTTCAAGCGGCTGCTGGCGCCCTTCGACGCGACGTTCGTGGCCGGACGCGAGCAGGCGGCGCACTTGCGGCGCGCGGGCGTCGAGGGCGTCGTTCACGTTCCGTTTGGTGTGGACGTGACCACGTTCAGCCCCGACGCTCGCCGCGAGTCGATGCGGCGCGAGCTCCTCGGCGATGCCGACCCCAACGCGACCCTCTTCGTGGGCGCCGGGCGCTTCGCGTTCGAGAAGCGGTGGGACGTCGTGCTCGATGCGTTTGCGCGCGTTCGCGCCCACCGCGACGCGGTGCTCGTGCTCTTCGGCGACGGGCCCGAGCGGGAAGCGCGCGAGCGAACCGCCCCCGCCGGCGTGCGCTTCGTTGGGTTCGAGCGCGATCGAGCGCGCCTCGCCAGCGCGATCGCCAGCGCCGACGCCCTCCTCCACGGCTGCCCCTACGAGACGTTCGGCATGGGCATCGCCGAGGCCGTCGCGTGTGGCACGCCCGTCGTCGCTCCGGACGCCGGGGGGGTCACCGAGACGGTCGATCCGTCGTGCGGGGCCGTCTACGCGGCGCTGGACTCATCCGCATGCGCCGCCGCCATCGAGCGCCTCCTCGCCCGAGATCCCGCGGAGCTCCGCGCGCGCGCCGTCGACGCCTCGTCCCGCGTCTGCACGGAGAGCGAGCATTACGGCCGCGTGCTCGCGACCTACGACGCGATCATCGCCGCAAAGGCCGCCGGACGCACATGGAAGGCAGCCTCGTGAGCGCCTATGGTCGACGGGCTCGACCCGCGCCATGCCCGTCCATGTCTCGATCCACGACGTCTCGCCCGTCTGGGCCGCCGAGGTCGAGGCCGCGCTCGCGCTCTGCGGGGACGTGGGGGTTCGCCCCGCGCTCCTCGTCGTCCCGAACTTCCATGGGCGGGCGCCGCTGCTCGACGATCCCAAGTTTTGCGAGCGCCTGCGCGGCCTGCAGGGCCTCGGTCACGAGATCTACCTGCACGGCTTCTACCATCGAAGCCGCGACGCCTACGACGCCTCGGCGGGCGTGGGGCGGCTCGCCTGGCTCTTCGCGCAGCACGTCCAGTCCGGGGGCGAGGCCGAGATGAGTGACGTGTCCGCAGAGGAAGGCCGCCGCCGGATCGACGAGGGCCAGGAGATCTTCGCGCAGGCCGGCCTTCGCGCCGACGGTTTCGTCGCCCCAGCCTGGTCGATGCCGCGGTGGCTGATGCCGCTGCTCTCGGAGCGGGGGTTTCGATTCACCGAGGACCACTTGCGTGTCTACGACCCGGTGGCCCGCCGCGCCCGCCCGAGCGTGGTGCTCAACTGGGCCACGCGATCGCCGGCCCGCCTGGCATCGACGCTCGCTTGGTGCCGTGCCGCCAAGATCGCGAAGGCCATCGTCCCCGCGCGCATCGCGATCCACCCGGGCGACATGGGCTACCTCGTCGTGCGGCGCGAAATCGACCGCATGCTCCGATGGGCCCAGGGCGACACCGTGGCCCGCGGCGCCGACCTCCTCGCGGGCTAGTGCAGCGCCGTCGGGATGGCGTCAAACCTTTGCTGTCATCCCGAGCGGAGCGACGGACCCCATGGCCGCCGCCCTTCCGCGCTCTCCGTGGG
>PLIR01000115.1:333-4615 GCA_003139415.1 Myxococcales bacterium | reverse complement strand
GGCATCCACGGCGCGACGATGGCGAGCGACGACTTCACCGCGGCCAGCGCCGACGAGCCGTCGAAGCGCGCAGGGCACCGCGCCGAGCGCCCGAAGAACCGCACGACGATGCAGGTCGGCGACCCGTTCATGGGCAAGTTGCTCATCGAGGCCTGCCTCGAGCTCTTCGCGGACGACGTCCTCGAGGGCATCCAGGACATGGGCGCGGCCGGGCTGACGTCGTCGAGCGTCGAGATGGCGGGGCGAGCCGACAACGGCGTGGAGATCGATCTGGACGCGGTCCCGCGGCGCGCCAAGGCGATGACGCCCTACGAGATCCTGCTGAGCGAGTCGCAGGAGCGCATGCTCCTCGTGGCCAAGCCGGGCAAGGAGGCGCGCGTCCTCGACATCTGCGCCCGCTGGGACCTCGACGCCGCGATCATCGGCAAAGTCACCGACACCAAGCGCTGGGTGGTGAAGGCGACGCCCGGCTACGACCCGCTCGCGTCGCCGTCGGCGTCGACCGTGAAGCGGGCGCCCGTCGTCGTGTGCGACCTGCCCATCGGCATCCTGACCGACGACGCGCCCCGCTACGAGCGCCCTCGCCGCGCCGCGGCGTCCCCTCGGCCCCCTGTCGACCCTCCCTCCCTCGCCGTCCCCGCCGACCTGGGACGCGAACTGCTCGACCTCGTGGGCTCCCCCAATGTGGGTTCGCGATCCTGGGTCTGGCGGCAATACGACCAGATCGTGCGCGGCGGCACGATCCTGCGACCCGGCTCCGACGCGGCGGTCGTGCGGGTGCCTTGCGGCGACGGGATCGAAAAGCTCCTCGCGTTCGCGGTCGACTGCAACGGACGCGCGTGCGAGCTCGATCCGTTCATGGGCGGGGCGATGGCCATCGCCGAGGTGTGCCGCAACCTCGTCTGCACGGGCGCCGAGCCGATCGGGATCACCGACTGCCTCAACTTCGGCAACCCCGAGCGCCCCGACGTCATGGAGTCGTTCGCCCGCGCCGTCGACGGCCTCGCCGCGGCGTGCACGGCCCTCGGCGTGCCCATCGTGAGCGGCAACGTGAGCCTCTACAACGAGACCGTGACGCGAGTCGGGGGAGAAGCGGTATCGGTGGCGATCCTTCCGACGCCGTCGGTCGCCGCGGTCGGGCTCGTACGCGCGCTGGGCGACATCGTGACGTCCCCGTTCAAGCAGGCCGGGGACGTGGTGATCCTGCTGGGCGACAACCCCGTCGACGGCCTGCGCGCGCTGGCGGCCAGCGAGTGGCTGGTGCAGCGTCAGGGCAAGCTCGCCGGCGAAGGGCCCGCGATCGACCTCGAGGCAGAAGCGAGGCTGCAGAAGCTCGTGCTCGCGCTGGCGCGGGCGCACGTGCTGGCAAGCGCCCACGACGTGAGCGACGGCGGGCTCGCGGCGGCGCTGGCGGAGTGCGCCACGACAGGGCCCGAGCTCGTCGGCGCGCGCGTCGATCTCGGCACGGCGTCGTCGCCGGTCAACGGGCTGGCGGCCCTCTTCGGCGAGGCGCCCTCGCGCATCGTGCTGAGCGTTCGCCCGGACCGATCGGCGGACGTCCTCGCGAAGGCGGCGGCGGCGGGCGTTCCGGCGCGTCGCCTCGGCGAAACGGGTGGCGACGTTCTCGCCATCACCGCGGCGCCCATCGGCTCCCTGTCGGTCGCCCTGCTCGAGGTAAAGAGCCGGCGTGAAGCCTGTCTGCGGCCGATCGTAGGGGACTAAGAGACTTGCCCTGACACGGGGAATGAGGCGCCCGGCCGCCTCTCTTGCGTCGGGCGCGCCTGTGGTACCGTCAGAGGCGAGTCGCGGTGTCAGCGGCCACGCAAATGACGACGAAGTATCCGTCGCCCCTGCTCGGGTACAACAACAACGTTCGCCACAAGGGCAAGGTCTTCCACATCCAGACGGAAGACTCGGGGGTGAAGTACGGCCACATCATCACGCATCTCTTCATGGACGGCGGCCGGATCCTGAAGAGCGTGAAGACGAGCTACGCGGAGTACGTCGGCACCGATCGGATGTCGGAAGTCGTCCGCGAGATGATGAAGCAGCAGCACAAGGCGATGTTCATCGCCCTGCGCGACGGTAAGTTCGACGCCATCATCGACGGCGTGGTGGATCCATCCCAGTCCACCCAGATGCTCGCGCCCTCGCTCGTGCCCAATCCGCCGTCGCTGGTCCCGCTCCCGGCGTCTACGTCGACGGGCGCCATGGCCTTCGTACCCCCGCCATCCGCACCTCCCGCTGGGCGTGCAAGCGCGGCGTCCCATTCCGCCGTGCTGGCCAAGGGCGCGCCGACGGTCCCTCCCGTGCCAAGCCGCCAGAGCTCAGGTGAGCTAAAGCTCGACATCGAGGCCCTGGAGCGAGCCGCCGCGGGCGCGCCGGCACCCTCTCCCGCCATTCGCGGGTCGGACCTGCCTCCCCCGCCGCCNNCCGCGACAAGACCACCACGGGCAAGTACCGGGTCACTCCCCCGCCCTCTCGGACCGACCAGCCCGCCGTTTCGCAGAGCACGCCGGGGACGCCTCGACCTTCCCCCATCCCTCCCGCGGGCAAGCCGGTCCGAGCCGCAGAGCCTCCCCCGGCAAACGCGGAGCGCCGCTACGCCCCCACGCGTCCGGCATCGATTTTCGGCCAGGCCAAGCCTCAGCAAGGGAAATCGATTTTTGGGGAAGACCTCATCGGCGACAAGTCGCTCGACGAGGTCATCCTGAGCTACCTCGCCGAAGACCTCGAGCCAGACGCCAAGAAGCGAAAGTGATGACCTACAAAAAAACCGCGTCCGGCGCGACTTACGTCGCCCGGACGCGGCGGACCCGCGCGGTTGGGGAGGGGCTCGCGCGGGCCCATTAAGGAGCGACCGCCTGACTCCGCCCCTGGGAGGGGAGGGGGGGGCGGAAACGGCCGCACATCAGTTGTTTGATACGGCCCGACGTCGTTGGAGTTTCACTTCTTGGTTTGGGGACGGCTTGTACGAGTGTCAACCGCCCCCGGCCACGTCAGCTTCCACTCTCGTCCGAGTGGACCGTTTGGGTGACGCCCGGCGGGCCCCGATCATTCCAATCCGATGCGTTTCGCGCGGGGAGGTTGCGCACTCGACCTCGGCCTCGGCCGCGCTCCAGGCGCTTCAGACGCGACGGGTGCGGTACGCCTCCAGCGCCTCGCGCACGAGCGCCAGATCGGCCGCGTCGACCGCGGCAATGGACTCAGCCACGTCACCGGGGCCGTCGCCGCGAAGGATTCGCTCCCGGGCTTCGGCGTCGCCGGTGAGCAAGTCGAACGCGGGGACGTCGTCCCTGAACTCGTACATCTCTGTCCGAAACGCAAAGCGGGCCGGATCCTGCCGGTACGCCGCGCCTATCAGGGCGAGGTACGTCGCGAACGGCCGGAAGGCCCCCGCATCGGTGACGTGGACCTGCACCCCGCCGCAGACCTTCCCGGCGTGCTTGTGAAAGGTCGGCTGGAACGTCAGCGGCCGCGCACGCATCCCGGGCAGCGAAAGCGCGTGCAGCTCATCCGCCAACCGGCGGCCGTCGATCCAAGGCGCCCCCACGACCTCGAACGGTCGCGTCGTGCCGCGCCCTTCGGACAGGTTGGTCCCTTCGACGAGGCAGCCGCCGGGGTAGACGAGGGCCGTCTCGTAGCTGGGCATGTTCGGCGAAGGCATGACGAACGGCCGGTCCCAGTGCGTCGCGTGGACCTCTCGGCCGGTGCCCGCCACCCCGACGACCCGGAGCAGCTCTTTGGGAATGTCCTCCACCTCGGCGCGCCAGGCGACGATCTCGCCGAGGGTCAGCGAGTGACGGACGGGCAACGGCTCGAGGCCCACGAAGGAACAGAATGGCCTGGCCTGGCGTCGCCCCTCGAGCTTTGCCGCGTCACCGCCGATGGGGTTGGGGCGATCGAGGACCAGGAGGCGCACCCCCGCCGCCGCGCAGGCGCGCATCGCGAGCACGGCCGTCCAGACGAACGTGTAGTAGCGCGACCCGACGTCTTGCAGGTCCACGACGAGGATGTCGATGCGCGCGAGGTCTTCGGCGCGTGGCGACAGGTCCTCGAACCGCGCGCCGTACAGGCTTCGGATCGGGACGCCGGAGGGCTCGCGGGCGTCGGCGACGCCGATCAAGTCTTGCGCTTNNGCGCCGAGCTTCGTGTCCGTGGCGAGGCGATCGAGCCCGGTCCGCACGCGCCATTAGTACACGAGTCCCGCGGTGGCTTTCCGTCGTATCCTCGCCGTGGATCCGTTCCCCCCATGCGCCGCGTCCTGGTCGTCGACGACGAA
>PLIR01000115.1:0-287 GCA_003139415.1 Myxococcales bacterium | reverse complement strand
TCATCGTGATGAGCGCCTACGGCAACGTCGACCTCGCGATCGAAGCGATGAAGGCCGGCGCTTACGACTACGTCAGCAAGCCGTTCAAGCCGGACGAGATCGTCCTCGCCCTGCGAAAGGCCGAGGAGCGCGAGACGCTGCGCCGCGAGAACCGCGCGCTGAGAGAGCAGATCCAGAAGGAGAACCAGTTCGAGTCGATCCTCGCCAAGAGCAAGGAGATGCAAGACATCTTCCGGACGATCACCAAGATCGCCGACTTCAAGACGACGGTGCTCATCACGGGCGAG
>PLIR01000297.1 GCA_003139415.1 Myxococcales bacterium | reverse complement strand
CGGGCGCACGACGAGCTGCTGACTCGCCCCATCGTAGACCCAGAGCGAGCCCCGCTCGCCCGCACGCGTCGCCGGCGCGATCCACACGACGACGTCGGCGTTCTGGTCCGTGGCGATGGCTCGTGCGCCTACGGACGCCGTCTCGAGGTCCCCGGTGGGGGTGGGTCCTGTGGCGGGAATGACGCCGAGCTGCCAGGGCGAGAGCGCGATCGTGAGGGCCCTCGCGATGGGCGGGTCCGCGTCGAGGAGCGCTACCCGCCTCTCTTGCCCCTCGGCGGCCGTGGCGGTCGCGAGCGCTGCAAGCTGGCCGAGGAGCAGAGTTCCCCCGAGGACGCGCCGCGCCCCCAGACCGTGTTGCTTTCGCCGCTGCACGCCGACTCCCCATCGTGGAGCCTACCGCATGCGATTGAGGAGCTCCCGGGCGTCGTTCGCGTTGGCCCCGTCCGGGTACAGGCTCACGTACTGCAGAAGAAGCCGTCTCGACTCTTCGCGGTTTCCGCGGTCCGCGTCGAGCCGTCCCGCCGCGAAGAGCGCGTTCTGGCCCCATCGGCCTCCGTGTCGCGCGAGATCGCGGTACTGCGCCAGCGCGGCGTCGGGGTCGACGGCCTCGAGGCGGCTTGCCGCTTCGTAACGGGCGCGAGCGGTCTTTACCGCGGGAGCGAGCGTGGGCGTGTTCGCGGGGGCGATGGCGGGGGCGGGCGAGGGGGCCGGCGGCGTGGGGGCGGGGTCGGCGTCGGCGTCGGCGTTGGCGTCGGGTTCGACGACGGGCCAGTGGGAGCCGGCTCCGACGAGCCATCGGCCGTCGCCATTGCTCACCTCGACCTGACCATGTTGCACGTCGACCGTCGCCTTCGCCCCGGCTCGCGTGACCACGAAGTGGGTGCCGATGACCTTCACCTCGACGGAGCCGGCCTGCACCATGAAGGGCGGCCGGCCATGCCGCGGCGTCACCTCGCACTCCACCCGGCCGCGGTCGACGACGACCATGACGCCGCGCGCGTCGTCGCCCGCGAGGCGGACGGAGGACTCGGGTCCCACGTCGACCGTCGATTCGCCGAACTCGACGTGCGAGCCGTTCGCCGCCGTCTCCACGCGCGTCGGCGCGGGCGGCGCGGGCTGCGCCAGCACGCGCAACGTCAGGGCTCCGAGGAGCGAGGCCAGCGCCCCCGCGAGGACGAGGCCCCCGCCGCCGCGCACCCACGTCCACGCCCGTGATGTCTCGTCCCGCGCAGAGGGCCGCGCAGGCCATTCTGTCCCCACCGTGTCGAGCACCGCGCGCTCGATCCGCGTCCAGCGCGCCTCCGGGAGGGGCTCGACGTCGATCTTCCTGCCGAGGGATCGGGGAGCTGGGGTCATCGCGATTCAGCTCCGTCCCCCGGGGTCGGCCGTTCCGCCCGGACAAGCAGCAAGTCGCGGAGCAGCGGATCGCGCCGTGCGGCTCGTTCGAGCGCGCGCCACGTCCGCCAGATACGTACCTTGGTCGCGACGACCGAAGCGTTCGTCGCCAGGGCGACGTCCTTGATGAGCCGCCCGTCGACCACGTGCAGGGCAAAGGCGATCCGCTGCGCCGCCGGCACCCGATCGAGGGCCGAATAGAGGTGCGCGGCTGCCTCCCGTGTCATGGCTCGCTCGTCGGCCGCGAGGTCGTTGCCCTTCGGCTCGGGGACGAGCGACAGGTGCACGGTGTCGACCCGGCGCTTCGTCAGGTGCGCGTAAGCGACGCGCACGGTGATGCGGTCGATCCACGTCCCCAGGCTCGCCTCGCCGCGAAACGTCGAGACCGAGCGAAAGACCTCGATGAACGCGTCCTGCAGCAGGTCGTCGATGTCCGCGTTCGATCCGAGGATGCGGTAGAGCGTCCCGTGCACGCGCCGCCGCTCCCGCAGAAAGAGGTCGCGCTGCGCCGAACGATCCCCGATGGCGCAGCGCCGGGCGAGCGCCACGTCGTCCACCCGGACGTGCGGCGTACCAGGGCGCCAGGCGGCGTTCGGGGTCACGGCAGTATGGTGCGACCGCACAATCGGAAGGTTACGCCCTTTCGAGGGGTGGGAGCTGGTTGAGCCCGATAATTGCTGGGGAGGCTCCGGTCGGTCCCACGGTCCAGGGTCCCCGGAGGTAATTCAATGTCAGCCTTGAGGAACGTCCTTGCCACGTCCGTCGTCCTTGCCGTCGCTTGTGGAGGCTCGGCGGCGAACAACGTGACGGCGGGCGATGGGGGCGGCGTCGGTGTGTCGGACGGCTCGCTCTCGAGCTCCTCTGGATCCAGCTCGGGGTCGACCGACAGCGGGGGCGGGGACGACAGCGGCCTCGTGGAGGTCGACGACAGCGGCTACATCCCCATCCCGGGCGGCGATGACGCCAGCGAGGACGAGGAGGCCGGATCGTCGTCCGGCGGATCCTCGTCCTCTTCGGGGGGCGCGAGCGTCGAGGCGGGGATTGGGGTCACCTCGCCGCCGCACGGCACCGACGGCGGCGCGTTCCAGATCGAGTGCGGCGCAACGCCGTGCAACTCGATGTCCCAGGTGTGCTGCGCGAGCGCGCTCGGCCGGATGTGCACGTTGGCAGGCGATTGTGCCGGGGATTCGCTGGCNNGTGCCCCGTGGGCTCGCCCCAGCTTTGCACGACCGACGCCGACTGTACGAAGGCGAACCAGTACTGCCACAAGTACGGCAGCTATGCCGTGTGCGAGCGCCTGCCGGCCGCCCTGCGCGATCAGTGAGAGCGCGCGCGCGGTCTACGCGGACTGGACGTGAGCGGCGTACGCCTTGGGATCCAGGAGGGCGCTCGTGGCCTTCGGGTCCTGGGGCTGGATGGCGATCATCCAGGCCTTGCCGTAGCAGTCTTCGTTCACGAGCTCGGGGTGCGTCGCGAGGTCGCCGTTGATGCGGACCACCTTGCCGGCCACGGGGGCGTAGAGATCGCTCAGCGTCTTGACGCTCTCGATCGTCCCGAAGGCCTTGCCGGCGGTCAACGTGTCGCCGACCTTCACGTCGAGGTTGACGAGGGTGACGTCGCCCAGCTGTTCGACCGCGAACGCCGTGATGCCGACGGTGACCTCGCTCGGCCCGGGGCGCACCCACTCGTGATCCTTCGTGTAGAGCAGATCCGCCGGAATCTCGCCGCTCATCGCGTTCTCCTTTACGTCGCGCGCCGCTTGTAGAACGGCGTCGGGACGACCACTGCCTCGACGTTCTTGCCGCGGCAGTCGACGAAGAACGTCGTCCCGACCGCGGTCATCGCACTCGGCAAATACCCGAGGCCGATGTTCTTGCCAACCGTCGGCGCAGGGCTGCCGCTCGTGCAGATGCCGACCTCGCTGCCGGCGAGGTCGCGCAGCGGGTAGCCGTGGCGGGCGATCCCCCGGCCGGTGACCTCGAATCCCACGAGCTTGCGCGCGAGGGGGGCGCTCTTGATCTTCTGCAGCGCATCGCGGCCGACGAAGTCGCCCTTGTCGAGCTTGACCACCCACGCGAGGCCCGCCTCGAGGGGGTTCGTCGTCTCGTCGATGTCGTTGCCGTAGAGCGAGAGGCGCGGCTCGAGCCGCAGCGTGTCGCGCGCGCCCAGGCCGATGGCTTTGATCCCGATCGGTTGGCCGGCGGCGAAGAGGGCGCGCCACACAATCGGTGCGTCGTTCCAGGGGCAGAAGATCTCGACGCCGTCCTCGCCCGTGTAGCCCGTCCGCGCCACGGTGCAGCGGACCCCCGCGAGCGTCGTATCCCGGAACGTGAACGACTTGAGCGCCGACAGCGCGGCGCCTTCGGGGCCCGCTGCGGCCAGGACATCGAACGCGCGCGGTCCTTGAAGCGCGATGAGGGCCGTCGCGTCGCTCTGGTCTTCGAAGTCGCAGTGGTCTTTGGCGGCGCGGGCGAAGTGCGCGCTCATCTTGGCGCGGTTGGATGCATTGCAGACGACGAGCCAGTCGATCGCGCTCCGGCGGTACACGATCAAGTCGTCGAGGATGGTGCCCGACTCGTTGCAGGCGCACGTGTACATCGCCTGCCCGTCGACGAGCTTCTTGGCGTCGTTCGTCACGAGGTAGTCGACGACGTGGCTCGCGTGGTCGCCCCGCAGGCGGAGCTCGCCCATGTGGCTGACGTCGAAGGCGCCCGCCGCGGTCCGGACGGTGACGTGCTCGTCGACGATCCCGGTGTACTGCACGGGCATCTCCCAGCCGGCGAACGGGACCATGCGCGCGCCGAGCTTGACGTGCTCTTCGTACAGCGAAGTCCGCCTCGGGGGTGAGTCGATCATCGGACGAGCCAACCTAGAAGACGCCGAGTCGGATGGCCAGGGTTTGCGGCTTGGCGGCCACCCTTACGACGGCGCCTCCGCCGGCGCGACGGCCGCGGGGCGCGGGTGGGTGAAGGCGACGAGGCGCTCGCGCACGTTGCATCGCAGGTCCCAGAGTTTGTGGGCGTTGGCGGCCGAGACGAGGGCACGCAAGGTCACGGTCGCGGCGTCGGCGGCGGTGACCTGCATGGAGCACATGGCCTTGTCCCAGAGGGGGTCGGCGTGGCAGATGCGCTCGAGCTCGGCCCGGACGGCGCTGACGTTCGTGTCGGCCGGCGCCTGGATGAGGACGGCCCCGACGAGGTCGCTCGTCGTGCGGGTCCAGTTCTCGAACGGCTTTTGGAGAAAGTACGTGATGGGCAGCACGAGGCGCCGCTTGTTCCACAGACGGACCACGACGTACGTCAGGTTGATCTCCTCGATGTCCCCGAACTGGCCCTCGACGACGACCTGGTCTCCCATGCGCACGGGCTGCGCGAACGAGAACTGGATGCCGCCGATGATCGCCGCGAGCGACTGCTGCGCCGCGAAGCCGAGCGCCACGCCCAGGACCCCGGCCGACGCGAGGAGCGACACGCCGACGTTGCGCACGAAGGAGAACTGCAAGAGGACGGTCGCCACGCAGACGAAGGCGATGAGCACGCTCGCCACACGTCGGAGAAGGATGGCCTGCGTGCGCATCTGACGGCCGCGCAGCGGGTCGTAGCCCTCGCGGCTGGCGCGCTCGTCGAGCAGCTGCGTCAGCGCCGTCAGGCCGTTCAGGAGGAGCCATCCGACGCCGAGGACGAGCACCGTGCGCGTCAGGTGCTCGAGCGTCGTCAAGACCGACGTCGAGAGCTGGAGCAACTCGAGCAGGAGCCGGTACGCGATCGCGCCGAGCACGGTTCGCAGCGGCCGGCGCGCCGACCTCACCAGCGCGTCGTCCACCTTGCTGGGCGACCGGAGGGCCAGGTACGCCGCCACGCGAACGACCAGCGCCGCCAGCAGGCGCGCCCCGGCGTACGCGACGAAGAGCGCGAGGACGACCCCGATCCACTGCCACAGCTCGTTGCCGAGGAACGTGATGCGCGTCAAGACGACCGGGATGCGCACGCCGATGGGCCGCGGCCCGTAGGCGGCGTCGACCACGGGAATGAGCTGGACGGTATGCGCCGAGATGAGCCACCGATCGAAGCCGTCGGTGAAGCGCACGCGCTGCACTTGGATGGGGACGGGCTCTTCGCCGGCGAAGAGGGTGTCGGCGAGCACCGTGTCGGGTGGCTTCATGTTCGGCGCCCCGGCCGGATCGTCGGGGACCTTCGACAGATCGAGCGTGGCGTCGCGCTCGAGCACGTAGCCGAGCTTGCGTGCGAGCTCGGGACCTCGCTCGTCGCGGTCGTTCGGGGCGAGGGAGCGCAGGTCGAGGTACCCCGCCGCGAACCGGAAGTGACCGTCCCGCGATTCCCTCAGGAACCCTTCCAACGTGCGGCGCGGCGTCTGCCGGTCGAGCGTGTCCTCCTCCGCCGCGNNGGGCGGTTCCAGCGGCGGCGACGCATCGGCGAGTCAGCTAGCGCGGAGATGGGGCTCGCGCGACGCGGCTAGCGCAGGCCGGGGAGGCCGGGGAACGTCCGCGTACCGATCTCGGCCAGCGCGTCGCAACGCGGGCCCTTGGTCGTGGCGTGCTCCGTCGGGTCGGCGTGGGAGTCGAAGCACCGCCACGCGGAGGTCTCGGACCGGACGACGAGCACGTCGTCGGCCATGACGCCGTACTTGGGGTCGTCGGGCTCCCACACACCGCTCTGCGTCGACATGGGCACGATCGCCGGCCCGGGCGGAGGTGGCCGAAGCAAGCTGCGCCCGAGGAGGCGCCGCGCGAAGGGAAAGCCCGGCCTCGCGTCGAGGGCGCCCACGAGGTCGAGCACGGTCGCGTTGACGTCGCGGGTGAACGTGCGGCGGTCGTGCCACGCCGCGAGGGCGCGTCGTTGCTCGCCGTCGATGGCCGCCGGGCCGGCCAGCAGCCACCCCGGCGTGCGGACCTGTTCGTCGTACAGCGACGTCAGATGGTAGAGGCCGCCGTGCTCGCGGAA
>PLIR01000303.1 GCA_003139415.1 Myxococcales bacterium | reverse complement strand
CGCGGCGAGCAGCAATGCGGCGAACGGAAGCGACGTGTTGCGAATGGATCGAATCATGGCAAAGAGCCTCCTCGACGGCCGGTCTCCCTACCACGTCCGCGCGCGCAAAAGAACGGATCAGAGGCCGCGGAGCACCCCGCGGATCTCGTCGCTCCGGGCAACCCTCTCCTCGGCCCGCCAGACGATGCGTCCAGCGCGGTCCATCACCACGGTGACGGGGACGGCCGCGACTTCGCCGAATGGGCCGGCGCCCGCGAGGGTGTTCGCGTCGGCCATCGCGACCGGGAACGGCGTGCCGAGCGCGCGGCTGTATAGCTCGACGAGCTCGCGCGATTCACGCGGCTCGACGGCCACCACCGCGTAGTTCACGCGATCGCCGTCGTGCTTCGCCATCACGACGAGGAAGTCGACCTGCGCCTGCGCGGGCAGGCTCGACGTCGTGACGAAGGTGATGACCGTCGGCTTGCCGCGCGTGGCCGCCGAGCTGACGGGCCGGTCGTCCACCGAGTCGAAATCGAAATCGACGGGGGCTCCGGCGTCGGGACGGAGCACGGACGCGCCCGGGGGCGCAGCGGGCGCAGACTCGGCCTTGGCCCCGCCGCAGCCCGCGAGCAGGACGAGCACCGCCTGCGCCCCGCGCGCACGCGCGCGCCGATTCATCGTCATGGATCGTCGTCGGCGGGAGCGATGTCGTCGAGCTGCGGTCCGAAGAGGTGCGCGACGGAAGAGAGCGCGGGAGGCGTCTGCCTGTGTTCGCGCCGATCCGCGAGGATGGCGTGGGCGAGCTCCTCGATGACGACGCGCAGCGGCGTGGACTCCACCTTCACGCCGTCGACCTCTTGGGCCTCGGGCAGGCGAAGGACGTCTCCGGCGTGCCGGAGCGGGTCGTGTCGTACCGCGATGAAGCCGCCAGTAGGCGTGTACCGGCACACGATCACGTGCACGAACTCGAGGTACACCGGCACGACGAGGACGCACACGTGCGCGCCGTCTCCCGCGACGCCGCGAAGGGCCCAGGCGCCGTGACGACGACCGGGGCGAGACGGATGAGCAGGAGGCGGCTCGGACGCGATGCGGGCCTCGATCCGCTGACGGCGTGGGCCGGCCCCTTCGACCGCCAGCAGAGGCGCGTAGAGCGCCACGGCCGGAACGTCGATCGAGGGCCCGTCGGCGTCGAGGGCGTCGAGCCACGCGTCGCGCGCTTCGGGCGGCAGCGATTCGTACGCCAGAGCCGCCGCGATCGCAGCCTCCGAGTCCGACGCCAGCGCCGAGAGCCAGCTTCGCCACGCGGCGTGGACCCTCGCCACCGGATTGGTGCCCGCTTCGTGCGGGGCGGTATCGGGGTCGTCCGTCTCGCCAGCCATCGGGATCGGGAACGCTACCATCCGACCGCGCGCGACCGAAAGAGTAGTGACTTGACGCCGACCGGTGGGAGCGCACATCGTCCGCCGTGCGAGAGGTGCGCGCGAAAGGCGCGCCCCGATTGGAGTCCCCGTCTTGCAATCCCCGCCTTCCGAGCCCCGCCCGCAGCCCAGCGCCCCGGAGAAAAACGCCGACGGCGAGGCGCTCGCACGATTTCACGCCGAGCTCGATCTCGTCGACCTCAACGCGCGCCAGGTGGCACGTCAGATCGGCTCGTCGGCGGTGACGCTGGACGACCTCCGCTCCTTCGGGCGCGAGGGGCTTCTTCAGGCCTCGCGTTCGTTCGACCCGTCGCATGGCGTCCCTTTTCGCCGATGGGCCAACCTGCGGGTCCGTGGGGCGATGATCGACGGCGTGCGGCAGTGGGGGGCCCTGCCGCGGCGCGTGTACCGCGAGCTTCGCGCCCTGTCGGCCGCCGACAAGGTGCAGGAGTCCTACGACGAGGAGTCGGCCGCGGGCCCGGTGCCCACGCCCGAGGCGGCCGACGCGCGCTTGACGAGCTACCTCGCCGGCCTCGCGACGGCGATGGCGATCGGGAACGCCACCGCGACGCCCGGCGAAGGACGCGAACCGGCCTCCGACGATGCGTCGCCGGAGGACCAGGCGATGCGCGCTGAGCTCGTCGCCCGCGTGCGTGAGGTCGTGTCCCGCCTGCCCGCGGCCGAGCGTACGCTGGTCGAGCGCCACTACTTCGGCGACGAGACCCTCGACCAGGCCGCCGCATCCCTGGGCCTGTCCAAGTCCTGGGGCAGCCGCCTGCACGCCCGAGCGATCGACGCCATCGCGAAAGAGCTGCGTAAGAGCGTGTAGCCGGGCGATCACCGCGAGCTCGAGGTCTCCCCCGGGTGGCGCCACCCGTCGCGCCTCGCCTTACTGACCCTCCAGCACCGTTTTGACGCTCGAGGTCGCCCGATCGACGAGACGCGACGCCAGGTCGATCACCTCGCCGTAGCGGTAGACGCCGGCTTGCAGCGCGATGAGGTCGGCCGTCCCCAGCTCGCGGCCCGAGCGTCCTGCGCCGAGAGCGCTGCGCATCAGGGACTCGCCACGATGCACCTCCTGCCCGAGGCCCTTCAACACCGCGGCAAAGGCGGACGGTTCGCCCTCGGCGCCGGAGCCCGATCGGGCAGGCGCCGGATGGGCGGGCGCGGGCCGGGGGGCAGACGGCGCCGAGACGCGCTCGCGCAGGTCACCGATCATGGCCCTTGGACCTCGCTCCTTCCTCGCCGGCATGTCGGCCGGGCACGCGGCGCGGTTTCCTCGAAAATGGTAGACGCGTCGGCGCGGACCAGGGCGATGGGCGGAGCGGCAGAGCGTGTGATTGTGGCCATGAGCGGCGGGGTCGACTCGTCGGTGGCCGCGGCGCGCCTCAAGGACGCCGGGTTCGACGTCGTCGGCGTCACCCTGCACCTCTGGGATTATCCGCCCGCCGAGAGCGTCGGCGGTCACGGGCGTTGCTGCGCCCCGGAGGATCAGTACGACGCCCGACGCGTGGCCGACGCCTTGGGCTTCCCGCACTACACCTTCGACCGGAGGGAGCTCTTCGCCCGCACGGTCGTCGATCCCTTCGTCGACGCGTACCTCGCGGGTGAAACGCCCAGCCCCTGCACGACCTGCAACCGCGGGGTCAAGCTCGCCGAGCTGTTCGACCTCGCCGACAGGCTCGGCGCGTCGCGCGTCGCGACCGGTCACTATGCTCGCGTACTCCGCGACGCGTCGAGACGACCGCGCCTTGCGATGGGCGCAGACCGCGGCAAAGACCAGAGCTACTTTCTCTATGCGAGCCCGCGCGCGTGGCTCGAACGCCTTGTCTTTCCCTTGGGCGACGCGACGAAAGGCGAAGTGCGCGCCGAGGCGATCGCTCGCATGTTGCCGGGCGCCGGGAAGGGGGAGAGCCAGGAGCTCTGCTTCGTCGGGACGGGACCGCATGCCTATGCCGATTTCGTCGCGTCGCGCGCGGCGGGCCGGACGCGACCTGGGCCCGTCGTCGACGACGTCGGCCGCGTCGTCGGGGCGCACGACGGCATCCACCGCTTCACCATCGGCCAGCGCAAAGGAATCGGCGTGGCCCTCGGGAAGCCGGCGTTCGTGACGCGCGTCGATCCCGAGACGGGCACCGTGCACCTCGGCGGCGAGGACGCGCTCATGGCGCGCACGGCCGTGCTCGGCGACGTCTCGCTCGCCGAGGGCGTCGAGCTGCCGGCGCGCGCGCGCGTCCGCGTGCGCTATCGCCACGAGGGTGCGCCCGGCGTCGTCGTCGCCGAGGGTACGCGCGCGCGCGTGACGTTCGACGCGCCGGTTCGCGCCGTCACGCGCGGGCAGACCGCCGTGCTGTACGATGACGCGGACAGGATCCTGGGGGGCGGCCGGATCGACGCCGTCGGGGCCGAAGACCGCCCCGAGTGGAACGTGACGAACCCGTGATGTCCCTGTCTGCACGCGCCGCGCACGTGAGCTGCTAGGCTGCGGCCCATGACGGGACGGCCCGCGTGACGCGCCGCGCGCTGCTCGCCCGCCTTCCGGGCGTCGCGGTCGGAGCCGCCGTGGCCTTATCGGTCCCGCCCGGCTGTTCGCTCGGCAGCGGGACGGGGTCGGTTACCGGCACGCTCGACGTTGCCGGGTGCTGGTCGGGCGCCTTCAACCTGAATCCTGACTTCTACGCCGCGATCCCCACGTCGAACCCGACGCCCGCCACGAGCCTCTCGGGCGAGCCGGGGAGCGACGCGCTGATGCTCCGCATCCAGAGCGGCGCCGACTTCGAGAGCTTCAGCGACGGCCTCGCCATTCTCATCGACGACGCGGGCCAAGTCCGCGGCGATCCGCTCAACGGCACCCCGCGGCCGAGCCTTCTCGGAGAGCCGCTCGAGGTGTCGCTGCCGGTCGGGGTCGAGCCCGCGGGCGTTCCGGTGATGCCGGCGGCGACCCCATCCATCGTGCACGCGACGCTGTATTTGCAGAAGACGTGTCGCACGCAGAACGTGGCGCTCTATGCGCTGTCGGCCGTGTCGCTCGAGCCGGACGGGACGTGCAATCGGCCGCCGGGGGGGGATGTGCCGCTGCCGTGTCCGGGGGCGAGCGCGGGCGCGAGCGCGGGCGCGGGCGCGG
>PLIR01000018.1 GCA_003139415.1 Myxococcales bacterium | reverse complement strand
CGAAGGATCGGATGTCGTGTTCGCCTGGCGTCCTTGCTACAGCTCCGTGCGGATCGTTCGGCCCTTCAACGTCATCGAGTTCGCGGACGCAGCGGCCTGAGGTGGCGCCGCGGCGGGAACAGTCGGATGCCTCGTGCCCCAGGCCGGCGCGTGATCCGAGTGCATCCCGCTCGCCGACGCGGCTACTGGCGTCTCACTCGGCGCGGGAGCGATCGCCGCGGAGGCAGAGGCCGAGGCCGGCGCGGCAGAAGCTGGGGCTGGCGCGGGCAAGGCAGCCGTCGTCGCCGTGACGGGCGTGANNGGTCGCGGCGCCGACGGCGGGCTTGCCCTTGGACATCTGCATCGCGCCGACGCCCGCGGCGACAAGCACGACCAGGCCCCCGGCGATGGCCACCAGCACGCCGCCGCTCTTCTTCGGCTGCGCCGGGACTCTCGAGACGATGCTGCCCGAAGCGGTCGTCTTGTCGAGGGCCATCTTGTTCGCCCCCGAGACCGCCATGGCCGGCGGCGCGGCTGGCATCCCGCCCGACGAGGGCGCGAATGGCGACGTCAAACCTGCGCCGCTCTGCCCGATCGAGGCGTGGCTCGCAGGCATCGGCACGTTGGCCGCCGCCATCCAGTCGGCCACCGCCTGAGCGAACTGCTGCGCCGATTCGTACCGGTCGGCGGCTTCCCGCGCCATCGACTTGCGCATGATCTGGGCGAACTTCGGGTCGAGCCCCGGGACGAGCTGCTCGGGATCACGCGGCGCCTCGAGCGCGATCTTGAACATCAACTCGTTGAACGTCTCGGCCTCGAAGGGTAGCGATCCCGTGATGCACTCGAACAGGACGACGCCCGCCGAGTACACGTCGGACCGGTGATCGACGAGCTTGGCGCCGCGCACCTGCTCCGGCGACATGTAATACGGCGTCCCGACGACGGCGCCCGTGCGCGTCATGCTCATCGCCGCACCGCCCGCGAGTGCATTGAACTTGGAGATGCCGAAGTCGACGATCTTCACGAAGTCGCCGCCGCCCTTCGTCCGCTGCAAGAACACGTTGTCGGGCTTGAGATCGCGGTGGATGATCCCCGCGCTGTGGGCGGCTTCCAGGCCGTCGAGCAGTTGCAAGAACAGCGGCGCCATCGCCTCCGGCGGGATCCGACCCAGCTTGAGGACGCGGTTCGACAGGGGCTCGCCTGCGAGAAACTCCATGACCATGTACCGGGCGCCGCTCGGCAGCTCGCCGAGGTCGTACACCTCGCAGATGTGATCCGAGCCGATGCGGCCGGCCGCCTGGGCCTCGCGCTCGAATCGCTCGCGCGCGCCGTTGTCGGCCTCGACGTTCGCGTGCATGACTTTGATCGCGACCCGGTGATGGATGCGTACGTTCTCTCCTTCGTACACGGCGCCCATCCCGCCCTCTCCGAGGAGACGGACGATCTTGTATTTGTTGTCGAGGAGCTGGCCGATTTCGACGTCCATGTGAAACCCGCGTCGAGCCTAGAAGCGCCCCAGCAAAGTCAGCCCGCCGCCGCCCGGCCCGGCCGTTGGCACGACCTCGACGGCCCTCGCCGTCGGCGCCGCGGTCTCGACCTTCGGCCTTCCGACGAAGAGGATCGTGGTGACCGCTGCGGCGACGACCGCTCCGCCCAGGCAGACGTCCGTCACGAGGTTGAGCGTCTCGCCGGTGCTGCGGATCGACTGCGCGTTCGATGGGTCGGTGCCGTTGTTGGCGCTCACGTAGTCGGTGTGCTTCGCGAGCGCGAGGGCGCCCGTCACGACCGTCGCGACGGTGAACACTCCCGTCACCGCGACACCCGCCCAGACGCCGCCCGTCACGGGACGCGATGTCGCGGCGGGCGCCGGCGTGGGAGCCGGCGATGACGCAGCGGCGACGGGGAGGGGCTGCGCCGTGACGGGTGCCGTGAAGACGAATTTGTGCGCGGGCAAGTCCTGCCCGCCAGGGGCCTCGACGTTCCAGGTCTGGTCGGGGTAGCCCTCGAGCTTTGCGCTCATCTCGTGCGTGCCCTGGTGCAAGCCGAGGCGCGTGGCGTGGTCGATCGGGCCGTAGGTCGTCAGGATCCGCTCGCCGCGGTTCGGCACGCGATCATCGAAGATCCGCGCCCCCGGTGGGTCGCTCTCGACGACGACGTGGGTCACGCCCGTCTTCAGCGTCGCGAGGTCGGATCGGACCTGCTGCTGCTCGGCAGGCGAGAGGTCCTTCCCCTCGGCGAGATACTTCTCGTACGCCTCGATCGCTTCGTCGTCGCGTTCGAGCTTCATCGCGCAAAGGCCCAGGTTGCCGAGGATCTTGTACGAGGGCGACGCCGCGTACGCCGCTTTGAACTCGCGATACGCCTCCTCGTACCTTGGGCCCTCCGGGTCCTTGAGCAAGGTGACCCCGGCCGTGAACCGCCGGCGAGCCTCGTCGCTGATGGCAGGCCCCGCCGCTCGCGCGATGGGGGCTGCCAGGAGGGCGGCGACCGCCAGGATCGCCGCGCCACCGCGTGCGTTCTGGAGCGTGAACCACCCTCGCGGCGACGCGGTCAACGGACCAACGAACATCCCTCTCAGGGTACCACGGAAGGGCCGCCCTCCGCGCCCATCGCCCGTGTAGCCAAGCCTGATACTAAGGCGCGTGCGACAGGAGATAGCT
>PLIR01000271.1 GCA_003139415.1 Myxococcales bacterium | reverse complement strand
CACCACGACATCTACTCGATCGAGGATTTGGCCCAGCTCATCTACGATCTCAAGGCCGTCAATGCGCGCGCCAAAGTCAGCGTCAAGCTGGTGAGCGAGTCGGGGGTCGGCACCATCGCGGCCGGCGTGGCCAAGGCGCACGCCGATGGCATCACCATCGCTGGGCACGACGGCGGGACGGGCGCCTCGCCGCTCTCATCGATCCACCACGCGGGCACGCCGTGGGAGCTCGGCCTCTCCGAGACGCACCAGGTGCTCGTGCTGAACGACCTGCGGGCGCGGGTACGCCTTCAGGCGGACGGGCAGCTCAAGACGGGTCGAGACGTGGCCTTCGCCGCGCTCTTGGGCGCCGACGAGTTCGGGTTCGCGACGGCACCGCTCGTGGCGAGCGGCTGCATCATGATGCGAAAGTGTCACTTGAACACGTGCCCCGTGGGGATTGCCACGCAGGACCCGGAGCTCCGCAAGCGCTTCCAGGGCACACCGGAGCAGGTCATCAACTACCTGTTCTTCGTGGCCGAGGAACTCCGCGCCATCATGGCGCAGCTCGGGTTTCGCACGCTAGACGAGATGGTCGGTCGCGCCGACTGCATCGTGAAGCGCGAGATGGCCCATCCCAAGGCGCGTCTGCTCGACTTCGCCAAGGTGCTCACGCGCGTCGTGCCGGGTGAACCGCTCTCGCAGGACAATTGCGCGCCCTCGGCCACTTCGAGTGCGGATGCGCTCTTCGGCATGCCGTCCACGACGGACGAGGCTTTGCTCGAGGGGGCGCACCTCAGCCTGAAGTACGGCGAGCCGAGCACGGTAAAGATCGTGCTGTGCAATGCCGATCGGGCCTTCGGTGCTCGCTTGGCGGGGGAGATCGCGCGCAAGTACGGCCCCGATGGGTTGAGCGAAGGCCGCATCGTCGTGGAGGCCACGGGTACGGCGGGGCAGAGCTTCGGCGCCTTCGCGGTCCGGGGCATGCTGCTGGTGCTCGAGGGTGACGCGAACGACTACGTCGGCAAGGGTCTCTCCGGGGGCGTGCTCGCGGTGAAGCCGCACGCGAGGGCCAGGTTCAAGGCTCACGAGAACGTCATCGTCGGCAACACCTGCCTCTACGGGGCCACCAGCGGCAAGGCCTTCTTCGCCGGACGGGCCGGCGAGCGCTTCGCGGTGCGAAACAGCGGTGCCAGCGCCGTCGTCGAGGGCGTCGGCGATCACGGCTGTGAGTACATGACCGGTGGCACCATCGTCGTGCTCGGCCCGACGGGACGTAACTTCGCGGCTGGCATGAGCGGCGGGGTGGCGTACGTCGCGGACGACGATCGCGCCCTCGCGTCGCGGTGCAGCCAAGCCACGGTCGATCTCGAGCCGCTCACGGCCGAAGACGAAGAGATTGTGCGGGTCCTCGTGCAAGAGCACGTGGATCACACCGGGAGCACGCACGCCAAGCAGGTTCTCGCCGGGTCGATCAAACGTCGCTTCGTCAAGGTGATGCCGCACGAATGGCGCCGTGCGCTCAAGATTCGCGCCGAGGTCGGCGCAGTGAAGGTGGCCGGGCTAAGTCATGGGTGATCCGAGAGGCTTTCTCAAGGTTCCGCGCGAAGAAGAAGACGAGCGTCCGGTCGACGAGCGCGTCCAGGATTGGCGCGAGATCGTCGAACACGCGTCGGCGGAGCAGGTGAAGGCGCAGGCCTCGCGCTGCATGGATTGCGGCATCCCGTTCTGTCACCAGGGGTGTCCCCTGGGGAACCTCATCCCCGAGTGGAACGACCTCGTCTACCGCGGCAGGATCGGCGAGGCCGTCGCCCGGCTGGCCGCGACGAACAATTTTCCCGAGGTGACGGGCCGCGTGTGCCCGGCGCCGTGCGAAGCGTCGTGCGTCCTCAACATCCGTGACGAGCCGGTGACCATCAAGACGGTCGAGCGCTCGATCGCCGCGCAAGAGTTCGCACAAGGGCCACTCGTGCCACGGCCGGCCCAGGTCCGGACGGGAAAGCGAGTGGCGGTCGTCGGGTCGGGTCCGGCAGGCCTGGCGGCGTCGCAACAGCTCGCGCGCGCAGGCCATTCGGTCGTGCTCTTCGAGCGCGACGATCGCATCGGGGGCCTCCTGCGTTACGGGATCCCCGACTTCAAGATGGAAAAGGGCATCCTCGATGCCCGCATGGAGCAGATGCAGGGCGAGGGGGTGACCTTCCGTCCGGGAGTCGCCATCGGCCAAGAGGTTCCTGGCGAGCAGCTCCTTCACGACTTCGATGCGGTGGTGCTGACGATGGGCGCGCGTGCCCCGCGCGATCTTCCGATCCCCGGCCGTCAGCTTCGAGGCATCCACTTCGCGATGGAGTTTCTCGTCCAGCAGAACCGGCGCATCGCGGGGGACCCGGTCGACGCGACCTCCCGGCCGATCGTGGCGCGAGGCAAGCACGTCGTCGTGATCGGCGGCGGTGACACCGGGTCGGACTGCGTGGGGACGTCGTTCCGACAGGGGGCGACCAGTGTGACGCAGCTCGAGCTCATGCCCAAGCCAAGCCTCGTTCGCATGCCCGCCAACCCCTGGCCCGAGTGGCCCCTCGTCCTTCGCACCTCGAGCTCGCAGGAGGAAGGCGCAGCGCGCGACTGGGCGATCTCGACCCGATCGTTCCAAGGTCCGGATGGCCAGTTGACGGGGTTGGAGACGGTTCGCGTGACCCTCGACGGGGGAAAGATGCAGCACGTCGCAGGGACCGAGCAGGTGCTACCCGCTGACCTCGTGCTTCTCGCGATGGGGTTCGTGGGCCCGGAGCGCGGGGGCGTCATCGAGCAGCTGGGGCTGGTCCTCGATGCCCGCGGCAACATTCGAACCGAAGCGTCTGGCGCGACGAGCGTGCCCGGGGTCTTTGCTGCGGGCGACGTGTCCCGAGGGCAATCGCTCGTGGTCTGGGCAATCGCCGACGGCCGCCGCGTCGCTGCAGGGGTCGACGCGTGGTTACGAAAGCCCGCGCTCGCAAAGGCGGGATAGCGGCTGCTTACTCGAGGCGCTCGACGAGGGCCTTTGCCCTGTCCAGCGTCGGGTCCTCGGCCAAGGCGCGCTTGAGGAGGGTGACGGCGCGCTTGGCGTCGCCTTGGGCGTGGGCGATCTCGCCGAGGCGCTGGTAAGCGAGCCCCTTGCCCATCGGGGTCGGCGATTTCATGAGCGTGATGGCGCGAAGGGCACGCGACGCGAGATCGACCTGTCCGAGCTCCATCGCGCGGCTCGCCACGTCCGCGCAGACGCGGCCGCTCTGAGAGTCGCATTCGAGCGCGAGGACCAGAGCACGAAGCTCGCCGTCGGCGTCGCCCAGCGCGCCGGAGGCGCGCGCGACCCGCACATGAAGGCCGGCCAGCTCACGGACGCGTCGGCCCTTGCTGGGCGCGAGGAGCGGTTCGATCGCCGCAAGGGCCTCGTGTGGCCGGCCCGCCACGGTCAAAGCGTCCGCGAGAAGGCCTGTGCAGTCCGGGTCCTTCGGGCGAAGAGCGCACGCCTCGCGGAGCGCTACCGCGGCGCCCTCCGGATCGCCCGCGCGCTCGAGCAGCAGGGAGCCGGCGCGCGTCAGGAGAAAGAAGCGCTCTGCCACGTCTCCGCTCTTGCGGGCGTCCTCCAGTGCCAGCTCGCAGAGCTCACGCCATGCCCCGGTACCTTCGTAGATCCGCTCGAGGTATTGGCGGACCTGAGGGTCGTCGGGCGTCACCGCGCGTGCCCGTTCGAGCGCCGCGCGAGCGTCGCCAAGTCTTCCTGCGCGCTCGCAGGCGTCGGCCAGCCGCAGCGCCACCTCGGCGAGCCCGTCACCCTCTTCGATCACGACCAGCCTCCGCAGGGCAGCGCTCGCCGCGTCCCACCTTTCGAGCGCGACCTCGAGGCTGGCCAACGTGTCGAGAGCCTCCCGGTCGCGCGGATCCTGCTTGATGAGGTCACCCAGGAGGGTTCGCGCTCGGTCGACGTCGCCGGTGTACGGCAGGACGTGCGCCAGACGGAGCCGGTGGATTCGCACCGCATCGCCGTCGCCGCCGTCGAGGGCGGTCTGCAGCGAGCGCTCGAGGCACGCCTCGAGAGCGGGGGCGTGCTCCTTCCGATCCAGCGCGAACGCGACCTCCAAGTCTTCGAGGGCCGCGCCGTCATCACCCGCGGCCTGATGAGCCCGTGCGCGCGCCGCTAGGAGTGGAGCCCGCGCGACGTCATCTTCGGCGAGTCCGTCGATGGCTTCGCCCAGCTCGTGATTCGCGCCTTCTGCGTCACCCGCCGCGACCAGCGCCGAGACGTGCTCCTCGAGAAGCGTGAGATCATGGGGCCGCGCGTCGCGCGCCATGCGCAACGCCGCAGCCGCCGAGCGCGCGTCGTTCAACTCGGTTCGCCATAGGACGGCTGCCTCTCTGAACCGCCCAGCGCGCGCGTCGGCGTCCGTCCTCGCCCGCGCGTCCACCATGTAGATCTCCGCGAGCTTCTGCCATTCGCCGCGCTGCCGGTAAGCGACCTCGAGCCGACCTCGTAGCGCCTCGCTGACTGGGTGGGCGCGATACCCGAGCTCGAGCGCACGCTCCGCCCCGGCCTCGTCGCCCAGTTCTGCGCGGGCGGCGGCGAGCGACAGCGCTCGAGCCTCGGCGCTCGCCCCGCTCTCGACGGCGAGGCGTCGCTCCAGGACGTCGAGCCTCTCGCCTGCGTCCTCTTCGCCATCGAGGACGGCAACGAGCGCGTCGAGCAAGCCGACGTCGCTCGTCGCCCACTCCAGGCCAGCGTAGTAGACCCCTCGCGCTCGAACGCGATCCGACGTTTCGAGGAGCGCGCCCAGGCGCAGGGACAGCGATGCGATCGCCGGGACGTCGCCGCGGTCCTTTCCCGCGTCGATCTGACTCGCCAGCAGAGACGCCAGATCCTCATGTGACCCACGCTGCTCGAGGATGCCAGCGAGCATCAGCGCTGCGTCGATCTGACTCGGATCCTCGTCGAGTGTCTCGCGCAGAAGGGCCTCCGCGCCGGCGTCATCGAGCCCCAGATGGGCTCTCGCAACACGGACACGCTCGAGCCGCAGCTGGGCCCGCTCATGCCCGTCGTCGACATAAGCGATCACGCGGTCCAAGAGCTCCGCGAGCTTCTGCGATTCGCCAAGCTGGCGGCGGATCTGCGCGAGGGGCTCCCACGCCTCTCGATCCGCGCGGTCAGTCTCCCAGAGGCTCTCGTACATCTCCGCGGCGAGGGGCAAGTTCCCGAGCTCGTCGCGAGCCAAGCGCGCGACCTCGATGGTCAGGCGCCGGGCCACGTCTGGTTCGGCCAGGCGCGCCGCTCGCCTCTTGAGGTCCACGGCCGCAGCCAGGTCCCCGCCCGCCGCGCGCAGATCGGCAAGCACGCCGAGCGCCCATGAAAGGCTTGCCTCGCTCGCGCTCGACGGTTCGTTCTCGACGAAGCGTGCGAGGAGAGCCTCCGCCGCCGCCCCTTCCCCGATTCTCGTGCACGCCTCGACGGCCGCTCGCAGGGCGTCGATGTCCGCCCCGGGGAGCCGAGCCCTCGACCGGAGCGCCTCAGCGAGCGCGCGTTCGTCCCCCGCGGTTCGGGCGACGCGCTCGTAGAGGTCGATCAACCGCACGTTCTCGGGATCGATCGCGACGGCCTTGCGAAGCGCGTCGGCCGCCCGTGGCAGCTCCGGCTGGAGATCGAGCGCGCGCTCGAGCAGCGCCGCGCCCTCGTCGAGGGTCCCTCGCGACGCGAGGCGCAGCGTGGCCAGACGGTAAACGGCGTCGCTCGCCGCGAGCGAGCCGCCTTCGAGCGCCGAAGCGTCGACGGAGAGGCCGAGGATACGCGCTTGCCGATCCGTGTCGCCCAGGCGCCCGTAGACGCGGTCCAGGCTTCCCAACAAGGCTGTCGATCGGATGCCCAGGTCGATCGCGCGCTCGTAGAGGGCTGCCGCGCGCGCGTCGTCGCGCAAATCATCTTCCGCGACGGCGCCGAGTCGAAGGAGCAGAGCGCAGGCGAGCGCCGTGTCCCCCGACTCGATCGCCGGCTCGACGAGCGCGAACGCCCCGTCCACGTACCGCCCCATCTCTCCGAGCGTCCGCGCGCCCTTCCGGGCGGCGTCGTGCGCCGCCTCGGAGCCCGGGTCGAGAGCCAAGGCGCGGAGACGCGCCACGAAGGCCTGCTCGGGACGCGCGAGTCGGGCCTCGAAGACCGTCGCCAACTCGGCGAGGGCGCGGGCGGCCGCACGGGGATCGGTCGTCCGCGCCACTCGCCCTTCGAGGACGCGCGCGAGCATCTCGTCGGACCCGCGGGCTCGCAGCGCCGCCTCGAGCCGCTCTTGCTCGAACTCGCTCTGGGTCGCGGCCTCGAAGGCGCTCTCCAGGATCTCCTTTGCGCGGTCGCCCTCGCCGTGGCTCTCCGCGATCGCACTGAGCTCGAGGAGCACCTCGCTTCGCGCAATGGTGGGCGCGCCTCGAGCTTCGTCGCGACGCCGGAGCACGGCGAGCAGCGCGCGGTACGTCTTCTCGGCGCGCTCGAGTTGACCGTCCTCTTGCGCGAGCTGCGCGAGAGCACGCAGCGTCTCTGCGTCCTGCGGGTCGACGCGCGTCGCGGTGTCGAGTTCGACCAGGGCGCGCGCGCGGTTGCCTATGGCGAGCTCGAGGCGGGCCATCTGATGGTGTACCGGCGCGCGCTCCCGCGGGCGGCGCCCCCCGAAGCCATCGATCATCGACTGCAGAAGGCCGCGCGCGTCGTCGAATCGCCGCGCGCTCGCCAGGGCCTCGGCCAAGCGGAGGCGGACCTGCGCATCGGCCGGCGCGAGATCGCTCGCCTGTTCGAGCAGCGGAATCGAGGATTCCGGCTCGGCGCACCGACCCGAAAAGAGCTCGGCCGCCTCGAGGAGGCGCGCCATCCGTGTGGCCTTGTCCGAAGCATGAAGAGCGGCACCTGCGATGAGACGAGCCAGTTTGGCCCACGCGCCTCTCTCGCGGTAGAGCGCTGCCAGCTGCTCCCGCAAGGCATCGGCGACCGGGTCGGCTTGGAGCAACTCCTCGAGACGATCGGCGGCGCGCTCGGACTGGCCCGCCGCGACGAGGGCGCTCGCCAGCCGGCTGGCCGCGCCCGTACGGCCCTCCGGCCCGACGACACCAATGAGCCGCTCCAGCCAATCGGCCGCCGCTGCGTGATCGCCCCGCGCGGCCGCCAGGCGCGCGAGAGCGTCGAACGACGCCGCGCGCGGCTCCAGCGCCACGACGCGCGCGTGGTAAGCCGCCGCTGCCGCCGGGGTGCCGAGCCGCTCCTCGGCGATCGCCGCGGCCCTCCACCACAACTGGGCCGCGCGCCCGGGGTCTCCGGCGGCTTCGGCTCGCTCACCCTGGTCGACCAGCAGGTCTCGAAGCTCTTGTGCCTTCTCGGGGGCCTCGAGCAAGACCACCAGGGATTCGACCGTGGGTTCGTGCCTCGGCGAATCGAGGAGGCTGTCGCGCAAGGTCTCCACGGCGCGACCGGGCTCGCGCAGGGCCGTGAGCAGCCCGGCGGCCTGGAGGCGCAGCCCCAGACGCTCCACGACATCGTCCGCCGCGGCCACCTGCCTCTGACGGAGCGCGAGCAGCTCGCGTGTCCGTCCGCTCGCGGCGTACGTGCTCGCGAGCCGGTCGATCGCCTCCGCGTCTTTGGGGTCGTCGTCGAGCAAAGAGAGGTAGAGCGCGACCCCGCGCTCCGTCTCCGAAGTGCGGTCGAGGGCGATGCGCGCGGCCCGGCGGCGCATCTCTCGTCGCACCGGAAGCTCGAAGGGAAGGCCGTCGCCCATGACCAGCACGGCGAGCACTGCCCTGTCGTCGCCCGCCTCTCCGTGAAGCCGCGCCAGGAGTTCGATGGCCCACTCCGCGGACGCTCGCGCTTTGGCGCGGTCCTCGTCGGTGGATCCCTCGGCCGGCGGCTCCAGCCAGCGCTGCCGCGCGACCTGGAACAGCTCTTCGGCGATCGATCGCGCCTCGGCGTGATCGCCCCCCGCGCCGCTCGCGACCTCGGCCGCCTCGCGCAGGATGACGATGTCCCCGCCCGTCGCCCGCGACAAGCGTGTCAGCGTATCGACGAACGGACGTCCTCCCGCGAGCCGCTGCAAGCGCGCAAGCTCCGAAAGGAGCGCGGCGTCGTCCGGATCCTGCTCGAGCGCAAGACGGAAGGAGGCCTCCGCATCTCCGGCGTCGCCCGAGCGATCGCGGTGAATTTCGCCAAGGCGCGTGTGGAGGTCTCGGGCCGCTGTACCCTCGAGGTGCGCCGACACCGCCGCGCTCGTGATGGCGCGCGCCATTGCGCCCCATGCCGCCGCTCGCGCCGCCGCGTCCTCCAGCAGCGCGAGCGCACCGGCGTGGACGACCCCGGATGCGCCCGCGAGCTGCACCAACACGCGTGCGGCCGTGCTCCAGTCACCGAGCGAACCAGCGATCCGGACGGCTGCGCACCCCACGTCGACCTCCGCGACCGTCGCAAGCACCTTCAGGTACGCGTCGAGGGCTCCCGGGCCGTCGTTCGCGTGGATCTCGAGCGCCTCGCCGATCCTCCGCCAGATGGCCCGCGAGAGGGCCGCATCCTCGCGCAAAGGGCCGTCGATGGCATCTCGATACGACGCGACCAGCCGCGGCCACGCGTCTGCCACTCCCGCCAGGCGTTCCATCTCCCCGGCGACCTTTGCGTCGCCGGGCGCGATGGCGAACGCGCGCCGCACTGCCTCGAACGCCAGTTCGGGGTCTCCCGCGCGCCGCTCGGAAATGTCCGCCGCCTCGAGGAGAACCTCCAGGCGTTCCCCGTCGGTCGCCGCCACGGCCATCCGGTGCGCCGTCAGCTCGAGGATGGCCGGCCAGTCGTCGCACGCACGCATCGCACCGAGCAGGACCCCAACGGCCACCGGCCTCAAATCGGCCCCGGCCCCGAGCGCATGCAGCCCGGCGCGTGCCGCAGCGTTGCGCGGATCGGCAGCCAGCGCCTCGGCATACGTCTGGAGCGCGGCGTCCGGCGCTGCGAGCTCTCCGCGCTGTACGTCCCCGAGCTGCTGGAGCAGCTCCGCGCGCCCCGTCGCCTCTTGCGCTCCGCTTGCCCGCCGCCGCAGCAGGGCGGCGAGCTCCGGCCATCGCTGCGCTTCGCGAAGGATGGCCGAGAGCGCGACCGCGGCGTCGTCCGCCTCCCCGAATTCTTGCTCGATCTGGTTCCACGCTTCGATGGCCTCGTCGCGCCGGCCCAGGACGTCGTTGAGGAGCCGGGCCACCCGCACGCGATCCGAGCGGCGGCGCTCCGGGCGTGCGCTCACCGACGCGGCGGCGCGGAGCTCGAGGACCTCGACGAGCCGATCGCTGCGTCCCGTCCGTTCGAGCAGGTCGACCAGGCCGTCCAGCGCCTCGACGTCGTGAGCGTCCGCGCGGACGCAGGTCTCCCAGAGACCGATCCCGCGCGGCTCGTCGCCGAGCTGCGTGGCCAGCCGCGCCGCGCGACCGAGCGCCTCGCGCCGCGCCGCTTCGTCCGACTCGACGAGCGCGATCCGCTCGACGACATCGAGACGCTCGTCGGCGCGCCCCGTCGTTTCGAGCAGAGGATCGAGCCGTCGAGCCGCAGCAAGGACGTCGGCGCGCGTCGGCCCATCCGCCGCCAGGATCGCCGCGAGCAACGCGCTCGCCCCGGCAGGGTCACCGACACGGTCTGCGCGCACGGCCGCGGCCTGCATCGTGAGCGCGGTACGCAGGCCGTTCCATTCCAGGTCGCCCGCCGCCGCGGCGAGCACCTCGGCGAGCCGATCGAAGCGGCTCGTGCGCTCGGCCAGCTCGTCGAGCTTCGCCCGCCTCTGCGGGTCGTCGGGTGCCAGGATGACCGACAAGCCGACCTGCTCGAGCGCGCTCGCCGGATCGCCGAGCTTCTCGTAGAGGGCCGCGATCTCGACGTGCCGTCGCACGCGCTCCGTCGCCGCCTTCACCATCTCCAGCTCGATGAGAAGCATGCGCGCCAGGTCCGCGTCCTGGCCCGTCGCGGCATAGTGTCCGCGCAGCCACGCGGCCGCCCTTTGACGGACCGAACCGCGCGCCGATGGCGGGGGCTCCGAGTGGCGCGGCCGCCTCGAACGGGGAGCCTCGTCGCCGCGCAACGGTGGGATCGAAGCCCGGCGCGACTCGGGCGAGGGCGGGGATGCCGCGAGGACCCTCTCGAGGAGCGCCCAGAGCTCTGCGTCGCCGCGCGTCGCGCCGGCGCTCTTCTCGTTCGCACGCTTCTCGTCCGATCGCTCGAGCAACGGCTCGACCGTCTCGAGGGCGCCGGACGAATCCCCCAGCTCGTCGAGCTGGAGCTGCGCGACACGCATGCGCGTGCGGAGCGCCTCGTCCGCCTTGAACGATGGCAAGCGCGCCGTCAGCAGCGACACGAGCTCCCGGTGTCGACCCTGACGCTCGTAGAGTCGCTCGAGCGAGCCCGCGAGCTTTGCGTCGTTGGGCTTGAGCTCACGGAGCTGCTCGAGGTACTGAATGGCCCGATCGGGCCTTCCTGCGAAGTCCTTGGCCGTCTGCGCGGCGTCCTCGAGCAGCGCCGCGCGCTTCGGGCCCTCGGTCGACTCGAGAGCGCGATCGTAGAGGGCGAAGAGCTCGTCCCATCGCTCGGCGGCATCGAGCACGAGCTTCAGGCGATCGAAGGCCCAGTCCGCGCTCGCATCGAGCTCCAGCACTCGCTCGAGGATGGTGACCACGCGCGCCGTGTCCTCGAACCACTCCTCGTTGAAGCGTACGGCGCGCTCGCCGATGGCCATGGCCTGCTCGTGCGGCAGCGCTCGCGCGAGGACTTCTTCGTAGAGGACGGCGACCTCGTTCGGGCTGGAGAGCGTCCTGGCCAGCTCCTCCGCGCGGTCCCAAAGCGCCGGCACCCCAGGAAGAGCCCGCGCGGCCCGCACCGCGATGGCCAACGCCGCGCCCGTCTGGCCGCGGTCGCGGTACAGATCGCAGAGGCGTTCGAACCATACCCGCCGCGCGTCGACGTCCTCCGCGTCCGCGGGTGCGTCGACGAGGCGAGTCAGGATCTCGACCCTCGCGTCGGCGTCCTCCGCCGCCTCGTAGGCGTGCTCGAAGAGCGTCACCGTCTCGGCGCGCGTGGCCCGCTGCGAAAGCAGCTGCACCGCGAGGCCGAGCGCCGCCGGGTCCGCAGGCGCGTCGTCGAGGACCCCACGCAGCGTCGCAAGGGCGTCTTCCCAGCGCGTCGTTCTGGCGAGAAGGACACGCGCGATTTCCAGGTCGATCGCCACCCGCCCCGGTCCGTCGGCGCGCTCACGCCGTGCGCGCAGCGACGCGATCGCCTCGTCGATGTCTCCCGTCGTGAGCGCGAGGCGTCCGGCCGCCGTCAGGGCCTCGTCGCACTGCGCGTCCGTGGCCAGGGCACGCCGGTACAAAAGCAGCGCACGGGCCGGGTCGCCGAACGTCGTCTCCTCCGCGCGCGCCCACTCGAGCAGGCGCGGAACACGCTCGGCGTCGCCCGCGTGCTCGGCGCTCCACTCGAGCAGCCATCGACGGTCGGCGAGGCTCGGCGCCCCCTCGCGCGACAGGAACGCATCGAACGCCTCGAACGCGTTGTTGCGCGCCCCGGCCCCGAGACCTTCGTCTTCGAGGATCGCGCGGAAGGCCGCGGCCGCGTCGTCCGCTCGCGTCGGGTCGGCCGCGATGGCGCGCGCCCGGACGAGAAGCATTTGGCCGCGCGGTTCCCCCTCGAGCGGCGGCGCGGCGCCATCGGCCAGGATCGCGTCGAGCTTGCGCTCGAACCGAGACGTCGCGCCGGCCGCGAAGCTCAATCGCTCGAACGTGGCCAGAAGGTCGGGCCGAGTTGGCGCCAACGCGAGCGCCTCGCCAGCCCACAGCGCGCCACCCTCCGGGTCCCCGAGCCGATCGAAGAGCACCTGCGCTCGGCGATCCGCGAGATCCGTCCGTTCGGCGGCATCGCTCGAGACGTCGGAGAGGGCGCCATAGAGGCGAGGGAGGTCCCCCCAGAGTTCAGCGCGTTCGTGGAGGGTCACCAGGCGGTGAAGCGTCTCCGTATCCCGCGGTGCGACGCCGAGGACCATCGCGTAAAGGCGCCGTGCCGTCTCGTCGTCCGAGGCCGCCTCCGCGATGCTTGCCGCGCGCCGCCACGCCGCCGCCGCCCCCGCCAGGTCGGCCCGCCGTTCGTGATCGACGACCCCCAGGCGCTCGATCCACTCGATCTGTTCGCGAGGATCGGTCGTGGCTTCCGCGTGCCGCAGCAAGACCGCGCGCGCCACGTCGTCGTAGCCNNAACGACACCCACCACGTCCAGGTGCTCCGCCCGCAGCTCGGGATCCTCGAGCAAGCGAGCGCACTGCGTTCGTGCCCGCTCACGGTCCCCGCGCTCGGCCGCGAGCCGCGCGATCTTGGCGCGGAGCGAGCGCGCCGTGTCGCCGCCCGCGCGGGCGAGGCGCTCTTCGAGCAGGGTGTACAGATTGTCCCACTGCTCGGCCTTCGCGAAGAGCGTCTCCAGCGCCGCCGCCGCCTCCGTGTCTTCGGCGTCGCCCTCGAGCGCGGCGCGGTACGTCGTGATGGCGGCCTCGAGATCGCCGAGGTCGCGCCACTGTACGGTCCCGATGCGGTGGATGAGCTCTCGCCTTCGTTCCGGGCTCCCTCTGGCCAGGGCCGCTCGATAGAGCGCGATCCGCTCGCGCGGGCTGCCCTGGTCACGGAGGAGGTCGTCGACACGGGCGAGCAGGTCCGGCGACTGCGGGTCGAACGCGAGGGCGCGACGATACAGGTCGAGGGCGCCCTGCGCGTCGCCGACGGCCGCCGAGTTCTCGGCGGCACGCATGGCGAGCGCGACGAGGTCGGCGCTCGTGACCTCGCGGTCCCCGATCGCCTGGCAGAAGATCGCCGTGCGCCGCTTGGCGTCCGTTGCCGCGTCCAGCGCGTCGATGGCGTCGATCCACTCGGCGAGCGGGCGGTCGCCGGACACGGCCTCCGCCAGACCTCGGCCGAGAAGGTCGAGGGTGCGCCCTTGCTCCCCGTCGCCGTGATCTCTCGCGACCGCGATCGCCTCGCGCAGCGCGGCCAGCCGCCCGTCCACGTCGGCCTCGAGCGAACCCCGTAGTTCGAGGAGCTTCAGCAGGGGGCCGAGGGCGCCTTCGCGGCGGTAGATCGGCTCGAGAACGGCGGCGGCCTCCAGTCGGTGGTCCCCCGCCGCGGTGAGCCTCTCGAGCGCCGCGCGCGCCGTCCGCTCTTGCGGGTCGAACGCCAGCGCCTCCTGGAAGGCGTCGAGCGCGCCGGCGACGTCGCGAAGCTTCGAGAGCCGGGTCGCCCCGAGCCGAGCCAGGATCTCGCCTTGCTCGCGGCCGGATGCCAGGGCGGCGTCATGGGCGAGCGCTGCCGTGAGCTCCGTCCACAGGCGCTGCCCGTCGAGAAGGGGGACGGCGAGAGCCAGGACGTCGCGAGCGGGCCCGAAGCGCGCCACGATGCCCCGGCACGTCGCCAGCGCCGCCGCGGGATCCTTCGTCTCCTGGACCCGTACGGCCGCGGCTCGCATCAGCAGGGCTCGCGCGGCCGAGTCGTCCGCCGTGTCTGCGGCGCGCAGCTCGAGGGCTTGGGCCAGCTTCTCCGGGCTGCCCGCCGCCTCGTAGAGCGGCGCGAGCGCCTCCAGCGCCAGGGCGCGCACGTCGGTGTCGAGCAGTCGTTCGTAAGCGGCGATGGCGCGAGGCGCGTCACGGAGGCGCGTCGCGAGCTCGGCCACGTGCCGGTCGGCGTCGCGCCGTTTTTCCGGATCGGTCTCGAGGCGGGCGATCTGCTCCAGCGCGTCGCAGAGCGGTCGCGGGTCTTTCTCGGTCTCGAGGATCTCCGAGAGCGCGTACGCGGCAGTCAGAGCCGCGTCCGAAGGTAGGTCCGGCGTGGCCAGGACGGCGCTGAGGGTCCCCTTCGCGCGCTTCGCGTCGCCCCCGCGGAGCTGCATCAGCCCGAGCTGCGCGTTGGCCCGCGCCTTCACCGCCGGTTCTTTCGCCGTCAGGCCGACGCGAGCGAGCGATTTCGCCGCGTCCGCGTACCGCTGCAGCCGCGTCGCCACCGCGACGTATCGGGCGCGAAGGACGTCGTCGACCGGGTCGAGGGTCAGCGCCTGCTCGAGGGCGTCGAAGGCCCCAGCGTCGTCGTTCAGCCTCTCGGAGCGGACCTCGGCGAGCCGCAACAGGATGGCCGCGCGCTTGGCGCCGCGCGTGTTCTCGAACTCGATGGTCAGGAACCGGACCACCTCTTGCGGGGAGCCGGCCACTTCGCATGCCGCGGCGAGGGCCGCCGCAGCGCGACCCGCGAGCCCCTTCGTCACGACGAGCTTCTGCGCCACCCGGCGCGCGCGCTCGTTGGACGGGTCGATGGCGAGCAGCTGCTCGATGTGAGGCAAGGCGCGCTCCGGCTCCTGGAGCCGGTCGGCGTAGATCTCGACGACCCGCGCCAGGAGCGCCGCGCGCGCTGCGCCGCTCGGTCCCGGATCCGCCGTCAGGGCCTGCTCGTTCAGGCGCACGACGTCGCGGAACCGGTTCGCGCGGACGTAGAGGGCCTCGAGGCGCGAACGCGCGTCCTCGTCGCCTGGGTCGAGCCGCAGGACCCCCTGCAGCAGCTCGGCGACGCGATCGTCGGCGCCCCCCGCCTCCTCGTACAGCGCGGCCGCGCGACGCACGAGGGCGATCTGCTCGGCGCGCGGCCGGTGCTGGGCGGCCGAGGCGTACAGCTCGGCGAGTCGCTTCGGCTGCTGGGCCTTCTGCAGCAACGTTTCGAGCCCCGCGAACGCGGCCGCGTGGCCGGGCGACAGGGCCAGGGCCCGCTCCAAGTAGGTCGTCGCCCCCATCGTGTCGCCGAAGACGTCGCCGATGAATCGCGCCGCCTGGAAGAGAAATTCGGCCGCGACGCCGGGCTGCGAGGCGCGCAGCCGCTTGCCCTGTGACACGCTCTCGAACGCGAAGGCGACCTCACTCAGGCGGTCGTCGCGCTGCGCCGCCCCGTGCAGCCTGTCCCACGCCTCGGGCGGCAACGCCGACCGGATCATCGATGCCAGCATCGCGTCGACGAGGGGCTCCTCGTTTTCGATCTTGGCGTCGAACGCAAAGGCCGCCGCCGATTGGCTGGACGATCCCCTGGGTGGTTGCTGTTGCATGGCAATCCCTGGGCGTTCTCGGGCGAACCGTGAAGTCGCCGCCGCATACCTAGAGTATCATCTTCGAACGCGGCCAGGGGTGTACGCTGCGGCCCGCGATCGCGCCGGAGGGCCCATGAACCTCGCTGAGCTGGCCGAGGCCAACCTTGCTGAATTCGGAGAATACGAGCGGCTGATCTTCGAGGGCAGGGCCTACACGAACCGCCAGCTCTTCGATGGGAGCTGCCGGCTCGCCGCAGGCCTCTCCGCGCTGGGACTCGCGCCGGACGATCGGGTCGTCCTCATGATGGCCAACGGCCCCGAGGTGCTGATGAGCTATCCGGCCATCTGGCGCGCGGGGATGACCGCGATCCCGGTGCTCTTCCTCCTCGACGCGAAGGAGCTCGCCTACATCCTGGAGAACTCGGGCGCAAAGGTCGTCATCACCTCACCGGAGATCTACCCCAAGGTAAGCGATGCCGTGCGCGACCTCGCGGCACCGCCCCGTGTCATCGTCACGGGCAACGACGAGCCCCCGCCCGGGTGTCTGTCGTTCGATCGGATGGTGGCCGACAACGCGCCGCTCGGCCGAATCGTGCCCCGGAGCGGAGGGGACGTCGCCACCATCCTTTACACCAGCGGCACGACGGGCCGGCCCAAAGGGGTCGTGCAGACGCACGACAACCTCCACGCGAACGTGATGAACGCGTGGAACACGACCAAGACGCGGCGGCTCGGCGAGATGACGCTCCTGGTGCTGCCGCTCGCCCACACCTTCGGGCTCAGCGTCCTGGTATCGGGCTACCTGTTCGGCGTTCGCTCGGTGCTGATGCGGTGGTTCGATCCCGAGGCGGCGCTCGCGCTCATCGAGCGCCACAAGGTGCGGTACATGGCCGGCGTACCGACGATGTTCGTGTACATGCTGATGCACCCGAACGCGGGAAAGTACGACACGTCGTCGGTCGAGCGCTGGCTCGTCGGCGCCGCCCCGATGCCCGTCGAGCAGCTCAAGGCCTTCGAGGCAAAGTTCGGCGGCACGATGTACGTGGGCTACGGGTTGAGCGAGGCGTGCCCCTCGCTCGCCAACGAGCGCGAGGGCATGCCGCGCAAGCCCGGCTCGACGGGGGTGGCCCTCGACGGGGTGCGCTTGAAGATCGTGGACGACGCGGGCGTCGAGCTTCCACGCGGTCAGATCGGCGAGATCTGCGCCCAAGGGCGGAACGTCAGCCCCGGCTACCTCGACGATCCCCGGGCGACGGCGGAGGCCTTTCGCGACGGCTGGCTCTTCACGGGCGACTGCGGCTACCTCGACGACGAGAGCTACCTGTTCATCGTCGAGCGCAAGAAGGACCTCGTCATTCGCGGCGGCTTGAACGTCTACCCCAAGGACGTCGAGGAGGTCCTCCACAAGCACCCGCTCGTCGCCGAAGCGGCCGTCGTGGGGGTGCCGGACTCGCGCATGGGCGAGGAGGTCTGCGCCTTCGTCGTCGTGAAAGAAGGCGCCGCTCCCACCGCCGAGGAGATGATCGCGCACTGCCAGGCGAACCTCGCGAAGTACAAGACTCCGCGCTTCGTGGAGTTCGTGCGCGCGCTGCCGAAGACGGGCCTCGGGAAGGTCCAGAAGAAGGAGCTCCGGCGCCTCGCGGCCGAGCGGTTCGCCAAGTAACGTCGGGAGCAGCCGCCGGCTGAAAAAAACCACCAGGACACCAAGGAACGCCAGAAGAGTCGACGAGGGTCGATATCCCCATCGCCTGCTCTGTCCCTGGTGTCTTCTGGCGTCCTGGCGGTCTTACATCTTCGATCGAGGGGCGCCTGGTCACTCCGCTTGCGTCAGCCTCCGGGAGGCTCCCGTCACCGACTGGTACGCCTTCGTGATCTCCGCCTCGTCGAGGAACCCCACGATGCGGCCACCCTTCTCGACGACGATGACTTCGCGGAGCCCATGCTCGAGGATGGCCACGAGGGCCACCTGCAGCGTGTCGGTGTCCTCGACGCTGACCGGCGGAACCATGAGGTCGTGGGCGATCGCGAGCGCCTTTGCGTCGGGGTTGGCCGCCATCGATCGCAGGACGTCGCTGAGGACGATCCCGACGAGGGCACCGCCGTCGTCCACCACCGGAAAGACGTCCTGCCACGCGTTCTCGGCGGCCTTCTCGATGACCTCCTGCGCAGGCGTCCGCGTGGTGAACGTCGCGTAGGGGCGGTTTCGGATCAGCACGTCCGCGACGCGAACGCCCGTGAGCACGTCGAGGATCATCTCGTCGCGGTGCGCGGGGGACTCGCGCTTGGTCGCCACCTGCGCCGTGTACAGACTGCGCCCGCGCAGCGCGACGTACGCCACGCCTTCGGCCAGCATGAGCGGGACGAGCAGATCGTAGCTTCCCGCCAGCTCGCACGTCATGACGAGCGCCGCGATCGGCACGTGCGCCAGGCCGCCGTAGAAGGTGCCCATGCCCACGAGCGCAAAGGCGCCCGGCGAGATGCGTGGGTCGTGCAGGAGCACCTGCGCCGCCTGGCCGAATGCCCCCCCGAAGAGTCCCCCGATGACGAGCGACGGGCCGAAGTCGCCGGCGCTCCCGCCGGTGCCGACCGTCAGACACGTCGCCACGATCTTGATCGCGCCGAGCAGCGCCAGGAGCTCGGCCGCGCGCCACCCCGCGGGCATCCAGTCGGCACCGACGATCGCGAGCTGGGCGGCGCCGTAGCCACCGCCGAGGATGCCGAGGCCCGACCCCGCCTGACCGAAGCGCGGGCCGATGGCGACCACGATGGGCGTCGCGAACAGGCCGAGGGCCAGGCCCCCGATGCCCGGCCGGCACCACTGCGGAACGGGCAGGCGCGCCGTCGCCCTTTGGACCGCGCGCAGCACCGAGAGGAACGCGCTCGCCACGAAGGACACCACGATGGCCATGAGCGCGTAGAGCGGCAGGTGCTGCGGGAAGAAGGGGTAGCTTGCGGCGTGCGTGAAGAGGCGGCTCTCGCCGAAGAACGCCGTGAAGACCGAGTAGCTGACGACGCTCGCGAAGACGCTCGGGACGAGCGCGTCCGCTTCGAAGTCGTCTCGGTGGAGCACTTCGACGGCCAGGAGCGCGGCGCCGAGGGGCGTCCGGAACACCGCGGCCATGCCTGCGGCCGTGCCCGCGACGAGCAGGATGCGCCGTTCGCGGTCGCTCACTTTGAGGCTCTGGCCGACGAGCGATCCGATCGCGCCGCCCATCTGCATCGTCGGCCCTTCACGGCCGCCGGAGCCGCCCGTGCCCAGCGTCAGGATGGACACGATTCCCTTGACGAAAGCGACACGCTTGCGAACGAGGCCCCGGTTCTGGTGAAAAGCCTCGATGATCGCGTCGCTTCCGCCGCCGCGCGTCTCGGGCGCGAGCCACGTGGAGATCGCGCCGCCGAGGAGCGCACCGGACGCGGGGAGTACGAGAAGGACCCAGGGGCGGAACGGGTGGTGCACCGTCACGGCGCCCAGCACCTGCTCGCCGCCCGCGCGCATCGGGAGATAGCCCGCCCAATCCTCGAGCAAGATGCGCTGCACGGCCTCGAGGCACGCAAAAAAGAGGGATCCCAGTAGCCCCGCCGCCGCGCCCACGAGGGCGGCGCGCAGCAGGACGCGCCCGAGGATCTGAAACTCGAGGGGCGCGCTCGCGGCCCCGAACACCTTCGTCAGCGCGAGGAGCCGGAGCCGCGCGCGCCTGGGCAAACTGGCTGGTCGTGCGTCCTGCATCGGGGCATCCAAGTCTCGTGACACTAGCGTGCGGCGCGACCACCGTCCGGAGGGACGCGCAGGATCTCCAGGCCCGATAGCGGATCGCCCGGCGAATCCCCGGCACGGAGGACGACGTCGCCCGCGTCCTCCCGGCCGATCACCTTGCGGCGCCAGGTGGCGACGTAGGCGCTGCCGTCCGAGCGCGCGGCCTGTTCGACGCGGTCCCAGGTGGCCGGGTCATCCAGCCAGTGACGGTCGAAGCGCCGGCGATCGACGCCGCTGAGGATCTCGAGCGTCGCGTCGTCGCAGAAGATCGTCGCCTCGCCGGGGAGGGCCCGGAGCGCTGCGCCAACGGCGACGCGATCGGGCCACCCCCTCGCGACCGATCCCCGCCAGAACCCCATCCAGATCTGGAGAACGACGCACATGGCGGCGAGGGACGCGGCTGCCAGCGCCCCGCCGGCCACGAGACCCACGCGGTCTGCGGCAGGCTCGCCCCACCGGGAACGAGCGAGGCGCGAGGCGGCGTCCGCGACGACGGCACAGCCCTGCGCCGCGAAGACGGCGTAGAGGGGGACGACGACCACGAAGTGCCGGTCGAGTCCGAGCGACGAACGCCGTATCCAGGAAAGCGACACGAAGGCCAAGCACGCCGCGAGGACGATCACGAAGCGGGCGCCTTGCTCGCGCACGGTCCGCGCCACCCCGAAGACCGCGAGGGGTAGGGCTGGGCCGAGGACGCGCGCGGCGACGAAGACGGGGTAGTAGAGCGCGTCCATGGCGAGGCGGACGACGCTTTGCGAGAGGTCGCCGCGGCTCTGGGCGACCTGACTCGCGAACTCGTGCGTCTGGCGGACGAAGCCGAACCACTGGCCGTCCACCGGCCTGCGCAGCGCGGCCCACGCGAGGATGAGCGCGACCGGCGCTGCGACGACGAGCCACCCATCCGTCGATCGGCGCGCCCGGAGCCGCGCGACACCCGGCCACGATCGCGCGAAGGGCAACGCGGCCGTGGCCTCGACGACTTGGACCGCCGCGATCGCCGCGATCGCGGCCCATGCCTCGTAGCGAAGCAGGACGGCCACCGAGAGCAGCGTGGCGGCGGCTCCAGCGCGATCCGTCTCGTAGGCAATGGCGACCCCCAGCATGACCAGCGCGAACAGCGGCTCGGGTTGCGCGGTCGTCCCCATCTGCATGACGATGGGACACGTCGCCACGAAGAGCGCCGCCAGGACGGCCGTCCACGACGCCGGAAGCACGGACGGACGGGCGCCGCGTCGCGCGATCGTCCGGCGGACGTACTGGAACAGCACGACCGGCAGCAGCGCCGTGAGCCCCACGTTTGCCCAGCGGACGCCGTTCATCGTGCCGCCGGCCGCGACGAACGGCACCTGGAGATAATGAAACAGCGGGAGCCACACCCAGTGCACCGCGAGGTCGCCCGGGTCGGCGAGGATCGCGCGCGCGATCATGTGATGGGCGTAGGCGTCCGTGTCGATGTCGGGACCCGCCAGCACGCATGCCCCGCGCCACACGGCGAGGGCGACGAGTGCGACGGTGAGCGCGACGACCGGCGTGCGAGCCCGCATGGACTAGGGCGCGCAGTAGCGCGCGATGTCGGCGTCGTCGGTGCGCGCTTCCGTGAGGTTCTTCTTGATGACGCCTTCGGTGCCGTCCGGAACGGCGTCGGGGCTCGCCGCCCCCTCTTTGAGCTTGAGGGTGGCGCTCAAGACCGACAACGTCTGCCTGTAGTTCTTGGCGTATTCGCGGAGCGGCTGGTCCTGGAAACCGATGGCAGAGACCTGGGCGCTCACGCGATCGACGGCGTCCGCGTTGGGTGTCCCCTCCTTCAGTGGGGCCATCGCGGACAGGAATTTGTCGCACTCTTGCTTGCGCTCCTCGTTGCACCCGGCCACGCCGGCGAAGCAGGCCGCGGCCAATGCGACGGATGCGAGGCGCGCGCCGCGGGCGCGAGCCGAACGGAGGGCAGGAAACGCGCGGAGCGTCACGATCGTCCACACCGTCTACCACGCGTCCGCGAGGCATGGGTAGGCGGGGGCCACGTCACCGCGAGCAAAGCGTCTTGGCCTCAAGCGTACTGGTGCGGTACGGCTCTACCCTGTGACCGTCCCCGCGCCGGCCGTCGAACAGCAGACCGAACGAGCGCCCCGGCCCGCCGAGCGGTCCGGGGCCTCGCCGAGCCGCGGATGGCCGCTGCCTCGGCTGACCGAGCTCCTGTCGCTCGGCGACGTGCGCCTGACGCGCCTGTACTGGGCGGGCGTGGCGCTGCTCGTCGCGGGGTTCTTCGTGACGCAGCTCTTGCCGTGCGTCGACTACCCGCAGCACCTGGCGCTGAGCGACGTCGCGCGCCGCTTGCAGGTCGCGAACTCCCCGGAACATGCGGAGTACGAGCTCAACTACTTCACGTACAACGGCCTTTTCCATATCCTCGTGGCCCGTCTGGCGGCGTTCGTTCCGATCGAGCTCGCGGGACGGACCGTCGTCGCGGCGTCGATCGTCGCGACGTCCGCGGCGGTCGTCGCGCTCGTGCGCACCCTGCGGCGCCCGCCGGAGTACGCGGCGCTCTTCACGCCGATCCTCTTTTCGTATTCGCTCGTCTGGGGGTTCGTGAACTACGTCCTCGCGACGGCGATCGCGCTGTGGGCGCTGGTCTTCGTGGCGCGGTTCGTCGTGAAGCCGACGGTCGGGGCGTTTATGGTCATTGGCGCGCTCGGTCTCTTGTGCGCGTTCGCGCACGTGCTCGCGATGCTGTCGTTGTGCCTCGCGGCGGCGGCGCTCGCGTTCGAGCTGTCGTGGCGGGTGGGGGCGGCACAAGGGGCGCGCTGGCCGGCGCTGCGGGTCATCGTCAAGGCGACCCTCGCCCTTTTGCCGCTGCTCTTCGGGTGCGGCTACTGCATCGCCGTGTACCGCCAGCAATACCCGTGGGATCCGAACATGTATCGGGACCCTACGATGGAGGGTACGGCGCCGCCGCTCTGGCAGAAGCTCGTGTACTTCAGCGCGTTCGCGACCAACCTCTATGGCGACGCGACCGATCAGATCCTCCTTTGGGCGGACCTCCTCGTGATGGGCATCGCCGCACGCACCGCGTGGACCGCGCGGCGCGCGGGCACCCTCCGCCCCGAAGCCTCGCCGCCCATCGTGCTCCCGTTCCTCGCGCTCACGGGGGCGTACTTCGCGACGCCGATGGTGCTCGTCGGGACGCACCTCATCTTCCCGCGGCTCGCGCAGTGGGCGCTCCTCGGCGCGATCCTGGCAGCGCCGCGATATCCGGCAGACGAGATGATGGCCCGCGCGCGCCGCTGGGTGCCGCGCCTCGGCGTGCTCGCCGGGGCGAACGCGCTCGTACATTGCGCCGTCTTCGCGTGGGAGACGCACGACGCCTCGGCGACGATCGACGACCTGCCGGCGGGCGGCGCGGTCACGGCGGTCCTCTGGAACCCGGACACCGACTCGTTTCGCAACGGGCCCCTCACGCACATGGCGGCGTACTACGCGGCGCGAAAGCACGGGCAGTGGGCCTTCGCCTTCGCGCGCTACCTGAGTGTTCCGGTGCGCTTCAAGCCGCTCAGCCAGCCGGCCTGGCCCGCGCGCGGGTGGGAGTTCGACGGCGAAGCTTACGCCCCGCGCTGCAAGTATGCGCGCGCGTTCCCCCTCGTCATCATCAAGGCGCCCGACGACCTGCCGCGGGGGGACCTCGGCGAGAAGGTCCTGCGCACGATGGTCTTCCGTCGCGACGCGCCGTCCGTCACCCTGCTATCGCATCACGGCGCCTACTGGGCCTTCGACACCAAGGGCCTCCCGGAAGACGGCACGCTCTAGCGCCACGTTGGCAGCGCCCGAAGCCCGTCCGACGCCTGCAGGCCAGCTGCTAGACACTACTTGGCCAGATCGCTTCAGAGCTCGATGCCCTGGCGCGGATCCTCGGCCTCGAATGGGGCGAGCTTGTCGATGACCTCCGCGGCCTGGTTGTCTGGGTCCTTGGGGACCTGGACGAGGAAGTGGACGTAGAGGTCCCCGTCGGCGCGGCCCTTTCGCACGACGCCCTTTCCGCGAAGACGGACCGTCTGTCCGCTCTGCGCACGCGCGGGCACCTTCAGCGAGACGGCGCCGTCGACGGTGGGAATGCGGACTTTGGCGCCGTGGTACGCCTCGCCGATGGTGACGGGCAAGTCCAGGTGCAGATCGTCGCCTTCGCGCCGAAAGTGAGCGTGCGGCTCGACGTGCACCGTCAACACCAAGTCTCCCCGCGGGCCGCCGTTGGACGAAGGGCCGCCCTGGCCGGCGATGCGCACGCGGCTCCCCTCGTCGGCCCCTGCGGGGATGCGGACGGTGACGGGCGCGCCTTCTTGGCCCTGAGGATGCAGTTCCAGCGTGGTGCCGCGAACGGCCGAGGAGAAGTCGATGGTGATCTCGCTCTCGAGATCGGGTCCCCTCGTCGGGCCCCGCGCCCGGCCGCGGTTGCGGTTGCCGAGCATGTCGCCGAATAGATCCCCGAGGCCGCTCGTGGAGCCGCCGCCGAACAAGTCCTCCAGCGATCCCGGGCCGTAGCCGTCGGGACCGGGGCCGGGGCCGGGGCGCGCGCGGGCCTGACGCGACGACCAGCCGCGGTATGCGCGAACGCGCTCGGCGTCGAAGCCCTCACGCAGGCCCTCCTCGCCGAACTCGTCGTAGAGCTTGCGCTTCCCGGCGTCGCCCAGCACATCGTAAGCGTGGTTTACTTCTTTGAACCGCGACTCGGCCGATGTGTTCCCGGGATTCTTGTCGGGGTGAAGCTGTCCCGCGAGCTTGCGGTACGCCTTTTTGATGGTGTCCGCGTCGGCGCTGCGTGCAACGCCAAGAACGGCATAGAGCTCGTCGGCCATGTCCGGTGCACGCCCAAGCTAAGGCGAGCCGCATCCCGTCGCAACGAGCACGTCTTCAGCGTGCGGGACAGATAGATACAACCCGCGCGCGTAGAGCTTGCGACGCGTCTCCTCATCGAGGTCGCCGGCTCGCCCGCGCGTCGCCGCGTGGAGGAGGATGGCCGCGGTCACGCTCACATTGAGGCTCTCGACGAACCCTCGCATCGGGACGCGGACCCGGCGGCCGCAGGCTCGCTCGAGATCCGGGCCGATGCCCTCGCGCTCGTTGCCGAGGACCAGGGCCAGCCTGGGCACATCTGCGAGCTCTTCCGGCGCCATCTCCCCCTCCGGGTGGGTGGCGACCAGCGTCATCCCGCGCTCGCCGGCGTGGGCGATGACGCTCGCGGCCCTCGAGTGGCAGACGACGTCGACCCACTTCTCGGCGCTGCGCGCCACCGAGCGAGCGACCGCGAACGGCGTTCCTGCGCGCTCGACGACGTGGAACGCCTGCACGCCGAAGGCCTCGCACGATCGCACGACGGCCGCCCCGTTGTGCGGGTCGTACGGCCCGTCGAAGACGACCATCACGCTCGCAAGGCGCCTCGCGATGACCTGCCTTAGCCGGGCGCGCCGCTCCTCGGTCACCAGCGGCTCGAGGATGCGCGCCACCCGCGCCGGGTCGTGGCTCCCTGCCCGAGCCGTCAATGCGTCGAGCAGGTCGGCGGCGCCCGAGACGCCTGGGGTGGTACGGCGCATCCGAGCGGTATAGCGGATCGCGCTACAGTGGGACGACTCCCGGCGGCTCGCGCGCCTCGGACTCCTACCCTGTAGGCACATGCATCGGACCGAGCCGCCCGCCGTCCTCCTTCCCCCGCCGACCGCGGGCCGCGTCGCCCTGCCGCGACGCAAGCGCCGGCGTCGACGGCGCGACTGGGACGCGCACGTCGCGCGCGCCCTTTGCGTGGTCCTGGCGCTGGTCGGGCTGCTCCCGTTCGCGGCGGCGCTCGTCGTGCGGTCGGCCTGGGCGAAGACCTGGGCGACGAACCAAGCCCAGAAGGTGCTGGTCTCGCAGGGGATCGTGGCGGCCTACGAGCCCTCGATCCGGATCTGGCCCCTCGCCTTGCGGCTCGATCGCGTGCAGGTCGAGGCGTCCGACGGCGGCAGCCCGCTCATCGTCTGCCCGCACATCGCGCTCCGTCCCAAGCTCTTCGCCCTACTCGCGGGGAAGCTCGCCATCGACCAGATCGACCTCGACGCCCCGCGCGTGCGCGCCGTCGTACGCGACGGCAAGCTCGCCAACCTCGCCCTCAAGCAGTCGGGCAGCCCGCCGATCGGGCCACTGCATGCGCCGTTCAACACGTTCTCGTTGACCGACGCTTCGCTCGACCTCGACCTCGACTCCGTGCGCGTCGCCGTCCGCGCGCTCGACCTCGACGTCAGCGCCGACGACGACAGGAAGCTCGGCTCGTCCTTCGAGGTCGCCCTGCGCGCCGGGCGGGCCACCGTGCAGCGCGGCCGCGTCGAATCGACGGGCCAGACGGTCGCCACCGACGACGACACCCTCTGCTCGCTAGAGGCGCGCGTGCGCTACGAGCCCGGCGCGATCCTGGTGCGCCGCCTCGAGGGCGTCGGGTCGGCCGACCTCGACCCGGCCCCCGGCACGGCGCCGTCGTGCGATCTCGCGCCGGGCGACAAGCGGCGTGTCGAGCTCTCGCTGGGCCACCTTCACGTCGCGCTCCCGACCGAGCCGGGCCAGCCTCCCGAGATCGACGGGCACGTGAGGGTGCGCGCGCCGATCGCCCTGGCCGAGCGCGCGGTCGCCCTCCCCGAGACCGACGGCTGGGTCGGGGTCGACCTCGACGTGCGCTACGCCCACGACACGATCTTTCCGGACCTCAGCGGCACCATCGAGGCGCACGACGTCCTGCTCGCGAAGTACTCGTTCGCCCACGAGCTGCGGAGCGAGCTGTCGATCCGGCGCAACATCGTGTCGAGCCCAAAGACGACGCTGCGCTTCGCCGGCGGGACCGTCGTGCTGTCGGACAGCGTGGTCGACCCACTGTCTCACGGCGGCAGGCTCGAGCGAACTCGCCTCGACGCGACGGGCGTCGACTTCACGGCCCTGATGCGCGACCTCGGGATCCATCCAAACTCGTGGGTCGGCTGGG
>PLIR01000527.1 GCA_003139415.1 Myxococcales bacterium | reverse complement strand
GCAATCGAGCGTCTCGGGCAGGTGCACGAGGCGAGAGGGGCGGGCGACGGCGCGGCGGAGCAGTACCGCCGGGCGGTCACGCTGATGGACGAGCTGGGCGAGGGCCACTACTGCGACTGTTGCCGCGCGCGCCTGGTCAAGGCGATCCGTCGGCTCGATCCGGATCGCGCGGCGCCCGCGCTGCTGCGCGATCCGCAGTAGCAATCGCGAATCGAGCTCGTTCGACGGCACCTGGTTGGAGACGAAGAAGCGCTGCGAATGCGCCCGTGCGCGTGGTGCGGCGCCGTTTTCTTCATCTGCCGCTGCTGCGACCGGGGTCACGCGTATTGCGGTGAGGACTGCCGCTCGCGCGGCCGCGCCCGGAGCCTGCGCGAGGCCCGTGCCCGCCACCAGCGCAGCCCGGAGGGGCGAGCGGATCATCGCGCCGCCATGCGTGAGCTGCGCGCTCGCCGTCGCGGCGCCGTGACGGATCAAGGTTCCCGGCCGGAGGCTCCGGAGCGCATCGTCGCGTCCGAGGAGACCGCCGATGGGAACAACGAGGGCGAGTCGCTGCACCTGCGTGCAGCGCAGCGATGCATCGTGTGCGGCCGAGGGAGCCGATTCGTGCGCTGGTGCCCGTGCGCTCGCATCCGGTGNNACCAAGCCGCTCGAGTGACGGATCTCGCATACGTCGACATCCCGGCCGTCCTCGCGAAAATCGCGCAGACCTCGAGCGGGAGCTCGTCCTCGTCGGGGGCCAGGCCGTGAACTTCTGGGCGTCGTTCTACCAGCGACGCGTGCCGGCGCTCGCGCAAGACAATGCCCGCAATGGGGCATGGCCCTGGCGCCTGGAATTTCGGTATGGGTCGGATTTGAACCGGCCCGCGGGAGCGTCAAAGGTGCGCCTGGCACGGGACGTGGCATCCTTGATCCCGTGACTCCGGCCGAGGAGAAATGCCTCAAGCTGGCGCGCGAGAAGGTCGCCAAGTACCCCGGGCTCGCGCGCGAGGCATTGCGGCGCCGAGAGTACGACAAGGCGGAGGAGTACTGGAGACTGTGGCACGAAGCGATCGATGAGCTTCTCAAGCACTTCGGCGCTGCGTCGGGCAGCGCCGGCCGTTCAAACGGAGTGACCCATTGACTGATGCTGCCGGTATCCCGGCCCTCATCGACGCGATCCGCCACCTGCACGACTGCGGCGCGAAGCACGTCGAGACGGTCCACGTGCGCGACACGGCGCCGAACGGTGAGGTTGCCTGGGATGGCGACGTCGAGGTGTTCGACTGGATCGGTTACGCGAAGGTGACGCATTCTCGGGGCGTCGCACGTCCGGCCGATGAAGCGATGAAACACGCTCACGGAAGACGGGCTCGTACGGCTGGGCGCGAAGGCCGCTGCGGGGCACACTGTGCTCGTCACGGGCCCACTCGGCCGCTCGGCGTGGGGCGTTCGGCGGTGTTCGCGGGGCGACCGTGTTCGACCAATGGGCGGCGGCCGGACGAGGCGAGACGTACGAGCCAGCAAAACTTGTGGGCGTCCGCCTCTGCCGTGGTTCAGTTCATCGATCCGGAGGCCTTGAACGCAAAGGCAAAGAAAGCAGCCACGGCCAGAAACACGAACGCCACGAGATAGTTCCACGCGAGCTTCTCCTTCAGGAACAGAACCGCGAAGGCGATGAAGACCACGAGCGTGACGACCTCTTGAATGATCTTGAGCTGGAAGCCTGAGAAGTGCGCGTATCCCAGGCGATTCGCGGGCACCGCCAGGCAGTATTCGAGCAGCGCAATCGCCCAGGAGACCAGGATCGCCTTCCAGAGCGGCCAGGCGTGGCCGTACTTTAGGTGGCCGTACCAGGCGAAGGTCATGAAGACATTCGACATGCACAGAAGGACGACGGTGCTCATTGTGTTGGACCCTGGACGTTCTGTTCGTGTGTTTCCGGCATGAACCAGTAGAGGATGGCCAGCGCAGCCGACGCCACCCCCGCGAGGAACAGGAAGCCTGCGCGAGAGCCCGCGTGGTGAACGATGCTCCCGGCGATGAGCTGGCTCAGCGACGCGCCGATGCCAACGGCCGTTGTGATGGCCCCCAGGGTAAGGTTGAACCGGCCGGTTCCGCGCGTCAGGTCGGCGATCACGAGCACGGACACGACGCCAAAGATCCCCGCCCCCACCCCGTCCAGGATCTGGATCGCTACAAGCAGCGACGTGTTGGACGTGAAGGTGTAGAGAACGCCTCGCACGGGCAGCGCGCCGAACGCGATCAGCAGTAGGGGCTTTCGACCCCACGTTCCGGCCCTTCGTCCTGACCATGATGCGATCAGGGTGATGACGAGCTGCGTGGTGACGATGCAGGCCGACATGAAAAGCATCGAGGCGCGACCACGACCCTTGGCCAGCATCTCGCCAAGCAGGGGGAGCATCGCCGCGTTCGCGAAGTGGAACATCACCGCGCAGACGAGGAAGATGACCAGGGGACGGTCTTGGAAGAGCGCCCAGACGCTTTCCGCCTTGCCTCCCGTCTCTCCGTCACTCGCGCCACGGGCCAGTTCGTAATCGATCTCGGCAGGTCGGATCAAAAGCAGGACGAGAATCGTGGGGACCGCGAGGGTCGCGACGAAGAAGAAGATGCTGCGGTTCGAGACGAGGTAGCCGAGAAGACCCATCGACACGGCGGCGGTGACATTGCCCGCCGAGTTGAACGTCTGATTGCGGCCCTGGCGCGCGTCGAATGCCGAGCGTCCGACGATGCCGAGGGACATCGCGCAGATGGCCGGGATGAAGACGCTGGAGGTGCTCCCGATGAAGATCTGGGCGGCCATGACGGGCCAGAACGACGGCAAGAGCGCGATCACCAGCGCTCCCGCAGCGAGCGCGGCCACGGCCAGACCGAACAGGGCCCGCTTGGACCGGAGGGAGTCAACGAGCGCGCCGGCCGGTGTCTGCGCGACGATCCCCGCGATCCCGCCCACGGCAAGAGCGAGACCGACGCGCTCCTCATTCCACTTGTAGCCGGCGAGGTAGATCGCGACGAACGGTCCCACACCCGTCTGTACGTCGGCGAGCAGGAAGTTGAGCGCGTCGAGACCACGTAGGGTCTGCCACGAAGGCGTCTGGCTCTGGCTGGCGCTAGACACGTGGAGGGTCCGGGACAACTCGCGGAGAGCCTAA
>PLIR01000259.1 GCA_003139415.1 Myxococcales bacterium | reverse complement strand
CATGCCGCCGACGCCCAGCGGATTCTGGAGATCCTGGTTCTGTCCCGCCCCGAAGCCGTCGAGAGAGACGCTGAAGCTATTGACGCCGAGTTTTCCCATCACGAACCCCTCACGTGCGCGCCGAGCTGGTCGAGCGTAATCGTCCAACGGCTGCCTGTCTTCCCATCCGTCCCTTCTATTACGAGCGGCCTGCGGCCTCCGTCGCCGCCTTCGGGCGGCCTCCGGATCGCTCTGTTCGACTCCGTCTGCCGCGGGTTCCGCGTCGCATGAAGCCTCAGCCGACGGGAATCTCCCCCACCAACGTCGCCACCAGCTCCGCCGCGGGCATCGACCGTGCGAGCGGCGCGCCCTGACCGGCCCACCGCGCGCCGTAGCCGAAGTCCTTCTTCGCCTTCGCGACCGCGTGCAGCGCTTTGCCGGCGTCGTAGGCGATCGGGTAGTCGGGCACCTCGCCGGTCGGCGACCTTCGCGCCGAAGGCGGTGAAGCGGTTGGCGAGGCAGCGCGCGGGTCGGCCGGAAATGGCCCGAGTCATCACGGTGTGGTGAGCTGCGTCGCTCCTCATCGTCGCCCGGTACCCCTCGTCGGCGAGCGACTCGGGGCACAGGACGAAGGCGGTGCCGAGTTGCGCCGCGCTCGCACCAAAGCCGGAGCGCCGCGTCGACCCCTGCGCCGTCCATGACTCCTCCCGCGGCCACGACCGGGACGGCCAGCTCGCGTGCGAGGATCCGGGTGAGCGCGAACGTACCCAGGCAATCGTCCGCCGCGTCGGGGTCGAACACGCCGCGATGCCCCCCCGCCTCGTACCCCTGTGCGACGACCACCTGGACCCCGCTGGCGACGAGGCAGCGCGCTTCGGCGACGCTGGTGGCCGAAGCTCATCGCCCGACGACGCCGACGGTCTTCGTCCAAGTCGAGTCCGAGATGGCGCTTCGATTCCCCGGGCCCGCCGACTTCGCGTGCACCTGCCTCAGCCCGCGCTGGGGTCTCGCCCTCCGCACGGCTCACTTTCGCGAGACGGCGGGCGTGCCTGCCGCCCGGCCGCCGCCGACACCCACCTCGGCGGACTCGAGGAGCCGCTCAGCAAGCGGGTTCGTCATGACATTGTCGGGCGACTCGTTATACTTCGGTGGAGACCACCTGCACAAAGGCCGCTGCCATGCCCGCCCGTAGCATCCGAACCGAGAAGCTTGACCTCCGCCTGACGGTCGACGCGAAGCGAAAGCTGCGCGCCGCGGCCGAAGTGGCCCATCGCTCGGTCAGCGAGTTCGTGCTCGCCACGGCGCTCATGCGCGCCGAGGAGATGCTGGGCGAGCAGCGGGACCTGAGGCTGACCCGGGAGCAGTGGACGCGGTTCATGCAGGCGCTCGATGCGCCGCCGCGCTCGCATGCCCGCATGAGGAAGCTGCTGCGTGAGCCGAGCGTCTTTGAACGCCCGTGAGTTTGCGCGTCGAGAAGCTGACGCGTCAGCACGTCCTCGACGGGTTCGACTGCGGCCACGACGCCCTTAATCGCTTTCTGCTCCGCTTCGCGTGGCCGAATCAGCAGGCCAACGCATCGCAGACCTACGTCGGCGTGGATGACGATGTCGTGATCGGCTTCTACACGCTGTCCGTCGGCGAGGTCGCCTACGAGGGCGCATCAGAGCGCCTGACCAAGGGCCTGGCGCGCCATCCGGTGCCGATCATGCTGCTCGCTCGCATGGGCGTTCGCGTGGGGCTGCAAGGCCGCCGGATCGGCGCCGGCCTGGTCAAGGATGCGATGCTTCGCACGATCGCGGCCGCCGACATCGCCGGCATCCGCGCATTCGTCGTCCATGCGAAGGACGACGCCGCGCGCGCGTTCTACGCGCATCTCGGCTTCGAGTCCTTCACCGACTTGCCCCTCACGCTGTACCGGCTGATCAAGGACATCCGCGCGATGGCCGCGGCCGCACCGCCGAAGAAGTGACCCGGCCCCATTAATACGCGATGAGCCATCGTGGCTTTCTTCTGTGCGGGGTCTTCGCTGAAGCGCGCCACGAGCCGCGACTCTTCGGCGAGGGTTCCCGGAAACAGGTTCGTTTCGCACACGAGGCCGGCCGCCGGGGCGCGTTTGCACGATGGCCGGAGCCGCCGTATTTTGCCGGGTATGGCCAAGGAGCCCGAGCGTTTCGACCCGGAGGAGCGTGCGCGCGAGAAGCAGCGCTCTCGCGAGGAGGATGCCCGTGCGCTCGCATCCGGTGAGAAAAGCCCGGAGCAGCTCCAGCGCGAGAACGGTCATTTCACGTTCGCGAATGCGCGCATCAGCCTGCGCGGGACCAAGCCGCTCGAGTGACGGATGTCGCATACGTCGACATCCGGCCCGTCCTCGCGAAAATCGCAGACCTCGAGCGGGAGCTCGTCTTCGTCGGGGGCCAGGCCGTGAACTTCTGGACGTCGTTCTACCAGCGACGCGTGCCGGCGCTCGGCGCAAGACAATGCCTGCAAGGGGGCATGTCTCTGGCGCCTGGAATTTCGGTATTGGCCGGATTGGAAACCGGCCCGCGGGTGCGTCAAAGGTGCGCCTGGCACGGGACGTGGCATCCTTGATCCCGTGACCCCGGCCGAGGAGAAATGGCTCAAGCTGGCGCGCGAGAAGGTCGCCAAGTACCCCGGGCTCGCGCGCGAGGCATTGCGGCGCCGAGAGTACGACAAGGCGGAGGAGTACTGGAGGCTGTGGCACGAAGCGATCGATGAGCTTCTCAGGCACTTCGGCGCTGCGCCAGGCAGCGCCGGCCGTTCAAACGGAGTGACCCATTGACTGATGCTGCCGGTATCCCGGCCGTCATCGACGCGATCCGCCACCTGCACGACTGCGGCGCGAAGCACGTCGAGACGGTCCACGTGCGCGACACGGCGCCGAACGGTGAGGTTGCCTGGGATGGCGACGTCGAGGTGTTCGACTTGATCGGTTCCGCGAAGGTGAAGCGGGCCTACGCGTGGAGCGAGGCGACGACGGGGAAGAAGCGACGGTTCTTCGCCGTGCTGCATGTTCCGCCGGAGAGGCTCCAAATCCGACCACTACCGGAATTTCCCCGTGAGCACATCGTCCACGCCCACGCTGGCGAACTTCGCGATCCTGAACACCAAGGTCGGCGAGACAACCTTGTCGCCTCGCGAGGCCAGGCGAACGCGAGGGGGGCTATAGACGGCTCCGCCGGAACCGATGATGCGCTCCTCCATATTCGTCCGACGCTTCGACGTCCCCCACGGACGCGGACGTCCGCGCGACGACCCGCACCCGTAACCACCACGACCCGTCCAGTGAGATCGATCGACATGGCTTAGGGCCCGGGGATAGCCGAGTCGATCGAATCTGCGTCCGGCGATTCGGGAAGCGAGTCGACTGACGCGCTCGGGGCTGAGGGCTGCGGCGCGTGCGGCCTGGCCGACGCTGACGGCGAGCCAGTCGGGCCTGTCGCGGTGGACCAGGGCGACGCAGAGGATGGTGAGCAGAGAAGTCGTGACCGGCGCCGAGGCATGCGACGACATGCGTGTTCCTCGGGGCCGGCGACGTTGCGTGGGATCCAAGATCGAGCTCGTGGCCGCAGCCCCGGAGGCCGACGTCTACCCGGTCGACGTAGCGGCGTAACGCGCCGGCCGCACGCCTCCCGAGGGTTGGTGATGCGGCTCCAACACCGGCTCGGGCTGAGGTGTCCGCGGCCACCCGGCGGGCCGTCCGGGACGGACCCGTGCAGTGGTGCCAGTCGTGGCCCCTTCCGACGACGGTTGGTTCTTCGCACTTGAACGTCGGCCTCTGGCTCATGGGCAGGCCATCGTGCCTGCGAGAGCCACGGCCTGGAGAGCCGTCGCTGGTCGTCTTCTCGGCTTCGCTGTACGGTTCCGAACCACTGGAGGCCCCGCCGTGATGGCGGCCCGATCACCGTGAACCGAGCGAGCAAGGCGCAGATCGCGAGGGCCAAGCGATTGCTGGTGCAGGAGGGCGCGGCCGGCAGCGCCGACGAGTGCGCCAAGGCCGCCGGCCAAGTCTACGACAAGCTCCATGCTCACCTCGCTCCGCTCGTGGGCTCTGCCGGCGTCCAGGCGCTGCTCGCCCGGAGCGTCAAGCTGACGCATGACGAGTTTTCTTTCCTGGAAGTCGCCGTCCTCGAAGGCTCGCCGAAGCTGCGCGAGCGTTTGAAGGCTCAAGATCCCGTCGTCGCCATGGAATCGGCCGCGACCTTCTTTGGGACCTTCTTCACCCTGATCACGACCTTCATCGGAGAGCGACTCACCACCGAGGCGCTACGTCACGCGTGGCCCATGATCGAAGAGACGGCCCCCAGGGAGACAGAACCATGAGCGACCGCGTTCCGATTCGTACGTTGCCCTCCGGGGTGCCGGGTCTCGACGAAGTACTGGGCAGCGGGATACCGGAGTTCTCCTTCAATCTGATCGCCGGCGGCCCGGGCGGCGGCAAGACGACGATGGCGCATCAGATCATGTTCAAGAACGCGACCCCCGCACGGAAGGCCGTGTATTTCAGCATCATCGGCGAACCTCCCATCAAGATGCTTCGCTATCAGCAACAGTACGCGTTCTTCGACGCTGCGAAGCTGGGCGACGGCACGGTCCGTTTCATTCACCTCGGCCAGCAGGCGCTCGAGGGAGGGATGCAGAAGGTGCTGGAGGTCATCGAGCAGGAGATCGAGAAGTCCGCTCCGGGGATCGTCGTCGTGGATTCCTTTCGAGCGCTCGTGCGGAGCACGGTCGCCGCCGGGTCGGGCGGCGAGCGGGAGCTGACGGACTTCATGCAGCGCCTCGCCCTCGTACTCACGGCCTACGAGGCCACGACGTTTCTCGTCGGCGAGTATGCCGACGGCGAGCACGACAGCGCGGTGTTCACGGTGGCCGACGGGCTCATCTGGCTCTACCAGGCCATCGATCGCAACTCCGTCGTGCGCAAGCTGCAGGTGATCAAGATGCGCGGTCAGGGGCAG
>PLIR01000021.1 GCA_003139415.1 Myxococcales bacterium | reverse complement strand
CGTCTTCGACGAGACGGCGCTCCGCGGAGACGCCGCGCTGCTCGAGGCGGCGGCTGCCCTGGGAGTCGACGCGCTGGAGCTCGCGCTGTACGGGGGCGAGGACTACGCCTTGGCCGTCGCGAGCCCGATTCCCATCGCCGGGTTTCGCTCGATTGGATACATATCCGTCGGCGCGGGGTTGGCGCTCCTTGGCGCCGACGGCGAACGTCCTCTCGAGCCGAGAGGCTACGACCACTTCTCCGCCCGCTGAATTGGGCGCCTGAAGACGAGAATTNNACCGCCAGGACGCCAAAGACGGCAGGGTTGGATCAATCAAAATCCCAAGATTCTTCCACTGGCGGCCCCTGGCGTCCTGGCGGTTTCTCTCCCTCCACGCTCTTCACATCTGGCAGCCGACGGGCAGCTTCGCCGTCTTGAGGATCTCCCGGAGCTGGTTCAGCTCGGGGGCGTTCCCCTGGGGGCCAACCTGCGTCGCGAATACGTCGCACTGCAGGGCCAAGGCGTTCAGCTGGAACGCCTCCGGCGAGGCGCCGAGCACTTTGGCCTGCGCGCGGATGGTGTTGCAGCACTGCTTGATCTTGAGCTGATTGGCGCTGTAGCCGCCGCCCCCATGCCATTTCCTGCCCGCCTCGGCGGCCGCGTCCGACGGGGGACCGCTGTCGTCCTCGATGGGGGCGAGCTCGGTGATCTGCGGTGCGCTCGGCTCGGAAGGTGGAGGGGACCCCGCGTCGAGGACGACCGGCGCCTCCTTTTTGGGGCAACCTGCGACGAGCGTCGAGACGAGCGCCACGAGTGTCAGCGAGCGAACCGTCATGCGCCCGAGCTTATACGCTGGCTCGATCCCGTCCCACCAACCCCGGCTTCACGAGCACCCCATCGAGTTGCCGCAGTTGAGGCACTTGTAGCAAGCGCCGTTGCGAACGGTGATGTGACCGCAGACGTCGCAGACCGGTGCGTCCCCCATCATCGTGTCGAGCTGCGCGTCCAGCGGCGAACCGGTGCCGTCGCCCAGCGTCTCGCTCATTGCCGCGCTCTGCGCGATCGCCTCCCGCGTATGGGGGAGCGACTCGCGTTCGACGCGTCCCCTGGCTTCTGGCAGCTGTCGCAGGCTTGGTGGATCGGGCGGCGTGCCCTGGTGCCTGGCCGCATCGAGCGGCGTGGCATCGATCTCCGGCTTGATGTGGGCGAGATCGTACCGGTGCAGATACTCGACGCCGAGCGTACGGAAGATGAAGTCGACGATCGACGTCGCGAACTTGACGTTCGGGTGCCCCTCGACCGGCCCCTGCGGCTCGAAGCGCGTGAACGTGAACTGATCGACGTACGTCAGCAGCGGGACGCCGTACTGCAGGCCGATGCTCACGCTCATGGCGAAGCAATTCATGAGGCTGCGGAAGGCGGCGCCCTCCTTGTGCATGTCGATGAAGATCTCGCCCAGCGTGCCGTTGTCGTACGTGCCGGTGCGGAGGAAGATCTTGTGCCCTCCGACGCGCGCCTCCTGGGTGAATCCCATGCGCTTCTTGGGCAGGCGCATGCGTTCGCCGTAGGCGCGGGTGTTGGTGGGCGCCATGCGGAGAGAAAGCTGCGGGTCGTCCGAGGTGGCTCCCTGGGGCACCGGGGCCAGGAGTGGATCGGGCGGCGCCGACTCCTCGGCTGGCTTCTTTTCCCTCTTCTCGCTGGACGTCGAGAGCGGTTGGCTGGCCTTGCATCCGTCGCGGTAGAGGGCGACGGCCTTCAGCCCGAGACGCCAGCCCTGCTCGTAGATATCCTGGACGTCCTCGACCGTGGCGTCGGTCGGCAGGTTCACCGTCTTCGAGATCGCGCCGCTCAGGAATGGCTGGGCAGCGGCCATCATGCGGACGTGAGACATCGGGGCGAGGAACCGCTCGCCTGTCTTGCCGCACCGGTTCGCGCAGTCGAAGACCGGATAGTGTTCTCCGCGAAGATAGGGGGCTCCCTCGATCGTCATCCGGCCCACGATGATGTCTTGCGACTGCTCGATCTGGGCGCGCGAGAACCCGAGATACTCGAGCAGCGAGAACGAACGCTTCGACCCGCGCACGTCCTTGGTGGCGCCGAGGCGATCGTAGGTGTCCTCGCCGAGGACCCACGTCGCGAAGGCGCTATCCAGATCGAAGACGCCAGGGATCGCGCTCTCGACTTTGGCGAGCTCCGCGTCCGTCAGGCCCTTGTCTCTGAGCGCACGGCGGTTGATCTGCGGCGAACCTGGCTGCGCGTTGCCGGCATGGTCGACCGGGGCGAGCAGCGTATTGGTGCCCGAGATGAACGCGACGATCTCGTGGACTTCGCGCTCGCCGTACCCGAGGCGACGGAGCGCGCCAGGCACGGTCTGGTTGACGATCTTGAAGTAGCCGCCCCCGGCGAGCTTCTTGAACTTGACGAGCGCGAAGTCGGGTTCGATCCCCGTCGTATCGCAGTCCATGAGCAAGCCAATCGTGCCCGTGGGCGCGAGCACGGTGGCCTGCGCGTTGCGGTAGCCGTTCGTCTCGCCCAGGTTCACGGCGGCGTCCCAATCCGCGCACGCGGCGCGGTAGAGGATGCCCGGCGCTGACTCGGACTCGCCCGGCAGGCGCACGGCCTCACGATCGATGGCGTACGCCGCGTCCCGGTGCATCCGCATCACCCGCAGCATCGGCTCCCGGTTCTTCGCGTATCCCGGGAACGGCCCTTTGGATGCCGCGATCTCCGCGCTCGTCCGGTACGCCGTGCCGCACATGATGGCCGTGAGCGATGCCGCGATCGCGCGCCCCTCGCGGCTGTCGTACGGCACACCCAGCGACATGAGCAGGCTGCCGAGGTTCGCGTAGCCGAGACCGAGCGGGCGATAGTCGTGGCTGTTCTGGGCGATGGGGGCGGTGGGGTAGCTCGAGAGATCCACGAGGATCTCCTGCGCGATGAAGAACACGCGGCACGCGTGGCGGTAACCGTCGACGTCGAACGACCCGTCGTCGCGCAAGAACTTGGTCAGGTTCACGCTCGCCAGGTTGCACGCCGTGTCGTCGAGGAACATGTACTCCGAGCACGGGTTCGACGCGTTGATGCGCCCCGAGTTCGGGCACGTGTGCCAGCGGTTGATCGTCGTGTCGTACTGCACGCCGGGATCGGCGCACCCCCAGGCCGCGTCGGCCACTTGGCGCCAAAGCTCCTTGGCCTCGAGCGTCTCGCACACCTGGCCGGTCGTGCGGAAGCGCGTCTGCCACTTGGCGCCCGCGAGCGCGGCATGCATGAACTCGTCGGTGACGCGCACGCTGTTGTTGGAGTTCTGCCCGCTGATCGTATGGTATGCGTCGCCGTTGAAGTCCGAGCTGAAGCCGGCGGCGATGAGCGCGTGCGCCTTCTTCTCCTCGCGCATCTTCCACCCGATGAAGTCCGAAATCTCCGGGTGGTCCATGTCGAGGCACACCATCTTGGCGGCCCGCCGCGTCGTCCCCCCGCTCTTGGTGGCTCCGGCCGCGCGATCGAACACCTCGAGGAAAGACATCAGCCCCGACGACGTGCCGCCCCCCGAGAGCTTCTCTTGCCGGCCGCGGATGGCGCTGAAGTTGGAGCCGGTGCCCGAGCCGTACTTGAAGAGACGCGCCTCGGACTTCACCAGGTCGTAGATGCTCATCAAGTCGTCTTTGGCCGACTGGATGAAGCACGCCGAGCACTGCGGGCGTTCGTAAGCCGTCTTGGTCTCGATCTGGCCCTCGGCGCCGTCCCACGCCCAGTTGCCGCCCGAGCCCTTGATCTCGTACTCGTGCCAGAGGCCCAAGTTGAACCAGACGGGGGAGTTGAAGGCGCCGATCTGGTTCACGAGCAAGTACGACAGCTCGGCCTCGAACGCTTCGGCGTCGGCCTTCGAGCTGAAGTAACTGCTCCGGACTTTGCCTGCCGCCGGCTGGACGACGCCCGTCTCGGCCGCCACGCGAATGGTGTGGGCCAGGCGGTGCACCACCTGGCGCACGCTCATCTCGCCCTTGTCCTTGTCACCATGCAAACCGGCGCGGCGAAAGTACTTGGAGATGACGATATCGGTCGCGAGTTGGCTCCAGCCCGTCGGGACCTCGGCCCCCTCCATCTTGAAGACGATGCTGCCGTCCGGGTTCGTGATGATGCTGGACCGGAGCTCGTAGACGACGGCATCGAGCGGGTCTACCCCCGGCGTACTGAAGCGACGCTCGACGGCGACCCCTCGGCTTCGCGAGGACTTCTTGGGAGCGGGGTGAGGCGCCGCGTGCGCCCGGCCGCCCTTCTTGGGCGCGGGCGCGACCGTAGCCCTTTCGCGCGGTGTCTCCCGCGCGCTCTCCTTGAGCGGGGTTCGTGTCAGCTTGGCGTGACCGTTTCGCATTCCCAACCCGTTTTGGCCGAAGTCCGAGTTTGCCATTTTAATCACCGCTCCTTCAGCATGCGCCGTCGACCCGTTCAGTGCCCCGTTTCGCTGAACAACCAGTGGACGTCGACTCTGCCATCGCGTTCAGTAGCTATGGAAAGACCACCCCGTCGACGCCGCCAAAGCAGAGTCATCGAGCCCTCTTCCAATCACCCGCCCGCCAGCCGCCGCCGCCCTCTCGCGTGCCGCCCCGGCCCATGCCTCAACCGCGCCCGGTCACCCGCGTACCGGGCGCGGCGGCAGGAACCCGCGCGGCTCGAGTCTTCGCTTCTACCCCCAACATCTTGGGCCTGTAAAGTAAAAAGCCACCAATCCTTGTGGCTACAGGCCCCCCAAATGTGGGGCGCTGCCAGCCGTTTGGAGGGGGATCTCGCCCGCGGTCCGCTCCGTGTTCGGCGCGGGCCAGTTCATGCGGTTGACACCAATAAGGCGCAGCTCAGCAACGCTTTTCAATTCGGGCTCTTGCCACTGAACTCGAACGAAGTGGTGAACGGCTGCGCCCCACAAGTCCACAACAGCGGACCCACCATCGACCCCCGAGTTGTTCAGGGGTTTCCCACAGGCAGTGGAGAAAAGAGAAACGTCCAGGACGGCCCTCTCGCGCATCAATCGCTGGCTAGAAGAGGCGTGCCGCGGTGTCGTCCGTCCAGAGCCATGCGGCCCGCGGGACTCGGAGAATCGGGCCCTCGCGGACGATGCGGCCGCGCTCTTCGAGCCACGTCGCTGCGCGCAGGCGCGCAGGGGTCCAGCCAGGGACGCCGAGATCCTGGGCCGCTCGATCGAGGTCGATCCCTTCGGCGATGCGAAGGCCAAGCATGAGACGTTCTCGCATGAGCGTCTCCGCGTCGAGCGGCTCGAGGCCCTCCTGGATGGCGGCGACGCGCTCGCGCTCGGGGGCGCGGGTCGCCTCGACGTAGCGCTCAGGCGTCACGACATTGCGCCAACGGTGCCCTGCCACCTGGCAGGCTTCCGCGCTTCGCTGCCCGGCGGCGCTCGACACTCGCTCGAAGCCGTACGCCGCGCAACCGAGGCCCACGTATTCGTCGCCGCGCCAGTATCCGAGGTTGTGGCGCGCCTCGTGGCCCCCGCGGGCGTAGTTGGAGACCTCGTAGTGGCGAAGGCCGGCGCCGGTCAGCGCCTCGTCGATGGCGACGAACGCTTCCGCCACGGCACCCTCGTCGGCCAGCGGAAGGCGCCCCCGCCGCGCGAGCTCACCGAAGCGCGTGCCGGACTCGATCGTGAGCTGGTAGCAGGATACGTGCGAAAGCCCGAGCCCCACGAGCTCGAGAGCCTCGTCACGCGCGTCCTCCGGGGACTGACCCGGCAGACCGAAGATGAGATCCCCCGAGACGCGCCCGACCCCGGCGCGGAGCGCGGCCTGCACCGCGGCCACCGCGCCGCGCGCGTCGTGAAGACGGCCGAGAAAGCGGAGGCGATCGTCGCGGAGCGACTGCACGCCAATCGAGACGCGCGTCACGCCAACGTCGACGAGGGCGGCGGCCCGGCGTTCGTCGAGCGACGTGGGATTGCACTCGACGGTCGTCTCGAGGCCATCGGCGGCGCTTCCGCCAAACCCCCGACGGACGGCGTTGAGCACGCGACCGAGGTCGCGCGCGTTCCACAAGCTCGGGGTACCCCCACCGAAGAAGACGCTCTCGAGCCGGCCCCGGCGCCCGGCATCCGCGCCCCCGGCTCGCACCTCGACCTCGCGAATGACGGCGTCGGCGTACCCCTCGTCGTCGATCTCCGGCGCGACGAAGCTCACAAAGTCGCAATACGGGCACTTGGCGAGGCACCAAGGGAAGTGCACATAAGCGCCGAAGCGGCGCCGCGCGCCGTCGCTCGCGGCGAAAGCTTTGGGATTCTCGCTGCTGGATGGGGCTGGAGATGGGAACGCGGAATGTGTCGGTGGGGTGGCGAGCATTGCCGTAGCGGGTCGCGGATGTTACCTTTTTTCATCGGGCGCGGCGGACATGCTGTGCCCGACAGATGCTTCAGGTCGAACAGCTCATCGAGCGCGTCAAGGCGTATCAACCGTCCGTCGATGCCGGCCTGATCCAGCACGCCTACGACTACAGCTTCCGCATGCATGCGGGGCAGACCCGGAAGTCGGGTGAGCCCTACATCGTGCACCCCATCGGGGTAGCGGGCATCATCGCCGACCTCCGCCTCGACGCGGCGAGCGTATGCGCAGGGTTGCTGCACGACGTCGTCGAGGACACCCTCGCCACCACGGACGAGCTGACGAAGGAGTTCGGGAGCGAGGTTGCCGAGCTCGTCGACGGGGTCACCAAGCTCTCCAAGATCAACTTCACATCGAAAGAAGATCGGCAGGCCGAGAACTTTCGCAAGATGGTGGTCGCGATGGCGCGGGACATCCGCGTCCTGCTCATCAAGCTATGCGACCGGCTCGACAACATGCGCACCCTCGGCGCCATGACGCGCGAGTCGCAAGAGCGCATCGCGCGCGAGACACTGGAGATCTACGCCCCGCTCGCCAACCGCCTCGGCATCCAGGCGTTCAAGAGCGAGCTCGAAGACCTGAGCTTCAAGTACCTCGAGCCTGAAGCCCAGGCCGACCTCGTCGCGCAGCTCACCAAGACGAAGAAGGAGCGCGACAAGTACATCACCGAGGTCTGCAAGACGCTCTCGAGCCGCCTGGCCGAGCAGGGGTTCGCCGCCGAAGTCACCGGCCGCGCGAAGCACCTCTACAGCGTGTACCGCAAGATGAAGGAGCAGCAGTCGGGGATCGAGGCGGTCTACGATCTCATCGCGTTCCGCGTGATCGTGGAGAGCGTCAGCGATTGCTATGCCGCGCTCGGCGTCATCCATTCGCAATGGACCCCCGTCCCGGGCCGCTTCAAGGACTACGTCGCGCTGCCGAAGCCCAACATGTACCAGTCGCTCCACACGACCGTCATCGGGCCCGGGCGCGAGCGCATCGAGATCCAGATCCGCACCCACGAGATGCACCGGGTCGCCGAGCGCGGCATCGCCGCGCACTGGAAGTACAAGGACCGAGGCGGCGGGATCGCCGACCAGGACGCTCAACGCTTCTCCTGGCTGCGTCAGCTGCTCGAGTGGCAGAAAGAGCTCAAGGATCCGGCCGAGTTCTTGGAAGGGGTGAAGGTCGACCTCTTCCAGGACGAGGTCTACGTCTTCACGCCCAAGGGCGACGTCCGCGTCTTTCCGCGTGGGGCGACGCCGGTCGACTTCGCGTACCAGATCCACACGCAGCTCGGCAATCACGTCACCGGGTCGCGCATCAACGGCAAGATGGAGCCGCTCCGGTACAAGCTCCGCAACGGCGATGTCGTCGAGGTGCTGACCCACCCGCACCAGCACCCGGGCAAGGACTGGCTCGACTTCGTCGGGACGATGCGAGCGCGCGCGAAGATCCGCAATTTTCTTCGTCAGGAGCAGCGCGACAAGAGCCGCCGTCTCGGGGAAGAGCTCCTCGAGAAGGAGCTCCACAAGTCCGGAATCAGCGCGAGCAAGCTGCTGAAGAACGACGCGGAGCTCAAGCGCGTCTACGAGACGCTCAAGATCCAGAACCTCGAAGAGCTCTTCGTCGGGATCGGCTACGGGAAGATCGACCCGGAGGAGGTCGTCAAGGTGCTGTCGCCCCCCACCGAAGAGGGGCGAGAGAGCAAGCCGCCGGACCAACTGCGCGAGAGCCGCATCGCGGGCTTGATGCGCAAGGTGATAAAGCGCGACGAAGGGGGGATCCGCCTCAACGGCATCGACGACGTTCTGGTCCGCTACGCGAAGTGTTGCAACCCGCTCCCGGGTGACGACATCCTCGGCTTCATCACGCGCGGCCGGGGCGTGACGATCCACCGCCGCGGGTGTCCCAAGGCCTTCGACACGGATCCCGAGCGGCGCGTCGAAATCACCTGGGACAGCAAGGCGCGCATCAACCGCAGCGTGCAGCTTCGTGTCGTCACCGCCAACCTCCCCGGCATCCTCGCCAACGTCGGTCAGAGCTTCATGGCCCAGGGCATCAACATCAGCGAGGCGAACTGTCGAGCCAGCGACGATGGCCGTGCGGTCAACCTTTTCTCCTTCGTGTGCCAGGACCTTCAGCAGCTCAAGAGCGTGATGAAGGCGCTCCAAAAGGTCAAAGGTGTCGTCGCCGTCGAACGCGCGTGATGGTGCGCGAGGACGACAGGATCGCGATCCGCGCGGCGGGTCGGGGGAGCGCGCGCCCGGGGCACGCATCGCCCGCGCCGCGCTGTGGGCCGTAGCGGCCCTCGCGATCCTCTATCCGGTGGCGCTGGCCGTCGCCTGGGTGCTGCTTTGGTTCGTCGGCGAGAGATGGTGGGCCACGGGCCTCGCGCTCTACGTGCCCATGCTGAGCTTCGGCGCTCCGCTGCCGGTCCTCTTGGCGCTGCTGCTGCTCACGCGGCGTCGCGGGCTGCTCTGGACGCAGGGAGTGGCCGCCGTGATCCTCGTGTTCGGATTGATGGGCTTCGTCCTCCCGCGCCCGAGGTTCGGTGCGCCGTCGACCCCGGTCGTGCGAGTCCTGAGCTTCAACGTCGATTCCGGGCGAGCGGGGTTCGATCGCATCGTCGCCGAGATCGACCGGTATTCGCCCGACATCGCCGTCTTGCAGGAGGTCGCGCACACCGAGGCGCTCGAGCCGACCCTGCGCGAGCGCTACGCGACGGTGATCGCCCAGGGACAGTTCGTGCTGGCGACGCGATACCCCGTCCTCTCGACGAAGGAACCGGACAAGCTTTCGTACTCCGGAAAGCAGCGCTCGCCCCGGTTCCTCCAGCACGTCATCGATACGCCGCTCGGGCAAATCGCCCTCTACGATGTGCACCCGCTGTCGCCGCGCGAGGACCTCGGGGCCATTCGCGGCAAGCGCGGCCTCAGGCGGGAGATCCTCTCCGGCCGACTGCTTCACCCCCCCGGCGCCGAGATCATCCAGGAGAACTCGGGCCTAAGGGCCTTGCAGGCGCAGACGTTCGCGGAGCAGGCGAGCCGGGAGACGCTCCCCACCATCATCGCGGGAGACACCAACTTGCCTTCGCTCAGCAACATCTTCGAGGCGACCCTGTCGCGGTTCCAGGACGGGTTCCGCGAAGCCGGGTGGGGCTTCGGCTACACCTTTCCCGCGAAGCGTCCGTGGATGCGCATCGACCGCATCATGGCGAGCGCATCGCTTCGCTTCATAAGGTTCGCGGTCGGCAACTCGGGAGCGTCGGACCATCGGTGCGTCGTCGCAGACATCACGTCGGCCCCGCCGTGAACGGGCCCTGCCGTGAGCGACGTCGATCGTGCTTGCAACCAAGTCCGAGGACGGGCACTGATCGGCCCATCATGGTCCAACGCACCGCAGCCCGCATCCTTGCCGTCTGTGTCCTGGCCGCCGCCGGCTTCGCGCCCGCGTGCGGCGGTGGCGAACCGGAACCCGTGCAACCGGCCAACCCACCGCCGACCGCCAGCGCCGCCCCTTCGGCGAGTGCGGCTCCTTCGGGGAGTGTGAGCGCGGCGCCCGTGGCAAGCGCGGCCCCCTCGGCCAGCGCTGCGCCCCCCGGGCCCCCTGGTCCTGGCGATTGGGACACCTGGTCGCACGACCAAAAGCTCGCCTACATGAAGTCGACCGTGATGCCCAAGATGGGCGCCCTCTTTCACGACTACGACGCGAAGAAGTTCGACGAACCCAAGTGCGTCCTCTGCCACGGGAGCGGAGCCAAAGACGGCAGCTTCAAGATGCCGAACCCGGAGCTGCCGAAGCTCGACGTCTCGCCCGCCGGGATGAAGGCGACGCACGCGAAGTTTCCCAAGATGGTCGAGTTCATGTCCAAGCAAGTCGAGCCGACGCAGGCCGAGCTGCTCGGCGAGCAGCCGTTCGACATGAAGACAATGAAGGGCTTCAGCTGTCTCGACTGCCACACGAAGAAGTAGGTCAGCGCGCTCGTGCGGCGCGCTTGGCGGCGATGCGGGCGATGAGTTCGTCTCGCGTGACGCCGAGGCGCTCCGCGGTCTTGTGGGCGAGGGACGTGCGCGCCACGCCGGGTACGAAGCCGTAGGTCGGTCGCTCCTGCGGGTCGAGTTCGACCTGCAGGAACTCGAGCCCGCCCCGTGACCCCGGCGCGGCGCTTTCCCTGGCCAGGGACGCGGCGAAGCTCAGCAGGTGGGTCGTGACGAATCCCCGCACCCCGAGCTCCGGCAAGAGCGACAGCACCAACCGCGCGATCTCTTCGCCTTCGGACGGGTTGGTGCCCGAGCAGAGCTCGTCGATGACGACGAGGGCGCCCGGATCGAGCTCGTCGAAACACCGGCGGATCCGGAGCAGCTCCATCCCCAGGTGGCCCTCGGGCTGGTCGGCGCGGGCCTCCTCGAAGAGTGACGCGAAGAGCCCCGATGCCCTCGGCACGCGGGCGGATCGCGCCGGCGCGAACAGGCCAGCCTGCGACAGGCACTGCGCGAGTCCGATCGCTTGAAGCAGCCGCGTCTTGCCGCCCGAGTTCGGGCCGGTGACGACCACGATCGCGCCGGGCCCCGCCTGCACGTCGCACGCTTTGGCAGCTACCCCGGCGAGAACGAGGAGAGGGTTGAAGAGGCCCTCGATCGCGAGCGGATCGCCCGGCTCGACGAGGGTCGGCAGGGCCATGGCAAGCCCCGCCGCGGCCGCCCGGTCTCGGAGCGCGAGCGCGCCCAGGTAGAACTCGATGTCCCCGACGACCTGGAACGACAGAACGAGCGCGTCCTCGATGCCGGTCAGGACGTCGGACAGGATTCGCTCGACCACCTCGTCGCCCGTCGTGCGGTGCCCGCGCAAGAACAAGATGAAGCGGACGACCAGCCGACGCAGCCACGATCGAAAGAACGGGTTATTGCGGTTCTCCCGGATGCCGACGATTTCGATCGCGCGCACCTCGCCGTCGGCGCCCACGCGCATGCGCAAGTCGAGCGATGCCTGATTGTCCTCGTGGTCGAGCAAGGCGACAAGCCGCCGGTATCCTTCGCTCGCCTTCACCGCCGCGCCGAAGTCGCGGACGCGCGCCACCGCCGAGGACGCGCCCTCGAAGCTCGCCGCCATCCGATCGAAGAGCTCGCGCGCGGCCCGCAAGATCTCGATCCGTCTCGTCCGGGGCGCCGGCTGGCGCGCCGCGCACAGCAGCGTCTTCAGCTTGATCGTCGCGACGTAGACCTGCTCGAGGTCCGCGTGCACGCCCGGGGTGGCGTCGAGTTCCCGCAGGACGTTCCTGCGGAGCTCCACGTCCCTCGAGTCGCTCGGGGGTTCTGACACGAGCTTCGCGAGATACCGGGTGCTCGCGGGGTAGCTCCGTCCGTCGATCGTGACCTTGAATGTCTTGGCCACGAGCTCGTCGACGTAGAGGTCGCGTGCGAAGCCCGCTCGGCGCCACGTGGACGGTGGGATCGCCGCGGCTGCGAGGGCGCCCTCGAAGGACTCCGGCGAGGTCCCGGTCGCGAACGCGAACACGAGCACGTCGCGCAGGCCGTTCACGGTCTGGGCCACACGCTCGGCCAGCGCGGGGGAGCGCAACGCCTCGGCCCAGATCTGGAGGGCCAGGTTGGCCAGTTCCTGGCCGGAATCCATCCGGCCTACTGTCTCGAGGATCTGACCCACCACGTCCTCGAGCGAGGGCAGCGGATCGGTGTCGAGCATGTCCGTTACCGAGCCCGTGAGCTCGGCGAGCGCCTCGTCGGCGATGGCCGCGATGATGTCCTCCTTGCCACGGAAGTACCGATAGACGGCCCCAGCGGACAGATCCGCCTCGGTGAGCACGTCCTGCATGGACGTGGCGTGGAAGCCGTTCTTGATGAAGCGGCGCCGGGCGGCGTCAAGGATCTGACGGCGCCGGGCATCCAGGTGCTCCTGCGTGACCCGTGGCATGCTCACCATTATAGAACGAACATTCGTTTTGACAAATTCGTGGAGAGAGGATAAACCTATAGAGAACGAACATTCGTTTTGGAGGTGCGGACCGATGCGCGGCTCTCACGCGAACTCGGGTACCCGAGCAGGCGCTGCCACGGGCGGCGGCGTTGCGACCGGCGGTGGCGTTGCGAGCGGGGTGGGCGTTACAACCGGCGGTGGTGCTATGACCGGCGGTGGCGCTGCGACCGGGGCGGGTGCTGCCACCGGCGCGGGTGCTGCCACCGGCGCGGG
>PLIR01000292.1 GCA_003139415.1 Myxococcales bacterium | reverse complement strand
AGTTTATCGTGAATGTGCCGTGCCAGAGTAGCGACGTCGAGACGAGGAAGCCCCAGACGAGCGCGAACCACCCGCCCACGAGAAAGAGACCCACGCCGAGCGCCGCGGGCGGCGTCCACCACCAGCGATCGAGCCAGACGAGCTCCGGGTACCGGCTCAGGTCGCGCACGCGGCTCTCGTCGGTCGCCTCGTATTTCGCGGCGAGGATCCAGCCCACGTGGCTCCAGAACAAGCCGTCGCGCGCGACGGAGTGCACGTCGCCCGGTTGATCCGAGAACTTGTGGTGAATGCGGTGGTGCGACGCCCACCAGAGCACGCCCTTCTGCGAGCTCGACATGGCAAGGACCGCGAGGACGAACTGCCCGGCGCGGCTCGTACGAAACGAGCGATGGGAGAAGTACCGGTGGTAGCCGGCCGTCACCCCGAACATGCGGACGGCGTAGAGGGCCAGCGCGAGGGCGAGGCCCTTCCACGACCAGCCAAGGGCGATGACCCCGACCACGGCGGCCAGGTGAACCGCGACGAAAGGAGCGGCCTTGAGCGCCGAGATCCTGTGACCTGAGTCGTCCGAGTCGTAAGCCACCGCCATGCTCGGGAGCGTAGCGCCGCGACGCCGCGCCTTCGGTCAGCTTCCCGTCATCCGCACATGCACTTGCACATGCGCGCGTGTGACGGACATGGAACGAACGCAAGGCGTGATTATTCGCAATCGAGCTCGTCGTAGTAGATGACGTCGTACGCGCCGGCGTCGTCCGTGCGCGTCTCGACCCAGGCGACGTCCCAGCGGGCGCTCGAGGCGCCGATATACGAGGGGCTGGCTGCCGCGTTGGTGAAGCCCTGGCGTTGGGAGAGCAGGGCGCCCGTGCCCGATTGGGAGCCATGGATGGCCCCCGTCGCATCGAACCACAGCATGTTGAGGCCCGGCGCGAGGGTGCCGCCGTCGTCGGCCGGCGCGAGGCCCGGGCCGAGCAGCATGATGTTGTCGCCCGACCAGACGGATCCGCATGGGATCCCGTCGGGCGCCGTGAAGACGTTGGTAAAAGACTCGACCGCGTTCAGCGAGGGCGCCGTCGCGCCATCCGGCGAAGCTTGCGGCGATGGGGTCCAGGTGGCGAGGCCCCCGTAGGGTACGGCGCCCGCGAAGTACTGGATGGCCGTGACGTACCCGCCGACGCTCACCTGCTGCTCGAGCGCGATGTCGGCCGCCGCCGTCGAGGTGTTCGGAGCGATCGACTCGACGGTGCCCGACGTCCCCGACAAGACGGCTCGGGGCAACGGCCGGCTCGGCACGGAGGCGTCGTCGGCCACCGACCACTCGGAGAGCCCGGGCGAAGACGGGTCGTCGGTGTCGAAGACGTACACGCGCCCGTTCGCTTGGAAGAGCCGCGGGTCGTTCAGGGCGTCGACGTTCGGGCTGGTTGCGAGGGTCTCGAGCGTGGCCGGCGACGCGCTCGGTCCTCCGGTCGCCACGCCCACCCCGAGCACGTACTGCGAGGCGTTCGCGTCCGCCGGGGTCGACGCCGGGTACGTGACCGCCACGAAGAGGGAAGGAGGGCTGCCCGCGTCGGCATTCGGCGAGTCGAGCGGGAGGACTCGGATGGCGTCCACTTCGGGCACCTGCGCGGACTCGGCGAACACGGCGTACGGCGGCGGCACGGGGCCGGCCGCGGCCAGGGAGTCGGGCAGGACGTAGGCGGAGAAGGCGCCAAGGGTGCTCCCGCTATCGCCGGCCGGGGCGTACGCGAGGACGGTCGTCGCGGGCTCGACGCCCGCTCCGCCCCGCGCCCAGCCGGCGTACTCGGATCCGGCGACGATCGGCGCGTCGAGCTGCGTGAATGTTGGGGCGGTCGCGCCCGCGTCGGCCGTGTCGATCGTGTACGAAGAGAAGGCTACGCCGCTCTTGGCCTTGCCGACGATGACGCGCGCTTGCGGTCCGGGCCCGGAGACGACGGACAAGGCGCCGCGGACCCTGCGATCTCCGGCGGCGAGCGTGTCGAGGAGCCGCGGTCCGGCGTAGCGCCACGTCGTGCAAGAGAGCGGCGTGGCGGCGTCGATCGGGCCCACCTGCGCGTCCGCGGGCGCCTGTCCGTCGAACGCGAACCCTGCCTCGGCGGTCCCCGCGTCGCCCGTCAGAACGATTGGGCCCGCGTCGCCGGTGGCGCCCGACGAGAAGTCGCCGAGCAGCGACGCGCAACCGGCGATCGCGAGGGCGCCGGCCGTGACCGAGAGGATGGCCGTCCTCGCGAGCACGCCCGTCACTCCGACCCGACTTCAGGGAGCGCGGGGCGCACGCGGACGCTGTCCCACCGCGCAAGCTGGACCATCCCGGCGGGCGCACCGCGCGGCTTGCTCACGTCACGCGCGCGGCAGAAGTGGACGTCGACCTTCGACGACCCGCGCGCTTTGGAGTACCAGGCGGCCGCCGCGGCCGCGCTCGCGATGACGTCGCGCGGCACGTCGCCGCCGCTCGGGTTGCGCACCACCACGTGGCTGCCGGCCGTCCCGCCCGCGACATGCAGCCATACGTCGTGCGGCTCGGCGACGTCGAACGTCAGGTGGTCGTTGTCCTCGTCTCCGCGGCCGACGAGGACGTCGAAGCCGCCCAAGCGGAGGGTCCGATACGGCCTGCCCTTGCTGCCCACGCCCTGATTGTAGTTGAAACGGCGGCCCCCTTGGACGGCGGCTATGCACAATCGAGCACCAGGGCGCCCTGGACTTCGCCTCGGGCGAGGCGATCGAGCGCTTCGCTGGCCTGGGCGAGGGGGAGCACGTCGCGCTCGGGGCGGATGGGAATGCGGGCGGCGAGATCGAGGAACTCCCGGGCGTCGTCGCGCGTGAAGTTGGCGACGCTGCGGACCGACCGCTCCCACCAGAGGTCGCCGTACGGGATCTCCGGCACGCGGTCGAGGTGGATGGCGTTGATGGCGACGGTGCCGCCCCGGTCGAGCGCCCGGAGCGCCGCGACGACCACGGCGCCCACGGGCGCGAAGGTGACGGCCGCGTCGAGCGGCTCCGGTGGGCGGTCGTCGTAGCCGCCAGCCCACTCGGCGCCGAGCGCCCGAGCACGCTCCTGTTCGGCCGTCGCGCGCGTGCACACGAAGACGCGGCAGCCCCAGTGGCGCGCCACTTGGATCGCGAGCGTCGCCGACGCCCCGAAGCCGTAGAGGCCCAGGCGACCCCCCGGCCGGATGCCGCTGACCTTGAGCGAGCGGTAGCCGATGACGCCCCCGCATAGCAGGGGAGCCGCGTCGAGATCGGCGAAGCCTTCAGGCAGGCGAAGGGCGAAGTCGGCGCGCGCGACGACATGCGTGGCGTATCCGCCATCGCGGTCCCAACCCGTGAACTCGGCCGAGGCGCACAGGTTCTCGTGCCCGTCGCGGCAGTGGGTGCAGGTCCCGTCGGTCCCTGCGAGCCAGGCGACGCCCGCGCGGTCGCCCGCCGCCCACCCGCCGACGCCCTCGCCGATGGCTTGCACGCGGCCGACGATCTGGTGCCCTGGAATGACGGGCAGCTTGCGCGCGGGGATCTCTCCTTGGCAGATCTGCAGGTCGGTGCGGCAGACGGCGCACGCCGTGATCCGGAGCAAGACTTCGCCGGCGCGCGGCGTGGGATCCGGCCGCTCGACCGTCCGAAGCTCGCGCGTCCCCGGGGGACCGGCGCGCACGAGCTCCACGGCGCGCATGAAGCCCCTCAGCCCCGCACGAGGCGGCGAACGCCCGAGTCGCCGGCGACGAGCACGACGTCCGCGCGCCCGACGAAGAGCCCCGTCTCCACGACGCCGGGAATGTCGTGCAGGGCGCGATCGAGGGCGCCCGGTGCCTCGATGGCGCCGGCGGCGAGGTCGTAGATCAAGTTGCCTGCGTCGGTGCGAACGGGGCCGCCGTCGCGCTGGCGCAGGACGGGGTTGCCATAACGAGCAAGCGCCGCCCGGGTGGTGCCCCGCGCGAAGGTGAGCACCTCGATGGGCACCGACCAGCGCTCGCCGAGGCGCGTGGAAAGCTTCGTGTCGTCGACGATGATCACGTTGCGCCGCGACGCGAAGTTGATGATCTTCTCTCGCGTATGGGCGGCGCCGCCGCCCTTGATGAGGTCGAGTGCTGCGCTCACCTCGTCCGCGCCATCGACGTTGACGTCGATCGCCCAAGGGCCCTCATCGTCCAGCAGGGTGATCCCGACGCTCGAGGCGAGCGCCCGCGTCCCCTCCGACGTCGGCACACCGACGAGCTTCAGCCCGGCCCTGACGCGCGCCCCAAGCTCCTCCACGAAGAGCTTTGCCGTCGAGCCCGTGCCGAGGCCCACGACGAGCTGTCCGTGAGCGCCTGCTCCCCCCGCGGGCAACTCATCTAGGGCGGCCTGGGCGGCCCGTCGTTTCGCGTCTTCTCCGGCCACGGTTGACGTTGGGATGTAGGCCTTGTCCACCCGCGCTGCAAGCGGCGGCGTGGCTTGGGGCCGCCCTTTACATGCTCGATCCGGTGCTTATTTCTGAGCGTGCCAGCTCGAAGGGAACGGGTGGCTCCCCACGGCGACGTGGGCCGCCCTCCAGCCGACCGGCGTAGTTGCGGCCTCGCGGGCTTGCCGACGGGTGTCCCGCCTGCGCCCGGCGGGTCTCGCACGTTGCCACGCGCCCGAGGCGCGAGAAGAACACCCACCCAAGGAGACGATCATGACCACCGCATGGAGAGACCTCAGCGACGCACTGCGAACATTCGACTTTATCAACCGACACGCCGAGTTCGTGTTCGACGATTGGCCCGGCCTTGCTCTCGAGCGATGGCCGCGCCTGAGGTCCGCCGCGCGCGCCGCGTGGCCGGCCGTCAACGTGTTCGAGACCAAGGAAGCTTTCGTCTACAAGGCCGAAGTCCCGGGTCTCGCGGAGGGCGACGTGGGCGTCCACGTCGAGGACGACGCGCTGCTGCTGCGCGGCGAGCGCAAGAGCGACGTCCCCGAGGGCTACACCGTGCACCTGCGTGAGCGCGGTCCCATTGCGTTCGCGCGCAAGTTCCCGCTGCCCGGCCGCGTCGACGCCGAGGGTGTCTCGGCGTCGCTGAAGGACGGCGTGCTCACCGTCACCCTCCCCAAGGCCAAGGACGCGCTGCCGCGTCAGATCGCCGTCAAGGCCGGCTGATCGAAGAAATCTAGAAAGGAAATGGGAAAGACCATGAGCATCCTAACGAGAGATCGAAACGAAACTTCGAACGACAAGCCGGGCTACCCGGTGCGAACCGTGGCGCCGCTGGTCGACGTCTTCGAGAACGCCGAGGAGGTGCTCGTCGTCGCCGATGTTCCCGGCGTCGGGGTCGACGGCGTCGACGTGCGCGTCGAGAACGGCACGCTCACGCTCCAGGCGAAGCACCCTTCCCGTCAGGAGCAGAGCGGCCCCGCCCTCGCACGCGAGTACGACGAAGTCGATCGCGCGCGGAGCTTTCGCATCCCTGACGGCATCGACACGGGCCGGATCAGCGCCGAGGCCAGAAACGGGACGGTCCTCGTCCGCCTGCCCAAGGTCGCCGCGGTCAAGCCGCGCAAGATCGACGTCCGCGCAAGCTAGTGCACCGCCGTCGAGATGAGCTCAAGGTTTGCTGTCAAAGGTTTGACGTCATCACGACGGCGCTGCACTAGTGGCTCGGAATCGGCGGCGGGGGCGGCATGCTCGGGAGCGGCATTCCGGGGCCGTCTTCGCGTGTCGGCGGGGGCTCTGCGAACGGGAAGGCGATGTCGTCGATGGCGTCGCGCACGGGGGGCGGACCCATGCCCAGAGGACCGCCCATCGCCGCGCGAGGGCCCGCGCCGCTGCCGAAGGGGCGGTCGAGCATCGCGCCGAGCCGATCCCGTTGATCGGGGTGCAAAATGGGCAAAAGCTGCGTCACGAATGCCACCATGTGATCCATGGGCTCGTGCGCCGTCTTGCCCGGCAAGACGGTGAGGTCGACCTTCTTGCCGTCGAAAGTCTCGCCGGCAAACGCCGTGAGCAGCGCCTCCGTCCGCTTCTTGTGGTCGTCCCAGCGCGACTCGAACGCCGCCGTGTTGGGGGGATCCTTGGCCTTCGTCAGGAGCGCCGCGACTTGCTTCTGCTGGGCGGCGTCGAGGGTGAGCTGGGCGGTCAGCCGGTCGACGCGCCGCTTGTTCCAGTCCGGCGGGCCCCCGTCGGGCTCCTTCGTCTTCATCCAGGCCGTCATGCGGGCCTCGCGTTCACCCTGCTTCGACTGGATCGACGTGACGAGGGTCGTCCGCTGGGCCGGCGTGAGCAGCGCGTGCAGCGAGTCGAGCGCCGCGCCCTCGTTGGCCTGGTGGTCGGCGATCGCCTTGTCGACGACGGCGTCGTCCGCCGTGAGCTTGGCCGTCTCGAGCTTGCCGGCCTTCGCCCCCGCGGACAGATCCGCGCGGAACGACTTCATCGCGGCGCGGACGCCGTCGTCGTCTTGCTTGAGCGTGACCTCGATCTTCTGGAGGCCGTCCTGCTGCTCTGGCGTGAGATCCGTAAGCTCGTGGGCGTCGTGGAAGAGCGTCGCGGACATGCCGCCGTGCCGCGCGGCTCGCCGCGGCCTGGGCGGCGGTGGGCTCGCGTCGACGGGCGCGCCAAGGGCCGCCGACGCGCTCGCCGTGGGCGAGGCCCCGCTGCTGTCGCCCCCGTGGCAGCCCAGACCGAGCACGATCGAAGCCGTCGGAATGACCCCTTGAACGATTCGACGCATCCGCATGTCCATGGTCTCCGTAGAAAGCCGCGCGAAGGTTCGCACGGTACCCGACCGCGGCGCCGCCGGTTCGTCGGCCCACGCGGACGGTTGGTCGGCTATCTACCACGCGCCTGCGTCACGCACGCGCCATCTCGAGCCCAAGCATCGCCGTTTTTCGTACAGGCCCCCATCGATACTGCCCGAAGGCCCCCGTCGACCGGATGACCCGATGGCACGGGACGAGGTACGCGATCGGATTGGCCGCCACGGCCGACGCGACCGCCCGCACGGCCCGCGGTTCGCCCGCCGCTTTCGCGAGGTCGGCGTACGCGAGCACCCGGCCGGGTGGAATGCGGATGAGAGCCTCCCACACGTTGATTTGAAAGTCGGTCCCTCGAAGGACGATGGGCAGCGGCTGGTCGCCCCGGCCCTCGAGGCGCGCGCGCAGCTCGCCCGCATAAGCGCGCAGGGCCACCGGGGCTCGCTCGAACGTCGCCTCCGGCCAGCGCTCGCGAAGGGCGCGCTCGGCCTCCGCCTCGGCGTCGTTCTCGAGGAACGAGACGCCGCAAAGCCCCCGGTCGGTGGCCGCGAGCAAGGCGTCGCCGAGGGGCGTCGGCTCGACGGCCCAGCGAATGGTGACGTGCCGGCCCGCGCGCTTGTACTCGCCGGGCGTCATGCGCTCGACGCGAACGAAAAGATCATGCAGCCGGCTCGGGCCGGAAAGGCCCGAGCGCAGGCTCGTGTCGAGCAGGCTCCGAGACTCGCGCAGTCTGCGCCGGCTCTCTTCGAGCGTCAGCAGCTGCGCGAAGCGCTTCGGGCTCACCCCGGCCCAGCGCTCGAACATCCGCTGGAAGTGAAACTCGCTGAGGCCGATCTCGGACGCGACGCGCTCGAGCCGAGGTTGCTCGCGATGGTGAGCGACCAGATACGCGATCGCTCGAGCCACGCGGGCGTAATCGGTCGCCGTGGTGGGTGACATCATGGTGCGTTCTTCTCCAGCACCCATCGTGCGGCGATCCGCGCCTCCCTACGACCCGCTTCTTGCGGTATCACGGCGCGCTCCCATCACTTTGCCCGTCGCCGTCTGCGCCCGGGCGAGCTTGCGGGGCTCTCCCTCGAAGACGATCCGGCCTCCGTCTTCGCCGGCCTCCGGCCCGAGCTCGACGACCCAATCGGCGCTCGCGATGACGTCCGTATGGTGCTCGATGACGACGAGGGTGTCGCCGCGATCGACGAGCTTGTGCAAGACGCCGAGCAGGCGCTTCACGTCGGAGAGGTGCAGCCCCGTCGTCGGCTCGTCGAGTACGTAGACGGTAGGCTCGTGCGCCGCGCCGGCCGTGAGCTCGGCTGCCAGCTTGAGGCGCTGCGCCTCGCCGCCCGAGAGGGTGTTCGACCCTTGACCGATCTGGACGTATCCGACGCCCAGGTCGGCGAGGGTCGCCAGCGGGCGCGCGATCTTGGGTTGATGGGCGAAGACCTTGGCCGCGTCCTCCGCGGAGAGGTGCAGCACGTCGCCGATCGACAGCCCCGAAAACCGGACCTCCAGCGTGGCCGCCTCGAACCGCGATCCGCCGCACGTCTCGCAGGGCGCCACGACGTCGGGCAGAAACGGCATCTCCGCCACGATCGTGCCCTGCCCGTCGCACCCGGGGCATCGTCCGCCCGCGGCGGTGTTGAACGAGAAGCGCGCCGGTTTGTACCCGCGCGCCCTCGCCTCGGGCATCGCCGCGAAGAGCTTGCGGATCTCGTCCCACACCCCGAGGAAGGTCGCCGGCACCGAGCGCGGGGTGCGTCCGATGGGCGACTGGTCGACGGCCAGCGCGCGGCGCACGTACTTGTGCCCGCGCAGCCGGGCATGCGCACCGGGCACCGGGGCGACGAGCTTCAGCGCGCGCCGCAGCGCCGGATAGAAGACGTGGCGTACCAGCGTCGACTTGCCGGATCCGCTCACGCCCGCGACGACGCACATCCTGCCGACCGGAACGCGGAAGTCGACGTTGCGCAGGTTGTTGGCGCTCGCGCCTTCGAGCTCGATCCAGGCGTCGGGGGGCAAGAGCTTTGGCCGCAGCACGCGGGCGCTCTCGCGCAAGGCCTGCGCGGTGGGCGAGCTCTCGAGGGACAGCACGGTCGCCGCCGGTCCTTCGGCCACGACGTGCCCGCCGTTGCGCCCGCCGCCGGGCCCGAGGTCGATCACGTGATCGGCCGCCCGGATGGTGTCGGCGTCGTGCTCGACGACGAGCACGGTGGATCCCATGTCCGCGAGCTGGCGCAGGTTCGACAGGAGCAGGCCCGTGTCGCGGGGGTGCAAGCCGATCGTCGGCTCGTCGAGCACGTAGA
>PLIR01000508.1 GCA_003139415.1 Myxococcales bacterium | reverse complement strand
CCGCCGACCCAGACGAACTCGGGGGGCATCGGCGCCCATCCGAGAACCCCGTAACCGTCATCGATGGCCCACGTGACCCACGCGCCGCGGTACCCGCGTCCGGGGACCCACGCCCAGCCCCGGCCTTCGATCGCCACCCAGCGCCCATAGTGAAACGGCGCCCATCCCCAGGGGTAATCGCTCACCCAGACCCAGTCGCTGTCGTAGGCCCAGTGGCCGGACGACACGTAGGGTGAGAAGCCGGGGCCGGCGGCGTCGGGCGAGGGCGACCAGACGGTGCCGTAGATGGGATCGTCGGACCAGGAGCCGTACGGGTCGAGCGCCGAGCGAAAGTCGGTGAGCGATGATGGATCGCTGTCGTCGTAACCGTCCGGGTCGACGCCGATCGCGTACTCGCCAGAGGAGTAAGACGTAGGAGGCGGCGTCGGAGCGGCGGCGGGCGAAGTGGCCGTCGGTGCAGCGCCTGCGTCCGGGAGAAAGGCCGGCGGAGGCGCAGTAGGGCCGAGCGAGACACCCGGCGGGGGCGCCGTCGGCATCGGGGGCGCGCCGGGCGGCGGTCCTTCGTCGGGCGGCTCGCAACTCGCGAGTGCGGGTGCGCTAGCGACCGCGCAGACCAAGGCCGCGATAGGCGCGATGTACGCAATGTGCCAAACGGCCAAAGCCACGGATTTGTTGCGCGTCATCGGAAAGTACCGGGCTGGGTCTGTCTCCATGCAATTGGCCCTGACAAGGTCGAAGCTAGGGAGACACAAAGGGTGCTAACGTGTTTACTTTGACTCGCTGTCTTAATCGGGAGGCTACATGACCGCGCGCCCCATCGCTTCTCGCCTGTATCCATGGCTCCTTGGGATCGGGCCCTGCGCTATCGCTGTGGTCGCCTCGGTGCTCGTGCAGGCATGCAGCAGCAAGAGCAGTGGCGGCCCCTTGTCGGGTGATGACGAGGGCGATGGTTCGACCTCGAGCGGGTCGAGCTCGGGTGGCTCGAGCTCGTCGGGATCGGGCACCGGATCCAGCAGCGGTTCCGGGTCGAGCTCCGGGTCAAGCAGCGGAACGACGCGGGTTCCCAGCCAGGTCAACTTCAACTCCGCCGGGGTGCCCCTTTGCGGCACGTCGACGGCGTGCGACCTCACACAGAACATCTGCTGCCTCAACGATTTGAGCGCGACCGCTTGCGTCGCGAAGGCGAGCGGATGCCCAAGCGCGAACGGCCCGTGGGCGTCGTTCGAGTGCGTCCAGGCGTCCGACTGTCCCACCGGTCAGGTTTGCTGCGCGCTCGCAAGCGAGACGTCGCTCACCGGGGGGGCCGCGTGCCAGGACCTTTCGAAGAACAGCCCCGCCGGCGCATGCAGCCCGACGCCCTCGGCGAAGGCAGGCTCCGCGCAGGAGTGTCAGACGACCGCCGAGTGCACCAATGGGATGAAGTGCAGCTGGCAAGACTGCAACCTCGGCGGCTACTTCACCTCGAATTTGCCAGAGCTCACCCTGTGCGGCCCGCAGGCCGAAGCACCCTTCAACTGCACCGAGCACACGCAATGAGTCGCTTGGCCGTTCGCGGCGCATGGCCATGCGCCGTGCTTTTGTCAGCGCTCGGGGTCGTCGGGTGCGGCAAGAGCAGCTCCGGGGGCTTCGACGACGACGACGCGTCGAGCGGCCAGCAGGGCGAGGACGGATCCTCGCCGTCGAGCAGCGGCTCACCTTCGTTCGGTAGTTCGAGCAGCTCAGGATCCGGGACGGGCAGCTCGAGCAGCGGCTCGCACGGGAGCAGCGGTTCGGGTTCGGGTTCCAGCGGCGGTTCATCGGCAAGCACCGCGCGCGTCGTCTCGAGCGTCGTCTACACGGACGGGGGTGTCCCCGTCTGCGGCTCGACGCCGTGTGACCTCACGTCCAACGTTTGTTGCGTGAGCGCCCAGGGGGACGGGAGTTGCCTCAAGGCGGGATCGACTTGCCCCGATACCGTCATTCTTGGAAGCTCCTTTCCACAGGCCCAGTTCGACTGCCTTCAGGCGAGCGATTGTCCCGCCGGCGACGTCTGCTGCGGCGTCGCGACCGACGCGACGAACACGGCGTCGGCGGGCTCCAATTGCCAGGATATCTCTTCGACAGGTCAATGTTCGCCCGTTGCAAGCGGCTCGCAGTCCAAGTCGGGCTCGGCGCAGCTCTGCCAGACGGACGCCGAGTGCAAGAATAAGCAAACCTGCCAGTGGCAGGTCTGCGACGTGCAGACTCCCTACGGCGCCGCTTCGCCGAACTTGACGATGTGCGGCCCCCAGACGGGCGCCCCGTTCAACTGCAAGGCGTGCCCGGGTTCATCGAACTGCGCGACCCAAGCACCTTAGGCAGGAGCCACGACGGTCCGGCGGGCTGCCGCAGCCCACCTCACGTGTCACGCGTCGAAGATCTTGCCGGGGTTGAGCAAGTTCTCCGGATCGAGCGCGCGCTTCACGGCGCGCATCGTCGCGATCTCCTCGGGCGAGCGAGTCCACCCGAGCCAGGGCTTCTTCAGGAGTCCGATGCCGTGCTCGGCGCTCACGCTGCCGCCGTGCTTGCGCACCAGATCGAACATGTCGCGGTCGGCCTCCTTGGCCTTCGCCAGGAACGCGGGCTTCTCCATGGCCGTGGGCTTCATCACGTTGACGTGGAGGTTGCCGTCGCCGATATGCCCGAAGAGGCAAATCTCCCAGCCCGGATAGCGCCGGGCGAAGAGCTCTCCAAGCTCGCCGCAGAACGCCTCGAGCGCGGCAATGGGCAGCGCGATGTCGTTCTTGTGCGGGTACCCCGTCGCCGACAGAGACTCGCTGATCGACTCGCGCAGCGCCCAGAGATCGCGGGCCTCGCTCCCGTTCTGCGCGAGCACGCCGTCTTTCACGACGCCCCGCTCGAGCAGCGATTGCACCCAAGCAAGCAGCGGCTCGCGGGCGTCGCCGGGGATGCCTTCGAGCTCGACGAGGACATAGTGCGTGGCGGGCGCGTCGAGGGGCGCGCGCAGCTTGCGGTGCGCGAGCACGCGGGCGAGGCACGCGTCGGTGAACATCTCGTAAGCCGAGAGCACGAAGGGCGCCGCGCGCGTCTCGCGAAAGAGGCGCACGACGCCCGCGAGGTCGTCGACTGCGAAGAGCAGCACGTCGAGGTGCCGCGGCACGCGCGCCAGCTTGAGGGTCGCCTCGGTGACGATGCCGAGGGTGCCCTCGGTGCCGATGAAGCGCTGGCGTAAGTCCAGCCCCGTGTTGTTCTTCTCGAGGGCGCCTCCCTGCTCGAGCACCTGGCCGCTCGCGAGCACGACCTGCAGGCCGAGGACCCACTGCCTCGTCAGGCCCCAGCGGATGACCTTTACCCCGCCCGCGTTGGTGGAGACGTTGCCGCCGATCGTGCTCGATCCCTTCGACGCGAAGTCTACCGGCCAGGTGAGCCCTTGGGCCTCGCAGTGCTCGTGCACCGCCTGGGTCACGGCGCCCGCCTGCACGCGCACCGTCCCCCCGACGACGTCGACCGGGTGCATGGCGCGCATGCGCGAGAGGGAGATCACGACCTCGCCGTGGGCGGCGACGGCGCCCGCCGCGAGCCCGGTGCGCCCGCCCGACGGCACGATGGGCACGTGGTGCGCGCCGCAGAGCTTCACGAGACGCGCGACCTCGTCGGTCGACCGCGGGAGCGCGACGGCGCACGGCGCTGGCTCGACGACGCGTGTCCAGTCGCGTCCGAACTCGATCAGATCCGCCCCCTCCCGCGTCAAAAAGTCGACGGGGAAGGCGCTCGCGACGGCGTCGAAGAAGGCTGCCGGAGGCGACGGCATGCCAGGATTAATACAGGATCCGCGTCTTGATGTCGGTGCCGAGCGCCGCGATGGCGTTCTTCACGTCGAGCGCGACGTCCTGGTCGAGGTCCATCACGAGGTAGCCGATGTCCGGATCGGTCGCGAGGATCTGCGCCGCGATGTTGGCGCCCCGGTCGGTGACGATGCGGTTGATGTCGCGCAAGACGCCCGGAACGTTCCGGTGCACGTTGAGGATCCGGTACTTGCCGGGCGTCGGCCCGTTGTCGATGTGCGGAAAGTTCACGGCGCCCGTCGTGACCCCGCCGTTGACGAACTTGATGAGCGCCTCGCCGACCTCGCGCCCGATCGCCTCCTGCGCCTCGGCCGTCGATCCGCCGATGTGCGGGGTGACGATGACGTTGGACAGGCCGAGCAGCGGCGACTTGAACCCGTCGCTGTTCTTCTCCGGCTCCTCCGGGTAGACGTCGATGGCGGCGCCGGCCAGGTGCCCCGCCTTCAGCGCGTCGGCGAGGGCGGCGATGTCGACGACGGTCCCGCGGCTCGCGTTGAGCAGGTAGCTGCCCTGCCGCATCGCCGCGATCTCTTTGGCGCCGAACATGCTCCGCGTCTGCGGCGTCTCCGGCACGTGGAGCGTCACGAAGTCGCTCTGTCCCAGGAGCTCTTCGAGCGTCTTCGTGGGGTGGTTATTGCCCATGGGGAGGCGCGCTGCGATGTCGAAGAAGACGACGCGCATGCCCATCGCTTCGGCGAGCACGCCCACCTGGCGCCCGATGTGCCCGTAGCCGACGATGCCCATCGTCTTGCCCCGGACCTCGAAGGACGCGGTGGCGACCTTGCGCCACTGGCCCACGTGCATCTCGCGGATCCGGTCGCCCAGGCAGCGCGACAGCATCACCGTCTCGGCGATGACGAGCTCCGCGACGCTCCGCGTGTTGGAAAATGGGGCGTTGAAGACCGGGACGCCGTGGCGGGCGGCGCTCGCGAGATCGACCTGGTTGGTGCCGATGCAGAAGCAGCCCACAGTCAGCAGCCGGCGCGCATTGCCGAGCACGCGCTCGGTGACGTGCGTCTTGCTGCGGATGCCGAGCACGTGCACGTCCGCGATCCGCTTGACCAGCTCGTCCTCGCCAAGCGCACCCGGCAACGTCTCGAGGTGGAAGCCCTCGCCACGGAATAGCTCGTGGGCGCTCGGGTGGATGTTTTCGAGCAGGAGGACCTTGATCCGGTCCTTGGGAAACGACGTGGCGGGCTCGGTGGTCACGCGAGCGGCAATAACGTGCCCCGCGGCCGCACGCCAGCATGCGCCCTGTCACCCGAGCGACACAGCGCCCGGCGATGGTACAAGCACACTCACGGAGGCCTCTGATCCGCTGTGACCGACGCCAAGACGCTGCGAGTAGCGACGCTCAACATCTGGAACCGGTTCGGTCCGTGGGAGGACAGGCTCCGGGCGATCCGTGCCGGCGTGTGCGCGCTCGCCCCCGACCTGCTTGGCCTTCAGGAGGTCGTCCGTCTCGCAGAGGGCGACGGCGACGGCCTCGACCAAGCGTCGGCGATCGCCGAGGGCTTCGGCTACCACACCGCGTACTCACGCGCGCACGACGAGCAGTGGTTCGGCAACGCGATCCTGTCGCGGTGGCCGATCGCGGAGAGCCGCGCCTACGAGCTCCCCCGCGGCGGGACCGAAGAGCGCCGCACCCTCCTTTTTGCCGCGATCGACTCGCCCTTTGGGCCCATTCCGGCCTTCGTCACCCACTTGAACTGGAAGTTCGAGGAGGGCCACGTGCGCGAGGCGCAGATCCGAGAGATCGTCGCGCGGATCGAGGCGCTGCCCCTGCCCGGGGGCTTCCCCGCGATCCTCGTCGGCGACATGAACGCCGAGCCCGACTCGGACGAGATGCGCTTCCTGCGCGGCCTGACGACGCTCGGTCGCGGCCGCAGCGTCTACTTCCAGGATACCTTCGCGCTCGCGGGTGACGGCTCGCCGGGGTTCACGTATGCGCGCCGCAACCCCTTCGCCGCCCACCTGCGCGAGCCCGACCGCCGTATCGACTACGTCCTGGTGCACGGCCGCGACGAGCGACACCGCGGCGAGCCGATCGAGGCCCGCCTCTGCTTCGACGCGCCCGTCGACGGCACCTTTCCGAGCGACCACTTCGGTGTCGTCGCCACGCTCCGCGGCGGGTGACGAAGCGGGGAACATATTTCTCTACCGTCCCGGGAATAGACGGCCTTCCTGGGCGTTTTTCGCGGCGGCTCCCGCGGTTGACATGGCGAGGGCCGTCGCTACGATGCGCCGCGCTTCCCTCGGGTGAGAAGTCATTTACGCGGGGGAGCGGGGCCTTCGCGGCCCGCCTGCGCTGCTCTCCACCCACCCCAATTGTCCAGGCTGGATCCGCAATGTCCAACGACGTGATGATCTACGCGAACGACTTGTCCAAGACGTTCGGCTCGTTCCGGGCTCTCGACAAGATAAACTTCGAGGTAAAGCGCGGAGAGATCGTGGGATTTCTCGGGCCCAACGGCGCCGGCAANNAGCCTCGGCTACCTGCCGCAGCGGGCGCCGCTCTACCTGGAAATGAGCGTCTTCGAGTATTTGAAGTTCGCGGCCGACCTCCGGCACCTGGACGAGAGCACGTTCAAGACCCGCGCACGCAGCGTCGTCGAGGTGTGTGGCCTCGCTCAGGTCCTCGGCAAAGAGATCCGCCACCTGTCGCACGGTTACCGGCAGCGCGTAGGCCTCGCGCAGGCCCTCATCCACGACCCGCCGATCCTNNATGGCCGAGGTCGAGGCGTCTTGCGCGCGGGCCATCATCGTCTCCCGCGGTCGCATCGTCGCCGACGGACCGCTCGATGAGATCCGCGCCAAGAGCGGCCGCGTCCGGTACGTCGTGTCGATCCAGGAGTCGCCGGCCACGGGTGCGTATCGCGGCCGCGGCGCCCCCCCCAAGAAGGCCGAAGTCGAAGAGGTGCTCGGCAAGGTGGGCGGCGTGAAGAAGGTCGGCGATCTACCCACCGACGCGCGCGCGCACGTGTTCGAGCTCGTGAGCGAGCAGGGGG
>PLIR01000503.1 GCA_003139415.1 Myxococcales bacterium | reverse complement strand
CCGCGCCGCCCCCCCTCCGGACCGACGGCTCCAACGCCTTCGCGCGCCACAGCATGCAGGTTCGCGTGCCCGCCATCGCCCGCGATGTGCTCGCGCGCACCCCGTCTCTGCCGCGGTCCATCCGAGACGACATCGAAGCGCTCGCGGCCGGCATCGAGGGGAACGACCTTCTGCCTGCGCCTCGGGCCCCGGCGCTCGATTTCCGAGAGTGGACGCGTGCGCACGCGGAGCACGCCGGTGAGACGTGGCTTGGCACGCAGTGGTTTCACGCCGAGTTCGCCTTTTACTGCGAGATGACGCGACGCTGCCGATTCTGGCAGACCGGCGCCGACCCATTCGACGCCATCAAGCAGGAGGAGCTGGCGACCGAGCGGCTCTGGGAGCGGCTCTGCGTGGCCCTGGCGCGGCGCGGGTCGCGCGAAGAGCGACTCGCGGGGCTGCTCGACGACTGCCTCTGGGCGAACCGCGTGGACCTCAGCTACACGGTCGCGGTCGCCCGGGCGCGGGCGGTCGACGATCTCATCGCCGACGACCGACCCCTCGCTCTCCCGCGGCTCGCGCGGCCCGCGGCCCGCATCCACCTCGTCGCGGACAACACGGGAACGGAGCTGGCGCTCGATCTGGCCCTCGTCGATGCGGTCCTCGAGGACGGAGCCGCCACAGTGGCCGTGCACCTCAAGATGGAACCGGTCTTCGTGAGCGACGCCATGCCCCGAGACGTGTGGACGCTGATCGATCGGATGCGGGCGAGGGGGGGTGACGCGAGCCGCCTGGCCGAGCGGCTGCGGGCCGCGGCGGATGCGGGACGCTTTGCGCTCCTGCCGGATCCGTTCTGGTCCAGCCCGCGTTTTCTGTGGCAAGCCCCTCCGCACGTGCTCGAGGCGCTTGGGGGCGCGACCCTCGCGGTCGTCAAAGGCGACGCCAATTACCGCCGCGTGGTGGGCGATGCCCTGTGGCCCCCGGCGGCTCCTTTTGCGTCGGCGTGTGGGTACCTTCGCGCGCCGATCGTCGCCCTCCGAACGATGAAGAGCGATCCGGTACTGGGGCTCCCCGAGGGACTGGCCGAGCGGCTCGACGCCGAGGACGCGCGATGGCACATCGACGGGCGAAGGGGCGTGATTCAGGCCTACTTGCCGCCCGCGGGCTGAGCCCGAGGCGCTCTACCTCTTCTTGCGCGACTGACCCTTCTGCGGGAGGGGCGGTCGTCCGCCCCCGCCCTTCTTCGACTTGCGGCCGGCGCGGAGGAGCTTCAGCTGCTCTCCGCGGGACATCGGCTTGCTCCGGGAGGACGACGACGTGGAAGAGGACTTGCCGTCCTTGCGCTTCGGTTCCGGGCGACGGCCCCCGTGCTGCTTGCCGCCGTCGACGCGCTTGCGCGCCACCCCGTCCGCTCCCACGCGCCTCCCGTAGACGGTCCTGCGCAGGATGGCCGCGTCGATCACTTCGACCGTCATCCGATCCCCGAGGGCCACGGAGTCGCCCGATCGCGCCGCGACCACGCGGAGGGCGTCGTCGTCGACCTCCCACTGGTCTTGGCCGAGGTCCTCGAGCCGGACGAGCACGTCGACGAAGGGCGCGTCGAGCTGCACGAAGACCCCGGATCCGACGACGGCCGTCACCGTCCCTTCGAACCGCTGCCCGATCCGATCCTTCATCAGGAAGGCCCGGTACAGGTCCACGACCGCGCGCTCGACGTCCATCGCGCGTCGCTCGGCCGTGCTCGAGGCCAGCGCGGCCTCGGCGAGCTTCTCCCTCGTCGCCTCGTCGCGCTTCGGTTGCTTGCCCGACAAGACGCCCTGGATCGTCCGGTGAACGATGAGGTCCGGATAGCGCCGGATCGGCGAGGTGAAGTGCACGTACGCCTTCGACGCGAGGCCGAAGTGCCCGACGTTGACGATGTCGTACGTCGCCTGCTTCATCGAGCGAAGGAGCAACGAGTTGAGCACCGGTGCGAGCGGGTGGTCGGCGAAGGACTTGAGCAGATCGCCGAGCTTGCGCGGATCGCGCGTGTCCTCGACGTCGAAGGGGATCGACAGCTGCTCGCACATCCGCGCGAAGCGTTCGAGCTTTTGCTCGTCGGGCGGGGCGTGCACCCGGAAGATCGTGGGCAGGTCGCGCTCGATGCACCACCGGGCGACGAGCTCGTTCGCGAGGAGCATCAGCTCTTCGATGAGCTGGTAGGCCTTCTTGACCCCCAGGTCGTCGGCCCGTCGCGCGATGTCGATGGGTTGACGCGTCGTCGGGTCGAGGACGACCTTGGCCTCGGGCAGGTCGAAGTCGAGCGCCCCGCGCTTCATCCGCTTGGCCCGCAGCATGCGCGAGAGCTCGTGCGCGACGCGCAGTCCGTCGACCATCTCGTCGGCCGCCGGCTCGCGCGCCGGCTTGTCGGTGAACCCGAGTGCGCGCGCGACGCCGCCGTACGTGAGCTTCGCCCGCGAGCGCATGACGCCTCGCACGACGCGCGTCGACAAGACCTCGGCGCTGCCGTCGAACTCGGCCTCGACGCAGAGGCAGAGCCGATCCACGTCGGGCAAGAGCGAGCAGAGGTTTGCCGCGAGGGCCCTCGGCAGCATCGGGAGCGCTCGATCGGGCAGGTACACGCTGCAGCCGCGCGCCTTGGCCTCGTCGTCGAGGGCGGTGCCCGGGGTGACGTAGGTGCTCACGTCGGCGATGGCCACCCACGCCCGGTAGCCGCCCCGGTGCGTGCGCTCGACCCAGACCGCGTCGTCATGGTCGCGCGCGTCCTCCGGGTCGATGGTCGGAAGCGGGACGTGGCGCAGATCCTCGCGGCCCGCCTTCATCGGCTCCGGCACCTCGAGTCCGAAGGACTCGGCCTCGGCGACGGCCTTCTCGGAGTGAGGCTCGCCGACGCCTTCGATGACGAGGATCTTCGCCGCTTCGACCGACAGCACCCCCGGCCGCCCGAGCACGCTCTCGATGCGCCCCTCGGGGTTCTCGCCGGGCAGCGCGGGCCAGCGTGTGATGGCGACGACGACCGCGTCGCCGTCGTCGCCGCTGTTGCCGGCAGGGCCCTCGGCGTCGATGGCGCGGGGGAGGATGATCGGGCCGCGGACGCGCGTATCGTCGGGCTCGAGCCACGCGCTCTTGCCGCGGCGGCGCAAGGTGCCCGCGACGCGCTTGGTGCCGCGCTCCAGGACCTCCACGATTTCGCCCTCGGCGCCGCGGGCGCCCCGAGACGTGACCCGGACGAGGACGCGGTCGCCGTGCATGGCCCCGCCGAGGGCCGGCGGCGGGACGAACACGTCCGTCCCCGCCCCCTCGCCGAGGCTTGCGACGAAGCCAAAGCCGCGCGGGTTGACCGTCAGCACGCCTTCGCGCTCGGCGCCTCCGGCGTCGGCCGGCTTGAACCTCGGGCGCGTCGTCATAGGGTGGCCCTGAGTAGCACGGATGTGGGTCGCGGCCGCTTTGACGAGGTCGGCCGCGGGAGAGGAAGGGTTGACCGAGCGGCCCGGTTGGACGATTTGGCTAGCCCATGTCTGTGCCCGAACCGAGCGCCGGCCCATCGGCTCGCCCGTGGCGAGGGCCGGTCGCCCTGGCCGCGTCTCTCGTGCCCGTCCTCGTGGCGCTCTCGACGAGCGCGATCCTCGCGGTCGACTACCTGCGCGACGAGCCCGTGTTCTGCGCCGAGAACGGCGGGTGCGCCGAGGTGCGCCGCTCGGCGATCGCGGGGGCACTCGGCGTACCGCTTCCGCTCGTCGGCCTGGCGGGGTTCTTGGCGATCGGCGTCGCGTCGTTGATCCGGGGCCGCCGCGCGCGGCAGTCGCAGTTCGTCCTCGCCGTCCTCGCCGCCGTCGCGGGCGCGGCGCTGCTCGTCGCGCAGCGGGCGATCGGCGCGTTTTGCGTGTTCTGCGCCGTCACGGATCTCGCCGCCCTCGTGACGGTTCCGGTCGCCTGGTGGAGGTTCAGGCAGCGGAGGGAGGCGCCCGTCCCCCGGCCCTACACGGCGGCTGGCGCGGCGCTGCTCATCGCCTTTGCCGCGGCGCCCATCTTGACCGGCCTGCGCAAGGAGCCCCGGTACGACACTCCCGCCAACATCCTCGCCGAGATCGCCAAGACCCCGCCGGACGAGGTCACCATCGTCGACTTCGTCGACTTCGAGTGCCCCTTCTGCCGGATGACCCATGCCGCACTGGCTCCGCTCGTCGCGGCACATTCCTCCAAGATCCGCTGGGTGCGGCGCCAGGTTCCGTTGCGCTCCCACCCGCATGCCCACGACGCCGCGCGGGCGGGGTTCTGCGGCGAAGCGCTCGGCAAAGGGCAGGAGACGGCGGACGCGCTTTTCTCCGTTCCCGTCGAGGATCTCACGCCGCCTGGGTGCGAGAAGATCGCCCAGGGCCTGGGCCTTTCGCTCGAATCGTTTCGCGCGTGCGTGGCGGACCCCAAGACGGACGAGCGCATCGAGGCCGACCGGGCCGAGTTCATGGCTGCCGGAGGCCACGGGTTGCCGACGATCTGGATCGACCGCCGTCGACTCGTCGGCGCGCAGACCGAGCAGGCGCTTGCGGGGATGCTCGATGCCGCGCTCGCCCGGCATTGAATCGGCTGGCGCGCCCCGCGAGCGGCGCATAGCCTCCCGCCCATGGACGATCTGGTCACGGCGGCCTCCTTCGTCGACTCGGCCGAGGCCGAGCTCGCGCGCCAGCGGCTCGAGCTCGAGGGCGTGCCCGCGTTCGTCATCGGCGCGCTGACGGCGGGCGTGATGCCCTATCTCGTCGGCGCGACGGGCGGCGTACGGGTCCAGGTCCGGCCCGGCGATCTCGAGCGCGCCCGGGAGATCCTAGGCACCTAGATGGTCCGTGCCGCGATCGGCGCGTCGTTCGCGCTCATCTCGTGCCTTGCGTCGACGTGGCTGGGCGCGTGCACGCCCGAGACGCCCCCAACGGGGCCGGAGCTCACGTGCGTCAAGGCGTGCGAGACGCGCGTCGATGGCTGCTCGCCCCGTGACTGCCGGCGCGGTTGCAACCTGGTCGTCGACCGCCTCGTGCAGCACGAGGGCGATCACGTGCTCGCATGCGTCGCCCGCGCAGCCGCCGGCCCGGTGGCCGCGAACGAGCGTGCGTGCGGCGATCGCGCCTGGGCGCACTGCGCCATCCGGATCGGCCCCTACGCCGACGGCGGTCCGCCCGCGCCTCCACCCCCCGGTGACGTGTTCGACGATGAGGGCGAGTAGCCGTGCCGCCCATTCGCGTTCGTGACGACCGCGGCCGGGATGTCCAGCTGCCCGGGCCCGCTCGTCGCGTCGTGTCGCTCATCCCCAGCGACACCTTCAACGTGGCGTGGCTCGGAGCGGCCGGCGCGCTCGTGGGCAGGACGGACTACTGCGACCTGCCCGCCGACGTCGTCGCCGCATTGCCGAGCGTCGGCGGCACCAAGACCCCTCGTATCGAGGACGTCGTGGCCTTGCAACCCGACCTCGTGCTCGCCAACCAAGAGGAGAACACCCGCGGCGCGCTCGAGGCTTTGGCCCAGCGCGGCGTGCGCGTCTACGTGGCGTTCCCCAAGCGCGTGGCCGACGGCGTGCGGCACCTGGCGACCCTCGCTCGCCTGCTTGGCGTGGAACGGGACGCCGCCGCCCGGGACCTGCTCCGGCGCGCCTACGTCGGACAGCACGACGCCGAGCGCGCCCGCTCCGCCGCCCCCCCAGTCCGCGTCTTTTGCCCGATCTGGATGGATCCATTGATGACGATCCACGGCGACACGTTCATGAGCGACATGCTCGACTTGTGCGGAGCGACCAACGTCTTCGCCGACCGCCCTCGGCGCTATCCGCTCGCGGCAGACCTCGGCCGCGCCGCCCCCTTGCCGCCCGAGAAGGTCGGAGATCGCGATACTCGCTACCCCCGCGTGACGCTCGACGAGGTCGTGGCCCGCGCCCCGGACGCGGTCCTGCTCCCTGACGAGCCCCACCCCTTCACGGAGAACGACGCCGCCGTCTTCCGCGCGCTCCCGATGGCCGCCGCATCGCGCGTCGTACACGTGAGCGGCAAAGACCTGTGCTGGTACGGGGCCCGCAGCGTCGACGGAATCGCGCGTGTGCGGTCGCTCATCGCCAGGTTGGTCTAAGAGCCTGTCCCAAATTCACCAGGCATGGGTGACGTTGCCAGAGACCGCGGGCTCCGCCTGCTGCAGGGAGACCAGCCTTGCCCCCCGCCAAGCCCAACCAAACGATCGAAACCTCTGCCTCGCGGTACCTGTCCGTCCACCGAGCAAGCTGAAGGTCTGCGAAACAGGCATCGGAACCCGCTTGGCGCTTTGGGTGGCCGGTCGCGATTCAACCCGAGAGGCATACTGGCAGGGCATGGGGGGAGTGCGAGTCGGAGCTGCCTTCGGCCGGGCCGGGCGCTCCTGTCTGGCCGGCGCCAGGAGGCACC
>PLIR01000373.1 GCA_003139415.1 Myxococcales bacterium | reverse complement strand
GCGCCCGCGTGTGCGCCCGCGCCCGCGCCCGCGCTTGCGGAGGCGCCTACTCCCGCGTCAACCTCGCGATCACCTCCCGCAGCGCGGGGAATCTCTGCGTCAGCGCGTCCCGCGCCGGCATCTCGAAGTCGGCGAAGTCGAAGCCGGGGGCGACGGTGCAGCCGCACAGAACGTACTCCCCCACCGGCACTGCCGCCTGCCAGACCCCCGCGGGGACCACGAACTGCGGCCGCTCTCCCGCCGCGATGTCCCGTCCGACGCGCGTCATCGCGTGGCGTCCGGCGTCGTCGATGGTGTGAAGCTCCACCGGATCGCCGTCGTAGTGGTGCCAGACTTCGTCGGAGCGGACGCGGTGCAGCGCGGAGAAGCTCCCGGCCGTCAGCAGATAGTAGATGGCGGTCGACGCCGCGCGGCCGCCCTGTGGGGCATCGACGATGAGGGGGGCCCGGAACGTCTCGCGGAAAAAGCCTCCCTCCGGATGCGGGGTCAGGCCGAGCGTGGCGACGAGGGCCGCTGCGGTATCGTTCATGACGGGTCTCCCGTGCCGCCGCCGCGCGCGCCGCGGATGGCGTAAAGAAGCAAACGGCACTCGATCGGACCGTTGTGCAAGATCCACCAGCGCTCCGGCTCGCTCCGCATCGCACGGCCGATCGCCGGAGACCCGGCAAGGATCGCGACTGTGTGGCCCTGGAGACGGCGCAGGGCGCGCGCCAGATCCTCGATCACCGAGGCCTCGGCGTCCATCCGCTCGCCGTACGGCGGGTTGGTCACGACGAAGCCCGGCGGGTCGAGGGGAGCGAGTCGCCGCACGTCGCGGGTCTCGACCACGAGGGAGACACCTGCGCGCAGGGCGTTGGCGCGGGTTCGCTCGACCGCGAGAGGGTCCACGTCGCTCGCGTACACGGGCGGGCCGTCGGCTCGTGCCTCGGCTCGTGCCGCATCGCGTAGGTCGCACACGCGGGCGCGCATAGCGTCGCCGTGGTCGGTCCAGCGCTCGAAGCCGAAGCGCTCGCGCGAGAGCCCGGGGGCCATGCGCCGCGCCCATGCCGCGGCCTCGATCGCGATGGTGCCCGCGCCGCACATCGGGTCGATCAAAGGCCGCTCACGATCCCAGCCGGACAGGCGCAGGATGGCCGCGGCCAGGGTCTCACGCAGGGGGGCCTCCCCGGATCGCGCGCGCCACCCGCGCTCGTGCAGCGACCCCCCGCCGACGTCGAGGTAGACGGTCGCCCGGTCACGCGCGAGGTGCACGGCCACGAGGACGTCGGGGTCGTCCCGGTCGACGTCGGGTCGCTCCCCGGCCTCCGTGCGAACGGCGTCGACGATGCCGTCCTTCGTCCTTTGCGCGACGAACTGGGAGTGCGTCATCCGGCTCGAGCGGCACGACGCCCGCACGGCGACCGTCGAGCGCGGCGTCATCCAGGCATCCCAGCGAATGGCGCGGACCCCCTCGTAGAGCGCTTGCGCGTCGCCGGCGTCGAAGCTCGCGACCTCGAGCAGCACGCGGACGGCGACGCGCGACCACAGGCACGCCCGGGCGCCCTCGATCAACTCGCCTTCGAAGTGGACGCCGCCCCGGTCGGCGCGCACCCTCCTGAAGCGAAGCTCCCGGAGCTCGTCGCGGAGCGCGGGCTCGGTTCCCTTGGCGGCCGTGGCGAAGAAGCGCATCGCGAGGCCCTCGACGACTACCACGGCATGCTATTGCAATCGCCGTGTCCGTCGCGCTCTTCATCCGGCACGGCAAGGCCTCGGCGTTCGGGTCGGCCATGGACTACGACCAGCTCTCGCCCCCGGGCGTCGAGCAGGCCGAGATGCTCGGCCACTGGCTCGCCCAGCAGAGCGAGCAGGTCGACGCGGTCTTCGTCGGTCCGCGCAAGCGCCACGCGCAGACCCTCGAGAAGGTCGTCGACGTCTTTGCCGCGCGCGGCGCGCCCCTGCCGCCCGCGACGCTCATCCCGGAGCTCGACGAGCACGACGGCATGAACCTCGTCTTCAAGCTCCTTCCCCAGCTCGCCGCCGAGGATCCCAAGCTCCGCGCGATCGTCGAGGCGACGGCGCGCGGCGAGCATCCGGCGCCGAGCGACGTGCTCGCGGCGTTCAAGCGCGTCACGCGCCGCTGGGTCGTTGGGGAGCTCGGGCACCCCGAGGTCGAGTCCTGGGGCGCCTTCCGGTCTCGCGTCGGGCGCGCCATGTTGCGGATCGGCGAAGTCGGGCGGGGGAAGCGGGTGCTCGTCTTCACATCGGCCGGCGCCGTGGCCTCGGCGGCCGCCCTCGCCCTCGCCCTCGGCGACGAGCAGCGCGTCCTCGACCTCAGCTGGGCGCTCTACAACGGCTCGGTCAGCGAGCTCGAGTTCCGCGAGGACCGCTGGGGCCTGCGGACGTTCAACGGCACCGCCCACCTGAGCGACGAGCGCCTCCTCACGGCGGTGTGAGCCGGCTTACGGCTACCACTATCGGGTTCGTGGCGCGTGAGCCCCTTGCGGTACCCTCTCGGCGGCCCATGCAGACCCTCGACCAACCCACGCCCGTACGCGCCGACGCAGCCTTCGACGTCCAGGCCCTCGGGCAGTGGCTACGCGCCCGCCGGCCCGACGACCCGTCGCTCGCGGCGGAGCCGGAGCTGCTGCAGTTCGGGCGCGGCTTCTCCAACCTGACGTACCTTGTCCGGTTCGGCGATGTCGAAGTCGTCGCGAGGCGCGCCCCGCCGGGCGTCGCAATCAAGAGCGCGCACGACATGGGTCGCGAGTTTCGCATCCTGCGTGCCCTGTCTCCGACGTGGTCCAAGGCGCCACGCCCCATCGCCCACTGCGAGGACGCGGGCGTCATCGGGACACCGTTCTACGTGATGGAGCGTGTGCGCGGGGTCATCCTGCGCGGCGTCGTGCCCGAGGGGCTCGATCTCGGCCCTGCCACGATGCAGCGGATCTCCGAGTCGGCGTGCGACACGCTCGCCGAGGTGCACGGCCTCGATTGGCGCGCCGCGGGCCTGCAGGACCTCGGCCGCCCGGAGGGGTACGTCGAGCGCCAGGTGCGCGGATGGGCGGATCGCTACCGGAAAGCGCGGACCGACGACGTCCCCGAGGTCGAGCGCCTCGGAGCCTGGCTCGAGCAGCACCGGCCGAGGGAGAGCGGCGCGACGCTCGTCCACAACGACTTCAAGTACGACAACGTCATTCTGGCTCCCGACATGACCGGCGTCATCGCGGTCCTCGACTGGGAGATGGCGACGATCGGCGATCCGCTGATGGATCTCGGCACCGCGCTCGGATACTGGGTCGAGAGCGGCGATCCGGAGGTCTTGCGCGTGAAGGTGTTCGGCCCGACCGACCGCCCGGGCAACCTGACGCGTATGCAGTTCGTGGAGCGCTGGTCGCGCGCGACCGGCCGCGACGCGTCGAACGTCCTTTATTACTACGCCTTCGCGCTCTTCAAGCTCGCCGTCGTCTCGCAGCAACTCTACAAGCGCTACGTCGATGGCCTAACCCGTGAAGACCGCTACGCCGTCATGCTCACCGGCGTCCGCGCCGTCGCAACCGCGGGCCTGCTCGCCGTGGACAAGGGCCGCATCGATCGCCTCGGCGGCTAGCTGTACCACTCGCTTCGGTCGCGGCTGTCGCGGCGTCTCGCCCAGCGTTCCCAGCGGGCGTATTGGTCGACGCGGACGCGGCCGATCATGAGGGGGCCGAAGAGCAGGGCGCCGGCGAGGAATCCCCCGACGTGGGCCATGAAGGCGACGCCGCCCTGCGACGTGTTCATGAGCGCGTCCCACAGATTGACGACGAAGTACTCGCCGATGACGAGCCACGCGGGCAAATGCAAGAAGACGCCGTAGAAAAACCACAGGATGAAGATGGGGTTGAAGACCGTGATGGACGACCGAGGGTAGAGGAACGCATAGGCGGCGAGCACCGCGGAGATCGCGCCCGAAGCGCCCAGCATCGGCACGAGCGACCCCGGCCCGACCAGCACCTGCGCCGCCGCCGCGCCCACGCCGCCCAGCAGATAGAACACGAGGTAGCGCGCGTGCCCGAGCGCGTCCTCGACGTTGTCGCCGAAGATCCAGAGAAAGAGCATGTTGCCGCCGACGTGCAGGAGGTTCGTCGGGTCATGCATGAACATGCTGGTGAAGACCGTCTCGGCGCCCATCGCCGGGTCGACGAGCAGGCGGCGCGGCACCAGGCCATAGGTGAAGAGCAGCCTCTCGGCCGAGGTGCCGTTGGCGATGGCGCCGCGCTCGAGAATGAACACGGCGACGTTGGCGGCGATGATCGCGTAATTGACGAGAGGGAGGGTCCGCGTCGGAAGGTGGTCGCGGAGCGGGGTCAGCGGCGCGAGGGGCACGGGGCAACTCTTGCACGGATGCTGCGCCGTCGCCGCGCCATTCTGGGAGGCCGTGAGGGGCATCGTGTACGGTGGCTTCGTGGCCGTACGTGCCTACGTCGCACTGCTCGCACTGGCGCTCGCGCCCGCGTCCGCGCCCGCACCCGCGCCCGCGCTCGCGCCCGCACCCGCGCCCGCGCCCGCACCCGCACCCGCGCCCGCACCCGC
>PLIR01000168.1 GCA_003139415.1 Myxococcales bacterium | reverse complement strand
GGTGAAGTAGAGCGCGCCGCCGTACTCGGTCACGCCGCGGTAGTTGTTGTCCTTGCCGGCCTTGTCGAGCTTCCCGCCGTCCGCGACGAGTATCCCTCCGTCGGCGAACTGCAACTGGATGAGCGGGTCGACCTGCGCCGAGTTGTTCGCCGGGATCCCCGCATCCGCCGCCGAGGCATTGATCGGGGTGACGGCCTCGAGCCCGGTCGTCTCGGTGANNGTTGGGGTTCGTTCCGTTCCCGGTGAAGGCGCTGGAGCTGCCGTTATTGGAGTTGCCGACCGTGTAGTAAAGGCCGTTATCTGCGAGGAGCGCGCCCCGCATGTTATCGCCACCGTAGGCGATGGTCGGCGTATAGGTGAAGTTCCCCAGCACATCCATCGACACGATCGTGCGGGCGAACGCGTAGCTCGAGCCGAAGGCGAAGGTCACGGGGTTGGTCGGGTCCTGCCCGGGGACGGCGTCGGCGTTCGNNGACTCCGGCGCCGGCGTAGCCGCCGAACACGATGTGCGGGGCGCTGCTCGAATCCGTCACGTAGTGGAGGCCCAACTCCGACTTCGAAGAGAAGCTCGTGACCACCTGGGGCACGGAGATGGTGCTGAGCACCTGACCGTTGGCCGGGTTGATGTCCGTCAGCGTGATCGGCGAGGTGATGCCGAAGCTGCCGTCGACCGTGGCGTTGTTCCACACGTTGACGTAGTCGTTGCCCGCGATCGCCGGGGTGGTCGCGGTGTCCGTGTTCGGCAGCGCCGTACCGACGACCAGCGACGCGACGGCGCCCTGCGTGTTGCTGTAGGTCGTGCTGCTGATGACGAGCGAGTTTGAAGCCAGAACGCTGGCCCCGGAGTCGGAGGCGTCCGTTCCCGCGTCGCTCCCACTCGTGCCGCCCTCGGAGCCCGCCTCGCTCGCGCCGCCTTCGCTACCCTGAGTGGTGGCGTCGGTACCGCCGTCGTTGGATCCCACGGTCGAGTCGGTCGAGCCGTCCTGCGATCCGCTCGACGCGCCGGACGAGCCGCCGCTCGACGACCCGGACGACCCGCCCGAGCTGCTCGTGGCGGTGCCGTCCGTCGTCGAGCCGTCCTCGGGCTCGTTGTTGTTACCACCCCCGCTGCTCCCGCAGCCGGTGACCCAGAGCAGACCCGCGGAGCACGCCACGCTGCCAGCAATCGCAATCCGACGTCTCATTGATGTGCCTCCCAAACCGTTGGTTTGGCAGAGGTACCCGGAAATCGGTCGGCCACGCGTGACGGCATCGTGCCTGTTGCGTGAACTCACGATCGCCATCGTGATGAAGCCAGAGGGCCGTAGCAGCCGGCGCCGCCCCGTCACTTCCGCTTCGGCCGGTCGTTCTACCCCTGGAACGACCTGCTTCGCCGGATTTCTTTGTAGGCGCGATAGGTTTCGAACGTATCAGGGCGCTTCTCCCCCGGACCCCTTGGTTTCGGCCCGAACGTCGCGATCCGTCGCTATTCCGGCAGCTTAGGACCCCTCATAGATCGGGCTCCGAGCTGACCGGGACTGACCCAAACTGACCCGGATTGACCCCCGGCGAGTAAAGATGCGGGTAAACGGTCCGGGGGCAAGATCGCCAAAACTTGGCGAGCATGCTCCCGCCGTCAACCTCGGAACGCCGGGTGAGCCGTGAGGGCCGCGCACAAGGGTAGGCGCCGCGACCGTCTCACTGGCAGGGGCAACAATAGTGAACCACCGTTAGAAGATTGGCGGGGGTAGGTGTTTCGGAGCATCCGAGCGACTCGGCCGGACTTGCCGTTGCTCCCGTACACACCAGCCCGTAGCCGGGGTAGGACGGGGGACAACCCTCATCGAGCGGTTGGCAACCGCCGCCATTCGCACTTGCCGGAATGACACACGCGGCATCGGCAGCCCCGTCAAGATCGACAATCTGCTACGCAACTTGCTCAAATGGCGTGCTCGTACCGCTTGATGCGGCCGTTTGCCAGACCTGGCCGTAGAACACGTCTCCGGAACCTGCGGTTTCGGGAGGGCTATAGTAGTAGTTATTGCTCGCGTTCGCGAGGACCGTGACCATGTACCAACTCTGGTCATTATAGTAAGAAAATGTTTGGCCACTGAGGTTGTATCCGGAGACCGAACCGAAAGCCAATACAGGCTGGAGAACCTGATTCTGTGCATTAGGCTCAATTCCGAGCCAAACATATAGAGTCTCGGGGTATGCTTCCTGTGGGACGGGGGGTACAGTCCACTCGCCTTCCAAAAGCGAGATGGTCAAACCGCCGAGCGCGCTTTCCCAGATGGAGGAAACCCACCCGCCACCACTTGGCGTCGGCTCGGGGCCCGCATCACTTGGTTGGCGCCGGGTACTTCTCGGGGCTTCGGGGCAAGCATCGAAGTGAGCCGCAAGAGAACCGTTGACGGTGAACGTTGTCGTTTCCGTCAACGGCTGCACCGTTGGGAATGAAGTGTACGCAGTCTTGCCGAATGATGGCACCGGGCACCCGCGTCCAGCCCGTGGGGACCGATGGGTCCGGCGTTGCGGCGAGACCGTTTCTGCCGCACAGCGAACCGAGAAGTAACGTTGCGACAAATGCGTTACTCGTCAGGACTCGATGATGGNNAACTTGGGTGCATGAGCATTGAAGAGGCGATGACCAAGCTTGCTGAGGCCAAGGAGATCGGCCGGATGCTCGGCATCAATTCGACCCCTGAGGGTCGCGCGGCGTACAGGCGAGCACTCGAAGAGGCGAAGCGGCTCGCGGGCCCTGGTTCGAGCTTGTCGGAGACGGTGTACGGTCTACTGAAGACCGACTCCAAGGCCCAGCCGTAGCGACCCCCGCCAGGCAGGGGATGCTTGGGTCACCGAGGGGTCGATGGCCTTCGCGACCTCGCGAGGGCCGGGGCGACCTTAGCCCGCGCCGCTTGCCGCCGCCGAGTAAACCCCCGGGTAAACACCCTCTCGGCGAGCGACGATCTAGCCTAAAAGAAGGGATTTTCTTGTAGGCGCGATAGGTTTCGAACCTTGGCAGGCGGCATTTCGTAACTAGGCGATGCCGCTCTTCTTTCGTCGCTAAGGTTCGACAATCTCGGCGCTTTTGGCCGAGCGCCCAGTCCTCTCCAGTCCACTGACTTCCCCCGCCGTCGACCCGGTTCTTGGAGACGAACTTGGAGACGCGCGGGCCCGGGATGCTCGTTGGTCGTGCGGGTCGTCAGGCCCGACCCTGGTACCGCGCATGGGCCGCCGAGGCGCCGCGTGACGCCTCGTGGCATCGCAGCGCCGCCGCGCTTATGCTTGGCATCGTGAGTCTGCTGGACGATCTACGACGCGACCGCGATCGGCTGATTGCCATTGCAGCACGCCATGGTGCGCGGCAGGTGCGCGTGTTCGGGTCGGTGGCCCGGCGCGAGGAGCAGGCGACGAGCGACGTGGACGTGCTCGTCCGGTTCGAACCAGGGCGTAGTCTCTTCGATCTTTGCGCGCTCGGCGACGAGCTTGGCGACACACTTGGCCGACGCGTCGACGTCGTCACCGACGCTGCGCTGAGCCCTTACCTGCGGGCGCGCATCGTCTCCGAGGCCGTCGCGTTGTGAAGGACGACCGCGTCTACCTCCTTCACATGCGCGACGCCATTGACGACATCGCGGCATTCACGAGCGACGGCGAGGAGGCGTTCCTCGCAGATAAGAAGACGCAGCACGCCGTCGTCCGAAGCCTCGAGATCCTCGGAGAGGCCGCGAAACGGGTCTCAGCCGGGACGCGCGAAGCGAGCAACGATATCCCGTGGAGGGCCATCGCAGGAATGCGGGATCGGCTGATCCACGACTATTTCGGCGTCGATCTGGCCATCGTTTGGAACGTCGTTCGCGTGGAGCTCGCCCCGCTGCGCACCCGTATCGAACGTCTCCTTGCGTAGCTCGAAGCGATCCGGCCAACGAGACGCGCCTGCGGGTAAGAAGAGGAAGCGGGGACGTGCCGTCAAGCAGTCAACAGAACGCGCCTTCGCGGCCCGAATCGTGAGTGCGTTCCGCTCACGGCAGAATCGCGTACAATTTGGAGCGCCCCGAGGAGCTGGCGGCCGTCGAGGCTCACGAAGGCCCCCTTCCCGAATGGATGGCCGAGGAGCTCGACCGCCGCGATCGCCAGGATGCCGGAACCGAGGAGGACGGTGAAGTCCTCATGGCTCGCCTGCTCGTCAAGCACAGCCGACCCCGCCGATCCGCTTGAAGTACAAGATCCGCGCTGCCGAATAGCAAGACATTGGCGCGTCGGCTGACTGGTAACGCCAGCTCGCCGCGGAGCTCCCACTGGACTACTCTTAGGGCGTGGCGGTCATCCACTGGAACGGCAGCGACCTCCCCGAGGCGCTGCGCAGCCTCCCGGCTGGCGACTACGTCGTCGCTCCGGTCGATGCGGTGCCGCTCCTGTCACCGGAAGAAGAGGAAGGCCTCATCGAGGCCCTCGCATCGCTTCGAGCGGGCCACGGCGTGGAACACGAGCAGGTGCGGAGCCGGATCCTCAAGCGCTTCCAGCCTTGAAAGTCGTCTGGTCGCCCACCCTCTCGATCGCGAACGTGATCGCGATGTGCTCAACGCCCGAAGGCATC
>PLIR01000378.1 GCA_003139415.1 Myxococcales bacterium | reverse complement strand
GCGGCGATGCGGCCGAGCAGCGGCGTCGAGACGATCGAGGCGAGGACGGCGCGTGGCCTCTTTGATGGAGCACGCTCGGTGAGCAGGTAGTGGCCGAGCAGCACGCCGACCTGGTTGCCGGTGAGCGCGTGGAACCCCCGGCCCCCGGCGTTGGGTAGGGCGACGGCGAGGCGGTCGGCGTCGNNCGGAAAGGCGACAGTGGGGAACGCACCATCGGGGGCTTGCTGCTGCGGGACGCTGCGGACGTCCGTGAAGCCCGCCTCGGCGAGGGTGCGGCGGACGAGAGCGTCGCCCACGCCGTGCAGCGGCGTGTACACGATGCCAAGGGTGCGGTCGCCCTCGTGAGGATGGACGGCGAGATCCCGGATCGCGCTCACGTAGGCGCTCTCGATATCCGCCGGCGCGTCCGTGACCCAGCCCGACGCGCGCAGGGTGTCCAACGTCGGCCGCTCGATCTGCACGGCGGGCGGCGCGCGCTCGATCGCCGCGGCGATCGCGGCGTCGACGGGTGGCACGATCTGGGCGGCGTTTTGCCAGTAGACCTTGTAGCCGTTGTACTCGGGCGGGTTGTGGCTCGCCGTCACGACGACGCCAGCGGCGGCGGCGAGGCGCTTGACCGTGAAGCCCACGAGCGGCGTCGGCACGGGTGACCGGAACAGCACGACGCGCAGCCCTGCGCTCGCCAGGATCGCCGCGGCATCCTCGGCGAACTCGCGGCTCATCCGTCGCGCGTCGGCGCCCACGACGACGCCGCGCTCGACGGCGTCGGGCACCGCCTCGAGCAAGACTCGCGCGAGCGCCCACGTGGCGCGCGCCACGACGGCGCGGTTCATGCGATTGGGCCCCGCCCCGATGACGCCCCGCAGGCCGGCAGTTCCGAAAGCGAGCGGCCCGGCGAAGCGGTCCTCGAGCGAGGCCCGGTCGGCTACGGAGATCTCCGGCCGGGCGAGCAAAGCGCGCAGCTCGTCCCTCGTAGCGGAATCCGGGTCGTTGGCGATCCAGCGCTCAGCGAGTGCGCGCAGGTCGTCGGCGGGCATACTCGGCGATAGTAGCGAAGGTTCCACGACGAGCCGTGCGATAACGCAAGAAGATGCTTGGCTATGCCCTCCGCCGCATCCTGTGGTCGATTCCGACGTTGGCGGCCACGAGCTTGGTGCTCTTCTTCGTGACCACGCTCGTGCCCGATGGCCCGCCGCCGCAAGGGACCGGCGCAGGAGTAGGCGGAGCGGATCGAGCGCGAGCGGTGGAGGTGCGGCGCTCCAGCTTTTCCGAGCTACCCCGCTTCGTGAACCGCAGTCCGCAGGACGTACGGTCGCGGGCGCGGGCTGCCGTCGCGCGGGTGGCAGCGGGCGATCCGGGGGCCCCATCGGACGTCCTTGCACGCGCGCACCAGGGCACCGACGAGCTGCAGCGACTCGGCGGGGCGGCGCTCCCCTATGTTCTTCCCTCGCTCGAGGCTCTGCCGCCGGACGCGCGGGGTCGCGTGGCTGTGGCCCTCGCTCCGGTCGCCGAGCGAATGGGGCTTGCCGCGCGAGAAGACGTCGCGCAGCCCGAAGCGGCGGCCCTCTTCTGGACGCGCTTCTGGGACGATCGCTCGCTCGACTACGCACGCACCGCCGTCGATCGCACCCTGACCCGGTTGCTCAACCACGGCAGCGACCTGCGCGAGCAGGACCTCGTGGCGCTCGACACTTTTGCGTTGCCCGAGGTGATCCACGCGATGGCGACGACCACGGACGGGCAGGCGCTCGCGCGCCTGACGCGCATCGCCCGCCACGCGACCGGTCGCGGGCCAGTCCTCGCCACGGACGCGACGGCCGCCGAGCTACGCCGGGCGGTGGCCGACTGGCGCGAGTGGTGGTTCGTGCACGCGACCGAGTTCGTGGTCCTCGACGGGGCCCGGCGCATCGTCGCCGTCGTGAGCGAGACGCGCTACGGCAAGTGGCTGCGGCGCGCGAGCAGCGGCCAGCTCGGGCTCAGCGCCATCGACGGGGAACCGATCGAGGAGAAGCTCCGGTCGCACGCGCCGATCACGCTTCTGGTGTGCGGGCTGGCTTTGCTGGTGAGCTGGGCCTCGGCGATCCCCCTCGGGGCGCTCGGCGCCTGGTGGCGCGGCGGGACATTCGATGTCGTGAGCTCGGCGGTCGTGTTCCTTCTCTACGCGACCCCGACGTTCGCGGTCGCCGAGCTCCTGCGGCGCGTGGCGGGGGCGTTCGACCTGGGCGGGGCCCGTGTGGCGCTGGCGGTGGCGGCGCTCGCCGTCGGCTCGCTGGCCGCGACGTCGCGCTGGCAGCGCGCCGCCATGCTGGACGTCGTAGGACAGGACTTCGTGCGGACCGCGCGCGCGAAGGGGGTCCCGGGCTGGCGCGTGCTGGTCGTGCACGCGCTACGGAACGCGATCATGCCGACCCTGTCGATCGCGGCGCTGCACATCCCCGCCCTTCTCGGCGGCGCGCTCGTCGTCGAAGAAGTGTTCGCGCTCCCGGGGATCGGCTTCGAGACGGTCCGCGCCGTCGAGGCTCACGACTCGGCGTGGCTGATGGCTGTCATCCTGGCCGCCGCCGCAACCGTCATCCTGAGCCTCGTCGCGACCGACATCCTGCACGGAGCCCTCGATCCGCGCGTCCGTGAAGTGTTCGCGAGCCGCCGTGGGAGAAGGGCGTGAACGACGAGAAGGTAGCGCGCGACCGCGACAAGGACGCTGTGCAGGATGAGGTCGAGAGCGACCCGCCGCCTTCGGTGATTCGGGCGTCGATGAAGGGAGCGCGCCGCGCTGCAGCGCCGTACGTGACCGCGACACGGATCGCGCTTGCGCGGCTCGCGAGAAGCCGCGCCGCCCGGTTCGCGGCGATGGTGCTCGCGGCCGTCTTCGTCGTCGCCGTCTTGGCGGACGTGCTCGCGAGCGAGCTGCCCGTCCTGTGCCGGTGGCGCGGTGCCGTGTACGTGCTTCCTTGTGTGACGCATCCCCAGGCCCTCGCCGGGCTCGACTGCCAGGCGATGCGCCGCGACTCGA
>PLIR01000181.1 GCA_003139415.1 Myxococcales bacterium | reverse complement strand
CGGATCGTTGATGAGGCCCTTCCACCCGAGGCTCGTGCGAGGCTTCTCGAAGTAGACGCGCATGACGAGCAGCAAGTCGTCCTCGTAGCGGCGCCGCATGGCGAGGAACTGCTCGGCGTACTCGATGGCAGCGGCTGGGTGGTGCACCGAACACGGCCCCACGACGACGAGCAGGCGCGCATCCTGCCCGCGCAAGACGGCGCGGATCTCCTCGCGCGCCCGGTAGACGACATCGGCCGTGCGGAGCGTGATGGGCATCTCGGCCTTCATCGCGTCGGGGCTGCGAAGCAGCTGCGTGTCGAGGACGTTCAGATCGCTGGTCGGTCGCATGAGAGTGCTCCAGTGCTCCAGAAAACGAAAACCCCCGGTTGCCTTCGCGGCGACCAGGGGTTCGGGACCTCAGAAACGAAAGGGCTTTTCTACGAGGTCGACCTCTGGCGCCGCGGCGGGGCGGGCCAATAAAAGTCGGGCGCGCAGAAAAACGGTTTCATGATGCGAGAAGGGATGTAACCCATTTCGCGCCGCCCCGCCAGCGACGTTCGCGTGATAAGAGGCGAGGCCGTGCCCGAGGTCGTGCTTGCTCCCAGCGCCGGCGACAATGGCCTCGCCATCATGCTCGCAGACCTTCTGCGGCAAAACCTCGAGGCGAAGCCGCACAAGATCGCGGATTTCGCGGCCCTCGACGCCCGGGTGTCGATCGTGGCGGACGACGCCGACGTCGCGCTGACCCTGGTGTTCGACCGGGGCCGCCTCACCGTCCACGACGGCATCGTAGGCATTCCCGACGTCACGATCCGCGGGCCCTCCGACGGGATCATCGCGCTCTCCAACGTGCCGCTGATGACCCGCCTGGGCCTGCCGATCCCCGACCCGCGCGACCAGGCCGCCGTGCGTACGATGGGCGACTTGCTCTCCATGATGCGCTCGGGGCGGCTCCACGCGTACGGGGCTTTGCTGCACGTGCCCATGATGATCAGGCTGACGCGGGTGATGAGCGTCAACGGGTGAGGAAGGGCGTGGGCTCGTGGGCGGGCGTGGGCTCGAGCGCGGGCGCGCGCTCGGGCGAGGGCGTGTGCGGTCCGTCGTGTTGGGCCCAGAGAGGTGGGGGTGGAGGACGGAGGCGCTCCGACGTGCCCGAGCGAGGCATCTCCTTGGCCGACACGGTGGCACGTCCGGTTTACCCGGCCGCATTCCTGGCTCGCACGCGCATGTGCGAAGCAAACACGGGCGCGTGCGTCGCTGACAGATGCCTGTGTTTGGCTGACACGGGCGTGTGCATCGCTGACAGGTGCCTCTGCATGGCTTGCACGCGCATCTTTCGGTCTCGCATGATCGCCGGTGCCGTCGCACGGCGTGTTTCTCACGCTCGGAACGACACGAGAGCGTCACGCAGCACGCCCTCTCTGCCCCTTTGCGCCTCCGACGAGCCTCGATAGAGCGTTTCTCCACGCTGCACGCCCATCTCTCAAGCTCGCAGATGCACCTGCATGCGAAACTGCATCCGGGATGGAGAGCCGCCACGCCGCCACGAGCGGGAAGAGAAGGGGCGCGGTCATCGGCGCAACGCCGGAGAAATCCGTTTCGACTGAAAGAATGGGCAAATCATTGCCACCCCCGGGGGGAGCGGTAGAGATGCCCCTGCGCGGGCGGGCGGAACTCGGTGAGGGGCCATGACCAATAACAAGCTGGTTGCGATTGCGACGGTTCTTGCGGGGGTTGCAGGATGCGTCGGGGATGGGGGCAGCCCGCCGACGGTGGCACCCGCTCCGCCCGACGCGGCATCCGGCGCGACGACGGTCGACGCGTCGACCGCGGAGGCGGCCGCGCCCTCCGCCGACGCCGAGTGCCCCGTGGTCGTGAGCGACACGACGTGCGACAAATCGCAGCGGCCCATCGTCTTCGTTCATGGGACCTACGGATCGGGCGACAACATCGCCAACGTCGCCTTGCTGTTCGCGAGCAACGGCTACTGCCCGGATCGATTCATCTCGATCGACTACGACTCGCTCATCGCGGTCGGCACGGGGTTGACGGGCGGCGGCTTCAACGGGCCAGTCGACGCCGCGGGCGAGCCGATCGACCAGGCCATCGACGCCGTGTTGGCGGAGACGGGCTTCACGCAGGTCGATCTCATGGGCCACTCCCAGGGTGCCCTCCAGGACTACGTCTACCTGCAGGACCCGGGGCACGCGGCCAAGGTGGCACACTACGTCCAGCTCGCAGGAGGGCCCCAGGCGGCCCCGCCCGGCCCCCCCGATGCCGCGGGCGTGCCGACGCTCAGCATCGCCTCCGCCGGGGACGTCATCGCGGGCCCGATCGGGGTCACGGGCGCCCAGCGGACGGTGCTCCTCGAGACGCAGGATCACTTCGGCGTGGCCGGCTCGACCGACACGTTCGTCGCCATCTGGCAGTACTTGCACCAGGGGGCCGACGGCGGCCCCGACGGCGAGTACCCGCAGTACACGACGATCCAGTGCGGCGACCCCGCGGTCACGCTCGCGGGCAAGTCGGAGACCTTTGGCGACAACGCGGTGCCGCCGGGAGGGACGCTCGAGGTGTACGAGCTGACGACGCCGCAGGACGACGGGGGCATGCCCGTCGCGTCGTTCCCCATCGGCGACGCCGGGATCATGGGCCCCTGGACGGGCAAGCGCCTGACGCCGTACGAGTTCCGTGGCGTCGGCCCCGACGGCGGCGTCATCGGTCACAGCTACTTCCAGCCGTTCAAGCGCACCGACTACTGGCTGAGGTTCCTCGTCCCGTCGACAAATCCACTCGCTTCCTTCGCGACGACCCCCGTGACCGGCCTCAACGACAACAGCGAGACGACGATCGTCGCTCGCCACGCGCCCGGCGCGTTCCGTTACGACCTCGGCGATAGCCTGACGGTCAACGGCTTCCAGGCCCTGAACGGCGACGACGCGAACCGGCAGACGGTCACCGTCGGCCTCTTCATGTACGACGCCAACAAGGACGGAAAAACCGAGGGCGGCTCGGTGGGCCTGTACTCCTCGGGCCAGATCCCGTTCTTGCGCGGGACCGACATCTTCGTGCCGTCGTCGCCCCCGGCCTTCGTCGAGGTCGACCTCAACGGTACGACCCTCCAGATCCCCAACTGGCCCTCGGTGTCCCAGGGACTGACGTACGTGTTCTTCCAGTAGGGTCAGACTTGACGACGGGCCCTTCGGCTCGTACCTTCCGCGCCTCCCAGCATGGCAGTTCACATTCGCCTCTCCCGCATCGGCGCCAAAAAGCGGCCCTTTTACCGCATCATCGTCGCCGACCACCGCAGCCCCAATGGCGGCCGCTTCCTCGAGAACATCGGCACGTACGACCCGACGAGCGAGCCGACCGAGTTCGCCATCGACGCCGACCGCCTGGCGTACTGGCGCAGCAAGGGCGCGCAGCCCTCGGCCACGCTCGATCAACTGATCAAGAGGCAGGCACGAGCGGCGGTGGCCGAGCCCGCCGCCAAGTGACCGAAGCGGGGACCGGAGCGTCGATGCCGCTGAAAGAACTCGTTCGTGCCATGGCGACGGAGCTGGTCGATCACCCCGACCAGGTCGAGGTGTCCGAGGTCGCCGGCGACCAGAACACCGTCATCGAGCTGCGCGTCGCGCAAGTCGACATCGGCAAGGTCATCGGCAAAGAAGGGCGCACGGCGCAGGCGATGCGCACGCTCCTCTCGGCGCTCTCCCAGAAGCTTGGGACCCGCGCGCACCTCGACATCGTCGACTGACGGCGGGGGTCGCCGGTGATCGCGGCGGACGCGTGGGTGCCCCTCGCCGAGGTCGCCCGCCCTCACGGCGTGCGCGGCGAGGTCCGCCTGCGGCCGTACAACCGTGACAGCGCGCTGCTGCTCGAGCTCGACGAGGTGCTCGTCCGGTTCGCCGACGGCGACGAGCAAGAGGTGAGCGTCGACGCCGCGCGTCGTGCGGACGACGCCATCCTGATGAAGCTCTACTCCGTCGACGATCGCGATCGCGCCGACGAGCTTCGCGGTGCCAAGATCTGCGCGCGCCGGCGCGACTTCCCACCCCTCGAGCCGGGCGAGTTCTACGCGTGCGACGTCGAAGGAGCGCGCGTCGTCGTCGACGACGGGACGGGCGAGGCGCGAGAGCTCGGGCGCGTGAAGGAGATGCGCTCGTACCCCACGACCGACGTCCTGGTGGTCGACGCGGGCGACGGGGGCCGCCCCTGGGAGGTGCCGCTCGTCGACGCCGTGGTGCGGGCGCTGGACGTCGAGGGGGGCACGGTTACGCTGGCGACGATGGACGGCGTGGAACGCGAGTGACGTGCGCTTCGATGTCCTGACGCTGTTCCCCGAGATGTTCGGCGGCTTCCTCGAGGCGAGCTTCGTGCGTCGCGCGATCGACGGCGGGCAGATGGCCGTGCGCCTGCGCTCCCCGCGCGACTTCGGCTTTGGCAAGCACCGGAGCGTCGACGACGCGCCTTACGGCGGGGGCAGCGGGATGGTGATGCGGGTCGACGTGCTGGTGCCGGCGATGGAGTCGCTCGATGCCGACGCGCCGGGCCAGGTCCGCGCCCACCGTGTCCTTCTGACCCCGCAGGGTCGCGTCCTCGATCAGCGCAAGGTCGAAGAGATCGCGGCGCGCGACGCCGTGATGCTCGTGTGCGGCCGGTACGAGGGCTTCGACGAGCGCGTGCGCGAGCACGTCGCCGAGGAGATCTCGATCGGCGACTTCGTCATGACGGGCGGCGAAGCGGGCGCCATGGTGATCGTCGACGCGTGCGCGCGGCTCCTTCCCGGCGTGCTCGGCAACGAGGCGTCGACGATCGACGAGTCGCACAGCCCCGCGACGGGCGGCCTGCTCGAGTACCCGCACTACACGCGGCCGGTCGAGTTCCGGGGGGCCCGCGTCCCAGAGGTCCTGCAGGGAGGCAACCATGCGGTGATCGCCAAGTGGAGGCGAGCACGGGCCATCGAGCGGACGCGCGCGCGCCGCCCGGACCTGTGGGAGCGCTTTCGCGCGGAGGCCGGGGAGGGGCCCGACGGCCGCGACGAGGACGACCCGTGAGGCGCTGCGCGGTCGCGCTCGTGCACCACCCCGTCCTCGACGGCAAAGGGGCGGTGGTGACCACCGCGGTCACCAACCTCGACGTGCACGACCTTGCCCGCAGCGCGCGCACCTACGGCGCCAGCGACTACTTTCTGGTGCATCCCATCGAGGCGCAGCGCAGCCTCGTCCACCGGATCCGCGAGCACTGGACCGACGGGTCGAGCGCGCGGCGCATTCCGGACCGGCGCGAGGCGCTCGGCCTGCTGCGCGTCGTCGAGACGCTCGACGAAGCCGTCGCCGCGCTGGGGGGCCGGGATCGCGTGGAGGTCTGGGTCACGGCGGCGCGCGCGCTCGGGCCGTCGCTCTCCTTCGCCGAGGCCCGCGAGCGCCTCGGCCACGACGAGGGCAGGGCGGTCTTGATCGTCTTCGGCACGGGCTGGGGCCTCGCTCCGCCCGTCCTCGAAGGCGCCGACGCATTGCTCGAACCGATCCGCGGCGGCCGCGGCTACTACAACCACCTCAGCGTTCGCTCGGCGTGCGCCATCGCCCTCGATCGCCTGCTCGGCGCGAGGTGAGGCGCGGGGCTCACTCGCGCTCGAGCAAGTCTTCCATCTCGGGCGTGTACTCGCCCGCTTCGCGCTCGATGAGGGGCGGGAGCACGAACAAGCCTCCCGGGCGGCCCGCGTGCGCCTCGACCAGGACGATGCGCGCGGGCGCCTGCTGGGTGCCGTGCACGAAGCGCATGCGCTTGCCGTGCAGGCCCTCGGCGGCCAGCGTCGCCAGCAGCGCCGCGGACTCGTGCGCGCGGTACACGAAGCACACGCGCGCGCGCCGCCCGGCGAGCTGCCGCGCGGCACGGACGAAGGCGCCGAGGTCTCCGCAGCGGGCCGTGGCCTCCACGGCGGACACGCGACCGTGGCCAGGCGCCGTGTAGGGCGGATTGCAGACGACGAGCTGCGCTTCTCCGCGGCGAAGGCGCGCGATGTCGCGCACGTCGCCCCGCACGACCTCGCCGCTGTCGGCCCATCCGTTCGCCTCGAGGTTGCGCCGCGCCATCGCCGAGGTGACGTCGTCGATCTCGACGAAGACGACGTGGCGGGCCGCCCCGAGGCGCAGCAGGGTGAGCCCCACGGCCCCGCTGCCCGCGCCGAGGTCGAACGCGACCGCGGCGGTGCGCGTCGCCGCCGCGAAACGCGCGAGCAGCAGCGCGTCGACGTTGGTGCGGTAGCCCGTCCCTCGCGCGGGCTGAAAGAGGAGCAGCCGCCCCCCGAAGAGGGTGTCGCGTGTCGCCCCCGTTTCGGGGTTGGCCTCGGGGTCGGCGTCCGGCTCGACGCCGAGGCTTGACCCCAGTGCCCCTCCGCTCACCGTTGCCATCGACGCCGCCCGACCATACACCCTCTGTGTCCGCGCGATGCCCGGGTCCGACGTCTCATTTCACGATCATGATGGAGGCGCAACCGCCCTCGCGGAGCGGGTCCGTGCGCACGCTCGATCGCTTGGGTTCGACGCGGTTGGGATCGCGCGCGCCGACGTGAGCCTCGATCGAGACATGGAGCGCTACGAAGAGTTCATCGCGCGCCGGATGCACGGAGAGATGTCGTATCTCGCGGCGAACGGACCGGCGCGCGCACGCCTCGACGGTGATGCGATCCTCGCCGGCGCCCGAAGTGTCATTTGCGTTGCGCGCCGTTACCAGCGGCCGCCCGAGGAGGACGCGGACGCGGGTACGGCAGCGCACATCGCGAGGTACGCGCGCGGGCGCGACTACCACGGCTTCTTGCGGCACCGCGTCCGGCGCCTCGCCAAGTTCGTGCGATCGCTGGGCACTCCGGAGCACCCCGTCCAGGCGCGTCCGCTGTGCGACGAGGAGCCGGTGCTCGAGCGGGCGTGGGCGGCGCGCTCGGGGCTGGGCTTCGTCGGCAAGAACGGCCTCGTCATCGTGCCGGGCCTCGGGTCGATGGTCCTTCTGGGCGAGGTCGTCACCACGCTCCCCCTCGCGGCGGGCGCGCCCATCGCCGAGCGCTGCGGGTCATGCACGCGCTGCCTCGACGCGTGCCCGACGGGGGCGTTCGTGGCGCCCTTCGTCCTCGATCCGCGCCGCTGCATTTCTTACCTGACGATCGAGACGAAGGGCGACGTCGACCCGGACCTGCGCGAGGGCATCGGCGAGCACCTGTTCGGCTGCGACGATTGCCAGAGCGCGTGCCCCTTCAACGCCGGGACGGGGGCGCGGGCCCCACTGGCTGCCGACGACGGGGACCCCTTCGCGCCGCTGCCACGCTGGGCGGACGTGCGCCTCGAGCAGATCTTGTCGCCGGACCTGGACGAGGCAGGCTGGAGGGCCCTGCTCGAGGGCACGCCGCTCAAGCGAGCGGGCGCCGCAGGGCTGGCGCGCAACGCGGCCCTCGTCCTCGGAAACCGCGGGAGCCGCACGTCACTGCCCGCCTTGAGCGACGCCGCCGCGCGCCACCCCGACGCGGCGGTCCGCGAAGCGG
>PLIR01000012.1 GCA_003139415.1 Myxococcales bacterium | reverse complement strand
TCCCGAGGCCAGGCCTGCACAGAGAGTGTGACTGCAAGTCGTCTGGGCGTGAGCTCTCGGGCGGGTGAGGGCTGTTCGCGCTCGGGCATCGAAACGAGACGCTCGTGCATCGGACCGGGATCGCTCACTCATCGTTCACCTCGGTGGCGCCGAACGCGCTCAGGCGCGCAACGACACTGTCTCGCGGGCGTCCCAAGCTGACGAATCCGGCCCAGACGGAGCCATCCGGTGCGAACGCCGGCGGCCCCAAATACTCGCCAGAGCGTAGCGCGGACTCGCCGCGGGGTAGCAGCACCCTGTCGGGCGGGCGCCGTTGCTGACGCCGACGTTGCTTCGCGGCCATGGACGGCCCCCGCGGCGCCGGGTACCGTCGTCTCTCCGCGATCGCGTCTGAGGCGGCTTGACGATAGGCCCGCGGTCGTGGGGGAAGGTTTCGTCCCGATGCGGATGCCCCCCAACAAGAAAGGCTGGCTCGATCAGATCGCCGACGACAAGGCGACGCTGACTTGCGACACGCCGTGGGACAACATGACCGGGGGCGACGAGCAGCGGTTCTGCGACCGATGCCAGAAGAACGTCATGAATCTCTCGGAGATGACTGCGAGCGAGGCGGAGGCACGCCTGTGGCGCGCGTATCGGGACTCGGGCGAAGTTCCGTGCGTGACGTTTCTCCTCGACGACGATGGTCGGATGATCGTCGAGCCCGAGCCCCGGGCGCCGCTGGTGTCGCGGGGTCACGCGCGGCTTCTCGCGGTCGGCCTGGTCGCTGCGCTGCCTCTCGCTGGGTGCTCCCAGAGCAGGACCACCGGAGGGTCCCAGGGCAGGACCACCGGAGCGCCGCAGCCACCGTCGTCGCTCTCGGCGTCCCAGGACAACCCGCCTGGATCGTCGGCACCGACCGACCCGGCGTGCAGCGGGCACGCCGTCGTGCCTCCCCCCGGGAGCAGCGCGCAGCCGGGTGGCCGGCTGCAACTGGCAGGCAAACCACTCCCTCCGAAGCTGCCCAACGGGACCTGCAAATGCACTCCGGGGGACCCGCTCTGCGCATGCCTGTGAGGCCACGCCGATCGACGCGGGGAGCGTCGAGCTGCCCACCATCGTGTGCGGCGAGTAAGCAGCGGCAGAGGGGCGTCGCGCCAGGGCGTCTCCAAGATCTCTCCGAAAACTGGGTCCGTCGGGGAGAAGCTGAGGGATTCCGGGATTCTAGCGACGAATTGAGCAGCATCGCCGAAGTCGTACGCCTGCGCTTTGCAGCAAGGTCCGGAAGTGGGCCGTATAGAGCGGGTCCCAGTCGTCGCCGCGAAGTATGACGGGAGATCACGCGTCCGGCGTCGATCTCTCTAGCGTCAACAGGGAGAGTGTGACGGGTTCGACAGGTGGGACTTTGGTCTACGCTTCCAGGGCATGAGGATCGCGCCGCTCATCGCGCCGTTGGCGGTGCTCGCCTGCGGTGGCAACGCCATCGGAGGCTCGGGCGACTCTGGGAGTGTCGCGCCNNAGGCCGCCGATCGGGACGGTCCGTCGGAGGATGCCTCGGATTCGGGCGCGGCGGCCGTCCCCATTGCCTTCGTCAACCAATTCTCCACCACCGATTACATTCCCGACTCCGGCAGCCCCTGGCAGTTCCCGCTCACCGAGAACGCAGGCGACCTGCTGGTGCTGGCCGCCTTCGCCAGCTACTCCTGCTCCACACCCCCGGCGACGATGATGACGGTCTCCGATACCGCCGGCAACACCTGGTCCCTCGCGGCGCACGAGGCCAACACGTCTCCTGCCAGCTACCCTCTGGAGCAGGCGCAGATCTGGTACGCGCCGGACGTCCAGGAAGGATCGAACACCGTGACCCTCGCGGTTCCAAGCTGCGACCCGGGCGGAGGCATGGTCGCCCAGCTCCTGCTTGAGTACTCAGGGGTTGCGCCGGCCGGTGCGCTCGACGGGATTGCCGGCGCCATCGCGGCCACGGCGTCGAACGAGATGGACACGGGACCACTCGTCACCACCGGAAATGGCGACCTCGTTGTCGGGCTGTTCGCGGACAACTGCGCTATGTCCGCGCAGGGGTCCATGGGCGCGGGCCCGGGGTACCACGCCGCGCTCTTGGACCATTTCTTCAGCGCGCTGGTCGAGGACAACCCTCCCTACTTGCTTGCGCCCGGACCCTCCCACGTGGCCGCTACCCTCCCCTCGGGCACGAGCGACGCGTGCTGGATGGCGGTCGCCGCCGCGTTCAAGCCGCGCTGATCCGTACGGCAGCGCATTGACATGCGTGCGGCAAGACTTCGTGCGCGTAGGTTCGCGGCGTAGGCCGGTGCGCCGTCGAGTCCTGCTACTCGTGTTCTTCGAACGGAACCGGCGGCGCACGTGGTCTTCGGTCGTGCGACCTCTCGCCGGAGAGGAGGGTCCCGTAGACGAAGAGCACGCGCTCGCGGACGTCCATGACCATGGACATTCTCGCGAACACCCCCCAGTGGCAAGGCGGCCCGATAGCGTCCTTGGTCCGGCTTTGGGCAAAGTCCGCTCACGACCCGTGCCGCGCTACTGACAGA
>PLIR01000483.1 GCA_003139415.1 Myxococcales bacterium | reverse complement strand
GTCGCCGCCGACGGCCTGCGTCGCCTGCTCGGCCTCGTGCGCGAACGCGACCGACTGTTCGTCGGTGTCGGCCATGACGGCACGGTTCGAGGCATCCGCGGCCTTGCCGAACTGAACGCGCAGATCCGCCGTCAACCGGCGTGCCTCGGTGAGGTCCGTGTAGGCGATGCCGGGCCCTCCGCGGCACGCCGCGAGGACCAACATCCAGCCGGCGACCAACGGCGCCGGGCGCCACGAAATCATGCCGGGGCTGCCCACGGGGACCGAATGGGCGCGAACCTAGCACATGCGCTCTCGGGGGTGCCGGGNNAGGACCGATCGCGTCCCGGCGATCGGTCCCCGACGCATCCCCGACGTGGGCTTACCAGGAGACCGAGTCGACGTAGACCGTTCCAGTCCACGCGGCGTTCGTGCTGAACTGCACGCCGAGCTGGGAGAGCGGGGTCGCTGCGTTCGCTGGAACGGCCACGGTCAGCGTGTTCCAGGCCCCGGCCGTCAGGCTCGACATCGCTTCGTAGTCGCCCGTCCATAGCCAGTTGCCCGAGGCGCCCTGGAGGACGAACGGCTGGACCGCGGAGATGTCGGTGCCCGACGGCACGAAGACGTGGAACGTGACCGTGGCGCCCGCGGGCGTCGNNCGCCGACACCGCGACCGTCGCCGTCGTCGCGCTCGACGTGTCGATGCCCACCGCGAGCGACTGAGAGCCCTCGAAGGCCTCTGCCGTCGACGTGGCGACGCTGGCGACCCCGCTGCCCGAGGCGGCCCACCCCTGGCCGCCCGTCTCGAAGCCGTACTCCGACGGATCGCCTGCCGCGACGGTGACCGACGCCGCCGAGCTGTTCCACGCATAGTCCGTCGACCAACCGCTCGAGAAGACGCCGAGCATGACGGTGTACGTCCCCGCGGTGGTCGGCGCGGTCCACGTGTACGAGTACGTGCTGGACTGACCGGCCGAGAACGACTGGCTCGAGAACGACTGCTGGGCCACTTGGGTCGAGGAGGCGTTGTAGATCTCGACGTCGACGATGCCGTCCGACAGCGCCGCGCCGGTGTCCGTCACGGTGACGTTGATGGTCGTCGTCGCGCCTTCGGCGATGCTGGATGGCGAAGCTGTCGCGGCGAGCGTGAACGACGGCGTCGAGCCGCCACTCGAGCTCGAACCGCTGCTGCTGCTGCCGCTGCTCGAGCTACCGCCGCTCGACCCGCTGCTGCTGCTCGAGCTGGAGCCGCTCGGGCTGCCGCTGCTCGACCCACTGCTGCTCGACGCGCTGCCACCGCCGCTCGAGCTACTGCTGGAGCCGGAGCTGCTGTGGCTACCGCTGCTCGAGCCCGAGCCGCTCTTGCTCCCGCTGCTCGAGCCCGAGCCGCTCTTGCCGCCGCTGCTCGATCCTCTGCTGCTCGACGCGCTGCCGCCGCCGGTGAGGGGCAATCCCCCGCCCGCGTAGAACGACGCGACGCGGCTCTTCAAGAAGAGCTGCCCGTCCGTGTACGTGTCGTTCTCGTACGAGCTCTGGCAAGAGGCCCCCGCTCCGAAGAGCAACGCGATGACGCCGTCCTGCGCCCACGACTGCAGGTGGGTCGCGCTCTCGCTCCCGAAGAAGTATTCGGGGCGGTTATCCATGTAGCCCTGGCTCGGCTGGCCGTTGTTGCAGACGTTCAGCATGTTCGAGTTGCCGATGGGGATCTGCCAGAGGACCCACCGCTTGCCCGAGATGGCGTTCCAGGCCGAAAGCCACGCCGCGTACCGGTTGAAGCTCGCGCTGTCGATCGACGCCGTGTCGCTCGCGTCCCACCAGCGATCCTCGTTCTCGACGAGCTGGTAGTAGTCCGAGTCGCGATCGAGCGGATCGCCGACGAGGACGTCGTAGGTGGATCCCGTTTGGTTGGCTGTCAGCCCGAAGGGGGACAAGAACGAGTAGACCGTGTCGACCTGCGGCTGCAGGGGGGTCGTCACCGATACGTAGGAGATGTCTTCGCCGCTGGCCCACGAGGAGACGTGGATCCCGAGGACCGCGTTCGACGCGCCGACGGCCTCCCGGAGCTGCAGGAACGCGAGCCCCCATCCTGCTACCGTGTTCGGCAGCGAGGCGAGCTCCGGCAAGCCGCTCGCGGCGACCGCGGCGTAGGTGCTGGGGTTGCCGTTGCTCTGCTCTTCGAGAAATCCAAAACCGTCCGCCTCCATCAAGACGACGACGGGTTTGCCGAACGACTTGATATTCTGCATGAGTATCTTGAAGTCGCCGAAGTACTCGGCCATCGTGGTCGCGTCCTGGGCCTTCGTCAGGAATTGATCCTGGCCTCCGCCGGGCTCGCCGTTCATGCAGTAGTACTCGACGGCCGGGGTGAAGCCGTCCGACGCGGACTCCGTCATGAAGTTCAATCCCCACGACCCATTGTCCGAGCCGTATCCCCAGTTGTCAGCCCAGCCGTAGGTGAAATACGCGTAGCGCAGGTCCCACGGGACCCCGCTGCTCTTCATCCACGTGGCGCCGGGATTCTCGAACAGGCCGACGGAAAGGTGCGATGGCATCCCCTTCGGGATGGATCCGGCCGCGGTCACGGCGAGTGGGGAGGATGAACGCGACGTGGGCGAGGACTGTCCGTCACCTGGCCCGCCTTGGGCGCACGCCACGATCAGAGAGCAGACGAGAACGCTCACGATGTTTCGGGATGTTTTCATCATAGGCGTGCTTATCAGTGCGGCGAAAGCGGCCACAACCCGTTTGTATTGCTGAGCTGATGCTTATTTATCGATGAGCTAAAGAGGATTGAATTAGTTCGATGAAATCGAAGCGGGCAGATCGCTCACGACATTTCAAGCTGAAATCGTGGGCAGTGACTCATCCGCGCTGATTGCCGTCCTCCTGGACGGGCGCCGGTGTGGGTCGCAACGGACCGGAATCGAGTGGGCGAGCAGGCGCTGGCCGATGGCCACGGGCGAAAAGGCCGCGCGCATGCATGTGCTAGCGTAGGGCGACGAGGGCACGTGATATTCACCGGCGGACACCGATCGCCATCGCTCTGCGGCGCGGTCATCCTCTTGGTCATTGCGACGGCCGCCGTCGCGCGCGCCGCCGACGACGCGGCGCCCGTCGCGATCACGCACGCCCGTGTCTACGTGCCCGGCGGCCACGCCCCGCTCGACGACGCCACGGTGGTGCTCTCCGGAGGCAAAGTGCAGGCCGTCGGCCCCACGGCGCGCATCCCGCCGAAGGCACGCATCGTCGAGGCGCGCGGCAAGGTGGTGACGCCCGGCTTCATCGACGTCGACACGACCCTCGGCGTCGTCGACGTCGAGATGGAGGCGTCATCGAACGACACCGACGTGCGCGGTGCGCTGGTCCCGGCGCTCCGCATGGTCGATGGCTACAATCCCCGCTCCATCCTCGTTCCGATTGCGCGCGCATCCGGCGTGACCTCGGTGGTCGTCGCACCCCGGGCCGGGGTGCTCTCCGGGCAGAGCGCCTTCGTGGACCTCGCGGGCGACAGCCTCGCCGAGAGCGTCGTCCGCCCGGTCCTCGCGCAGGGGGCCCATGTCGACGAGCTGGCCGCGGAGCAGAGCGCGGGGACGCGTGGCGGGATGTGGCTCATGCTGCGCACCGCGCTCGACGACGCGCGGTTCTACGCGGCTCACAAGGCGCAGTACGACGCCAACGGCGCGCGGCCGCTCTCGCTGCCCCGATCGGGGCTCGAGGCTCTTCTCCCCGTCTTGCGAGGCGAGGAGCCTCTCGCCGTCACGGCGCACCGCGCGAGCGACATCGCGGTCGTGCTGGCCCTCGCCGACGAATTCAAGCTCCGGATCGTCCTCGAAGGAGCCACTGAAGCGTGGCTTATGGCGGGCGAACTGGCGCGCCGCAAGATCCCTGTCGTGATCGACCCGCTCGAAGACCTGCCCGCCCGGTTCGACCGCCTCAACGCGCGGCCCGACAATGCAACGCGGCTTTGGCGGGCGGGCGTCCCCGTCGTCCTGTCGACGTTCTCGGCGCACCAGGTGCGGCTGCTTTGGCAGCGGGCGGGCAACGCGGTACGCGAAGGGATGGACCATGACGCCGCCGTCCGCGCGATCACCGAAGCGCCCGCCGATGCCTTCGGATTGACCGGATATGGTCGGATTGAGCCGGGCGCCGTGGGCAACGTCGTTGTCTGGGATGGCGACCCGCTGCAGGCGGGCAGCCGCGTCGAGCACGTCTTCGTACGGGGGCACGAAGAGCCGCTCGAGACCCGACAAACGCTCCTCCTGAAACGCTACCGGACGTTGCCCCCTCGCCTTGACGTCCGCTAGAACGGACATAGGATCTGCGCCCCAACGCGAGGAGATCCGCATGGCCATCCAGCTCGGCGACATTGCCCCCGACTTCACGCAGGACTCGACCCAGGGCCCCATCCACTTTCACGAGTGGCTGGGCAAGTCATGGGGCATCTTGTTCTCGCATCCCAAGGATTTCACGCCCGTTTGCACGACGGAGCTCGGCGCCGTGGCGAAGCTCAAGCCGGCGTTCGACAAGCGGAACATCAAAGCGCTCGCCGTCAGCGTCGACGACGTCACGTCCCACAACAAGTGGGCTGGCGACATCGAGGAGACGCAGGGCACAAAGCTCAACTTCCCCATCCTCGGGGACCCGGACCGCAAAGTCTCCAATCTTTACGGGATGATCCACCCGAACGCGAGCGACACGCTGACGGTGCGCTCCGTGTTCGTCATCGATCCGAACAAGAAGGTGCGTCTCACGATCACCTACCCCGCCAGCACGGGCCGCAACTTCGACGAGATCCTCCGCGTGGTCGACTCGCTTCAGCTCACGGACTCGCACTCCGTGGCGACGCCGGCCAACTGGAAGGACGGCGACGACGTCATCATCGTCCCGTCCCTTCAAGACCCGGAGATCATCAAGCAGAAGTTCCCCAAGGGCTTCAAGGCCGTCCGCCCGTACCTCCGCGTGACGCCGCAGCCCAACAAGTAGTCGAGGTAGGCTCGTACGAGCCTCGTGACGCCACCGGGTTCGCCTACCACTTCGCGCAACGCGCCGCAGGCCGACCCTCAATGGGCCGGCCTCGGCGACGACGCGCTGCTGGACTACAGGATCCGCGACCTGGGCGTGCGCATCGCCGGCAGCGCGCTCGAGCCGGCGGTGGCGGCGCTTTACGGCGAGTTGGAGAGCCGGGGCCTCGCCCTACGGCCGTTCTGTTACCTCGGCGACGAATGGTTCAGCCCCGACGGGGTACCCGCCATCGCGGCGCCGTTCTATCTGGCCCACCCGAGGCTCGTGCAACTCGAGCTGCGGCAGATGATGGACGTCGAGGGCGGGACGCAGGAGGCGTGCGCCCAGCTCCTGCGGCACGAGTGCGGACACGCCTTCGATCACGCCTACCGATTCTCCTCGAGCCCCGAGTGGCGCGAAGTCTTCGGCAGTCCCGACGTGGACTACGACCCGGAGACCTACCGGCCACGCCCGTATAGCCGGAGCTTCGTCCTTCACCTGCCCAACTGGTACGCGCAGGCGCATCCGGACGAAGACTTCGCCGAGACGTTCGCCGTGTGGCTGGCCACGGCGCCCGAGGCGTGGCGCGCGCGCTATCGCGGTTGGAAGGCCATCGAGAAGCTCGAGTACCTGGACCGCCTGATGAATGAGGCGCGCGAACGGCCCCCCGCCGTCGCCCCACCCCGGGGACACGGACGCCTTCGATCGGACGCCTCGCGGCTCACGTCGACCCTTCGTCGCTACTACGCCCTCCGGCGAAAGCTCTCTGCACAGGACACCCCGGACTTCTACGACGCCGACCTGCGGCTCATCTTCCGGAGCAAGCCCCTCGGGCACGGCACCGCCGCGGCGTTCATGCGAAGGCGCAGGGAAGCGATCGTTACGAGCGCCGTCCGCTGGACGGGCCAGCGAAAGCACCTGGTGGACGGGCTCGCCCGCAAGCTCCTCGAACGCTGCGCGCGGCTCGGGCTCTACGCCCGCGGCGACGAGGTCGCCCTCGGCCTCGACGTCGGCGCTTACCTCGCGTCCCTCGTGACCAATCACCTGCACACCGGGCGGTTCAAGCGGTCGGTCTGATGCGCATTCTCGTCCTCTTCGACGTGCACCGACCGATCGCGCCAGGCCAGACGTTCAGCGTGCGATCCTTGCGCACCGAGGAGGCGAAACCTACGGAGGCGGACGTGCTGGCGTGCTTGCGAAAGCTCGACCACGAAGTCGATACGCTGGCCGTCTTCGACGACGTCAAGGACGCCTTCGAGCGCATCGCTTCGTTCAAGCCCGATGTCGTCTTCAACCTGTGCGAGACGTTCTTCTCGGACCGGGCCCACGAGCCGAACATCCCTGCCCTGCTCGAGCTGATGAAGGTGCCCTACACCGGAGCGGGGCCGGACGCGCTCATGCTCTGCAAGGACAAGGCGCTCGCCAAGAAGCTCCTGACGTTCCACCGGATCCGCGTGGCGCGGTTCGTCGTGTCGACCCGTGAGCGGCCCCTTCGCAAGCTGCGCCGCTTTCCGTTCCCCGCGTTCGTGAAGCCGATCGGCGAAGAGGCGAGCGACGGGATCGCGCTCGCGTCGCTCGCGAAGAACGAGGACGAGGTCCTCGAGCGGGCGCGCTTCCTCCACGATCGCCTCGAGACCGACGCTCTCATCGAGGAGTACGTCGACGGCCGGGAGCTTTACATGGGGGTCCTCGGCAACAAGCGGCTCACGGTCTTTCCCCCGCGCGAGATCTTCTTCGGTCAGCCGCCCGCCGCCGAGCACGACGATTCGCCGCGCTTCGCGACCGCCAAGGCGAAGTGGGACGACGCGTACCGCAAGAAGTGGGGCATCCGCAACGGCCCGGCCGATCCGATGCCCCCCGCGCTCGAACGCAAGCTCGCCGAGATCGCGCGGCGCGTCTGCCGCATCTTGCACGTGAGAGGCCTCGGCCGCATCGACGCACGCCTCACCCCGGCCGGCGAGGTCGTCGTCATCGAGGCCAACCCGAACCCGTCGCTCGCGAAGGAAGACGACTTCGCGCAAGCCGCGCTAAAGCTCGGGATAAGCTACGAGATGCTCATCCAGAAGGTGCTCGAGAACGCGCTCCGCTCGAACAGGCTGGACGCATAGTAACCTCGGCGCACGTCCGTGCCGCCTACGACCATCCTGCACGTCGACATGGACGCGTTCTACGCGTCGGTCGAACAGCGCGACGCGCCCGAGCTCCGTGGCAAGCCGGTCATCGTCGGCGGGAGCGCGCGGCGCGGCGTGGTGCTCGCGGCATCCTACGAGGTGCGGCCCTTCGGCGTTCGGTCGGCGATGTCGATGGCAGAGGCCCTGCGCCGCGCGCCGCACGCGATCGTGGTGCCCCCTCACCGCGACCGGTACGAGGCGGCGAGCGCCGAGGTCTTCGCCGTGTTCCGCCGGTACACGCCGCTGGTGGAGCCGCTGTCGCTCGACGAGGCCTTCCTCGACGTGACGGCGAGCCGGTCGCTGTTCGGCGACGGCGAGACTATCGCCCGCGCCATCAAGACCCGCATCCGCACGGAGGTGCAACTGACGGCGTCCGCGGGCGTGGCCCCCTGCAAGTTCGCTGCGAAGGTCGCGAGCGACCTGCAGAAGCCCGACGGGCTGGTGGTCGTGGCCGATGGCGGGGTGGCGGCGTTCCTCGCGCCCCTGCCCATCGAGCGCATGTGGGGCATCGGGCCGAAGACGGCCCCGAGGATGCGCGCCCTCGGGTTCGCGACGATCGGCGACCTCGCTCGCGCCGAGGACAAGGCGCTCGTCGATGTGCTCGGAAGCTGGGGAGAGCACGTCGCACGTCTCGCTCGGGGGCTGGACGACCGGGACGTCGACGCCGCGCACGCCGCCCAATCCGTCGGCGCGGAGGAGACGTACGACGAAGACCTGCGGGGCGCCGAGGCGGTCGCGCGCACGCTGCTCGATCACGCGAGCCGCGTCGCGAGGCGATTGATGCGCGCGGGCGCGAGCGCGTACACGGTGACGATCAAAGTGAAGTACTCCGACTTCACGTTGCGATCGCGTCGGGTCACGCTTGCCGAGCCGGTGCAAGACACCGACTCGATCCATCGCGCCGCGGTCGGTCTCTTGTCGCGCATGCCGCTGGCCGACCGCCGCGTCCGTCTCACGGGCGTCAGCGTCAGCGGGATCGTGGTCGGAGCGCCGCCCCGCACCCTCTTGCCCGACGCACGGGCCGACAAGCAGCGCAAGGTCGAGGCCGTGACCACCCGGATCGCGGAGCGATTCAAGAACGAGGGCGCCGTGACGCGGGCCTCGCTGCTGGACCTTGCGCCGAGCGGCCCAAAGATGCGCCGGAGCTGACGGCACACGCGCCGCCGAGGGCCGCCGATGGGTCTACCCTGCCATCAACTCGCGC
>PLIR01000432.1 GCA_003139415.1 Myxococcales bacterium | reverse complement strand
AGGCCTGCGCCCAGCGGAAGGTGTTCGCGGGTCAGGTTGCGAAGGGGGGGATCGCCGCCGACGACGTGGAGGTCGTCCTCGACGCGTACCCCGCCGAGCGGGGCGATGGCGTCGACCGCGTGCCAGTCGACGCCGGCGCCCGCGGGGGCGGCGCGTAGGGGCTCGAGCAGGTCGGCGATGAAGTAGATCCCGGGCTCGATGGTGAACACCTGTCCCACGGTCACGTCCGTCGTGTTGCGCAAGAACGCGTTGTCCGGGCGCGGGGCGCGCATCGCGCACCCCACGTCGTGGGTCTGAAGGCCCAGGGAGTGGCCGAGGCCGTGGGGAAAGAACGCGTGCGTGACGCCGCTCGCCACGGCTTCGTCGAGCGAGGTCGTCACGAGGCCCGCCTCTTTGAGGACGACCGCCGTCTGCCGGTGAGCTTCGTCGTGCAGGGCCTCGTAGGAGGCGCCGACGCGGACCGCGCCGCACAGGCGCCGCTGCATGGCATCGACGCCCGAGACGAGCTGTTCGAACGCGGCCGCGGCCAACCCACGCCCCTTGACCCAGGTGCGCGTTACGTCGGCGCAGTAGCCGCGGCACGTCGCTCCGGCGTCGACGAGCAACGACTCCGCGTCGCGCTTCGCCGCGAGCCGGCCATAGGCGACATGGTGAAGCGTCGCCGCATGCGATCCAACGGCGACGATGTTCTTGTACGGCGTCTCCCAGTCGTCCTGGGCGGTCGCGCGCAAGTACGTGAGGTGCAGATCCAGCTCGGACCGATCGGATTGGCGGAACGTTTCCCTTAGCGCGTCGTGCCCGGCGCGCGCCCGGCGGTTGGCCTCGGCGAGACACGCGATCTCGTACGGCGTCTTGATCGTGCGCAAGGCGTCCAGGGCGGCCACGAGCTCCGCCGGGTTGGCCGCGGAGGGCTCGACGCCCCAGGCCGCGAGACCGGCGCTGTCGCCGACGAATGCCGTGTGCGCGCCCCCGCCCACGAAGGAACGGACCTCGGCCGCGTCTTCGAACGGCCGGACGTCGAACGCGTCTTCGAACGCGGAAGTCTCGGCTTGCGGCGGCTTCTCCCAGAAGCTTCTCTCGAGGCGCCGCAGGAGCGTCGGGCGCGCGCCGGGGCGCACCACGAGGGCGCAGTCCGCCTCGGCCAGGGGCACCCAGTGCTGCCAGTGAGGCACGGGGCGGAGCGGCCAGTACTGATCGTCGAACGCGCTGCGCTTCGCCAAGGAGCCCGAGTGGATCACGACGGCGTCGACCGCGTGATGCGCCATGACGGACTCGTAGCGCCTCCGGAGACCGGCGACGTGGTCGAGGTAGAGGCGGTCGAGGGCTTGCGGCGCCGTCACTGACGCACAGTCTAGGGCCTGTCGGGATACAGTGCCGCGATCATGATCGTCGCCGACCTGGTGCGCACCATGGAAGACATCGCTCCGACGCGCTTCGCGGCGGATTGGGACAACGTCGGCCTCCTGGTGGGCGACCCGCTCGCCTCCTTGACGCGCGTGCTGCTCGCCATCGACTGCACGCCCGACGTCCTGGCCGAGGCGCACGCCGAGCGGTGCGAAGCGATCGTCTCGTACCATCCGCCGATCTTCGCGCCTCAGAAGCGGTTCGTCGCCGGCGACGTCGCGTACGCGGCGGCCCGCGCGGGGATCGCGATCCACGCGCCGCACACAGCGCTCGACGCGGCCGACGGCGGCACGAACGACGTGCTCGCGGACGCGGTCGGGATGTTCGATCGCCATCCCCTGCGCGTCCTGGCGCCGGACCGTCAGCTCAAGCTCGTGACCTTCGTGCCGGCCGATCGCGCCGCCGCGTTGAGCGAGGCGCTCTTCGCCGCCGGCGCCGGGATCATCGGGCGGTATTCGTCGTGCAGCTTTCGCTCGCCGGGCACCGGGACGTTCTTTGGCCAGGAGGGCACGAACCCCGCCGTCGGAGTCTCCGGGCGGCTCGAGGAGGTCTCGGAGCTGCGCCTCGAGACGGTGGTGCCGGCGGCGCGCTTGTCGCAGGTCGTGACGGCGATGCGCGCCGCGCACCCCTACGAGGAACCTGCCTTCGACCTGATTCCCCTCGAGACTTCGACCGCCCACCTGCCCGCCGGCACGAAGGCACGAGGGATGGGGCGCGTCGGGGCGGTGTCGCCCGCGACGGTGAGCGTGGTGGTGGATCGCCTGAAGGGCACTCTCGGGCTCCGTCACGTGCTTGTCGGCGGCTCCCTCGAGCGCGTCGTGACGCGCGTGGCGGTGTGCGCGGGCAGCGGCGGTGACTTCGTACCCGACGCCGTCACGGCCGGTGCCGACCTCCTTGTGACGGGGGAGCTGCGGCACCACGACGCGCTGCGAGCGGCGGACCGGGGCCTGGTCGTGGTGTGCACGCTGCATTCGGCGAGCGAGCGTCCGGCCCTTGCCGCGCTCCAGCGGAGCTTGACCGATCGCCTTGCGGGGGTCGCCGTGGCGATCAGCCTCAAGGATCGCGACCCGTTCAACGTGGTATAGCGGACGGCTGATCTAGCGACGGCGATCGGGATCGCTGTCGCCCGAGGGAGGCAGCTCCCACGCCGCGTCGAACGGAGACTCGGGGGGCGGGGGTGCGGTTTGACCCTGACCTTTCAGCGTTGCGCGGGCCTGCGAGAGCGTCCGCGTCCGGATCGATCCCGCCATCTCCTCGCGGCGCTCGAGCTCTTCGAGCATGGTGACCGCGGACGTCATCGTCATGCGCGTCCCCTCGAGGCGCGCCTCCGCGGCGGCTGCCCGCTGCCGCATCTGCCCGAGCTCCGCCTCGAGGTCGCTGCAGCGCTTCTGCGCTGCCACGCGGAGGCGTTCGGTCTCGGCGAGACGCACCAGCATCGCCGCGGTCACGTCGGCGTCCTCGGCGCGGGCGATCTTGAGGCGCTCGATCTCCCCTTCGAGGACGATCGACCGATCGAACCCCGGGCGCGACGAGGGGCGCTGCGACGCGCCCGGACGCATCGAGGGCCGCGAGCCCGTGATGGGACGGCCCGACGGCCTGGTTCCCGGGGCGCGATTCATCGCCGCCGGTCTCGTCGTGGGTGCGCTTGGAAGCGCCGCGTCTTCGAGCCCGCCGGGAGGGGAGCTGTCCACACGCAAGTCCCGTGGACCCCGCGACCAGCCCGGCTTGTGTTCCCCCGATTCCGGCATTTGACCCTACCCTCAACTATGCCTTCTTTTCGGACCAAACGCGACCCGGTCTTTTTAGGAGAGCTCGCTTCGGGCGACTTTGCGGATCTTCATGACGCAACTTGACGCAGTGCGGGCTCGCGTTTGCTCTTCTAGGGCCTTGCGCGGCCCATGTGGCAACCTCCTTCCGAGGAGGACGACGGCGCGCTAAGAGAGGGGGGAACTGTCCGTGATCTCGACCATCCCTCGCGACCCCGGAGGCGCCGAAGAGAGCGCGCTCTCGCCGGAACTTCTTGTCCGCTTGCACGACCGGATGCTCCTTTCGCGCTGCCTCGAGGAGCGCCTCATCCGGATGAACAAGCAGGGGGATGGCTTTTTCTGGGTAGGCGGTCCCGGCGAGGAGGCTCTCAATACGGCGCTCGGCCTTCTCGTCCACAAGGGCCAGGGTCCCGCGTTCGACTACTTGCACCTGCACTACCGCTCGACGGCGACGCTCCTCGCGATGGGGGCCGAGCCGATCGACACCCTGCGGCAGATGAAGAACACGGCGACGGACCCGTATTCGGCCGGCCGCAACTTCTGCAACCACTACTCGGTGAGAAAGTGGAACGTCGCGCCCGTGTCGTCGCCCATCGAGGTGCAATTCTCGATGGCCATCGGGACGGCGATCGCGCAGCGGCGCACCGGGGGCACGGGGATCACGGTCGTGCAGGGAGGCGACGCCGGCACGGCCGAGGGCGACTTCTCGAGCTGCCTCGTCTGGTGCTCGAGGCCGTCGTTCGAGCTTCCTTGCCTGATGATCATCGCGAACAACCGCTGGGGCATCTCGACGCCCGCGTCGGAGATGCACGCCGAACGCAACATCGCCGACCGCGGCGCGCCGTTCGGGATCAAGAGCGCGGTCGTCGACGGCAACGACGCCGAGAGCTGTTACCGGGCGCTCGAGAAGGCGATGGACTATGTCCGCCACGAGCGACGCCCGTTCCTGCTCGAGGCGATGGTCTCGCGGCTCTACGGGCATTCGTCGGCGTCGGGGGCCAACTTCGTCCCCGACGAGCCGGACTGCCTCGTGCTCTTCGAGAAAAAGCTCGAGGAGCGCCGCATCCTGACGCGCACCGCGATGGACGAGCTCCGCGCCAAGTACACCCAGCAGCTCCTCGAGGCGAGCAAGCGGGTCCGCGAGGAGCCGCAGCCCCGGGGCGAAGAGATCTGGAAGCACGTCTTCGCCGAGAAGGACGTCGTCCGCGAGGGCCTTGGCCCGCGGGCGGTCACGCGCAACGGGACGCACTGAAGTGGCCACCCTCGTCCAGGCGATCCGCCTCGCGCTCCACGTCGGCGAGGAGCGCCACGGCGTCACCGACATCTTCGGCCAGGACGTCGGGCCGCCCCTCGGCGGGGTGTTCACGCAGACGCAGGGCCTGCGCAGCGCGTGGAACTCGCCGCTCGACGAGCGGGGCATCGTGGGCGCGGCGATCGGGCTCGCGCTGGCAGGGCAGCGCCCCGTCGCCGAGATCCAGTTCTGCGACTACGCGTTCAACATGGTGGATCTGTTGAAGCTGGCGGGCGGCATTTGCTGGTCGTCGGCCGGTGACTGGAACTGCCCGATGGTACTGATGACGCCCGTAGGCAGCGGAATCCGCGGCAGCATCTACCACTCGCACTCGTTCGACGCGCAGGCCACGCGCGTGCCCGGCTGGAAGATCGTGATGCCGAGCACGCCACTCGATGCCTACGGGTTGATGCTGTCGGCGATCCTCGATCCGAACCCCGTCATGTACCTGGCGCCCAAGGCGCTGCTGCGCACGAAGGGCGCGCACTTCGAGCGGATTCCGGGCGAACCGGAAGACGAGCGAGTCCTCTCCAAGATGATCGACGCCCCGCTCGGCGACCGGTCGAAGTGGCGGCCCGAGTGGCCCGACGTCAAGGACGTGCTCGTGCCGATCGGCCAGGCGCGGGTGTGCCGCAGGGGCAAGGACGTCACGGTCGTGACGTACGGACGCACCGTGACGGTGGCGATGCAGGCCGCCGAGGCGCTGGCGGCGGAGCAGATCGACGTCGAAGTCATCGACCTGCGTTCGCTCGCGCCGTACGACTGGCCCGCGATCGAGGCTAGCGTGCGCAAGACGCGCCGCGTGTGCTTCCTCAACGAGGACACCGAGGTGACGAACTTCGGCGAACACCTGCTGCGGCGCACGGTCGAAGAGCTGTTCTACGAGCTCGAGGCGCCCCCCAAGCTCCTCGCCGGCGCCCACGTGCCGGGCATCGGGCTCGCCGACGCGCTCGAGCGCGCCAGCGTGCCCCAAGCCGACAAGGTGACGAGCACGTTGCGCGAGCTGGCTCGGCATCAGCCTTAGAGCAGCGTGGCGCCCCTAGGTCGCGATAGCTAATACGCGTCCTTCGGCACCATCTTCGACGTGACGATGACCTTGGGCAGGACGTCGGTGGCGAAGCGGTCGCGGACGGCCTTGGCGCGGTCGAGTTCTTCGCGGGCGGGGACGGCGACACCAAGAATGAGACACTGGCCGGGCCAGGCGGGATAGGCGCCGTACGCGACCGCGTACTGGTCACGGACGCCCAGCGTCGCCGTCTTCGCGACGAGGGAATCGATGTCGGCGATCTTCCCGTTCCACGTGGTGGCGCGGGGAGGCTCGTGCTCGACGGCGACCTCGAAGGCGTCCACGTACGGCTGCGCCCACGCCTCGAAGGCGTGACCGCATGCCCCGGGGGCCGTCTCGTCCGCCGTCGGGAGGACGATGGCGCCGACGACGGCGTGGTGGTCCTTGCCGTATCGGAAGCCGACGAGGCTCTTCATCCCCCAGAACGTCACCCGCATCCAGCGCGAAGCGTCTGGAAGGAGCACGCGGAGGCTCGCCTGCCGGTCGATCGCCCACGCGAGACGCGCCGACTTGAGCTGCTCGAGGGCGCCCGCGTGCTCGACCCCCGCCTTGCCTCCCGCCGCCGACGTGCCGTCGTCATTGGGGGGCGGGGAGGGGGCGACGGGGGGTAGGGAGGGGGCGACGGGGGGTAGGGAGGGGGGGCCGGACAGGGCCGACCGGGCCGCGGCGGGTCGACCTAGGGGGCTCGTCGCGCATCCCGAGGCCGCGAGAGCCGCGACGGCCGCGGCGATTGCCAGGCCGGTGTGTAGAACGATGGACATCTCGCGATTGCCTGCTGCGGCAGCGTGAAAAAGCGCCGCGGTTTCGCCGGTGAACGTAGCAAAGCCAAGGGGCCTTCTCGCTCATCCTCCGCGAGCGCCCCGGCCTACACGAGAGGCGTGCGCCTACCTTCGAATGGAGTTAGACCGAAAGGCTGAGACTAAAGGAGCCTGAAACGAATGCAGCCCCCGACGGACGCCTCTGGAAAGCCGCTAACGAAGAACCAGCACCTCTTGCAGTGGGTCGACGAGATGGCCCGCTTGACGAAGCCCGAGCGCATCGTGTGGTGCGACGGTTCTGAAGAGGAAAAACACAGGCTTACGGAGGAGAGCGTCGCCAAGGGGGTCCTCCTGCCCCTAAACCAGCAGAAGCTGCCGAACTGCTTCTTGCACCGCAGCAACACCAACGACGTGGCCCGCGTCGAACAGCTGACCTTCATCTGCACGCCGACGAAAGACGAGGCCGGCCCCACCAACAACTGGATGGCGCCCGCCGAGGCCTACAAGAAGCTCGGCGCTCTCTTCGACGGCTCGATGAAGGGCCGCACGATGTACGTCATCCCCTACGTCATGGGGCCCATCGGGTCCAAGCAATCCAAGATCGGCGTCGAGCTGACGGACAGCGCCTACGTCGTCCTCAACATGCGCATCATGACGCGCATGGGCCAGGCGGCGCTCAAGCTGCTGGGCGAGTCCAACGACTTCAACCGCGGCCTGCACAGCACCCTCGACATCAACCCGGAGCGGCGCTTCATCTGCCACTTCCCGCAAGACAACACCATCTGGAGCGTCGGGAGCGGGTACGGCGGCAACGTGCTGCTCGGCAAGAAGTGCCTCGCGCTCCGGGTCGGCAGCTACCTCGGCAAGAGCGAGGGGTGGCTGGCCGAGCACATGCTGATCCTCGGCGTCGAGTCGCCCGAGGGCGAGATGACGTACGTCGCCGCGGCCTTCCCCAGCGCGTGCGGCAAGACGAACTTCGCCATGATGATCCCGCCCAAGCGCTTCAAGGGCTGGAAGATCTGGACGGTGGGCGACGACATCGCCTGGATGCGCGTCGGCGCGGATGGCCGGCTCTACGCGATCAACCCCGAGGCGGGCTACTTCGGCGTCGCCCCCGGCACCAACGCGACGACGAACCCGAACGCGATGGAGACGGTCTCGCACGATACGATCTTCACCAACGTGGCCCTCGCGAAGGACGGCACCATCTGGTGGGAGGGCATGGACGGCGAGACGCCCGACGAGCTCACCGACTGGACGGGCAAGCCCTGGAAGAAGGGGTCGTCCGAGAAGGCCGCTCACCCCAACTCGCGGTTCACGTCGCCGGCGACGAACAACCCCGCGCTGAGCAAGTTCTCCGAAGACCCGGAGGGCGTCCCCATCAGCGCCATCATCTTCGGCGGGCGCCGGGCGACGACGGTGCCGCTCGTCATGCAGGCGTTCAACTGGATGAACGGCGTCTTCTTCGGCGCGACGCTCGGCAGCGAGACGACGGCGGCGGCCACCGGCAAGGTCGGCATCGTGCGGCGCGACCCGTTCGCGATGCTGCCGTTCTGCGGATACAACATGGGCAGCTACTTCGCCCACTGGCTCTCGATGCAGGCCAGGATGGCCAACCCGCCCAAGATCTTCCTCGTGAACTGGTTCCGTAAGGGCGACGATGGCAAGTTCCTCTGGCCCGGGTTCGGCGAGAACATGCGCGTGCTCAAGTGGGTGGTCGACCGCGCGCGCCTTCGCGTCGGCGGTCAGGAGACGCCGTTCGGCTGGGTGCCCAAGGCGGGCGATCTCGACCTGTCGGGCATCGACATCCCGCACGACAAGGTCGACGAGGCCACGTCGGTCAACCTCGACGAGTGGCAGACGGAGCTCGACTCCATCGGCGAGTTTTTCAAGACCCTCGGTCCGAGCCTGCCCAAGGTGCTCGACCTGCACCGCCAGGTGTCGCTCGAGCGCCTTCGGATTCTGCGAGAGTCGCAACCGCGGGCATGACCCGCTGGATCGTCGCCTTCGTCGGCGCGGCGGCCGCCATGGCCGTCGTAGCCGGCGTGGGTACCACCACGGGCTGCACGCTCTCGCCGACGGCGTCGGACGCCGGCGCCGACGCGGGCACGCAGACGGTGGGCGATCAGTGCGCGATGATCAGCACCGCACAGTGCGGCGCCTATGCAGGATGCGCTCAGGCCGCGCCGGACGACTGCATCGAGAACATGAACGCGGGTTGCTGCTCGGGGGCGACGTGCGACGAGATCTCGCAGACCTCGGCCGACGCCGTCGAGGCCTGCGTCGACGCATACACGATGGATCCGGACTGCTACGCGCTCTCGATCAACACCGCTCCCTCGGCTTGCTCCGGGATCCCCCAGCCGCCGTAGACGGGCGCCGAGGCGACCGCGACCTTTTGTCGACCGGAGAATTGTAGGAGAACGTCGGCGAGACTCCGTGCGGGGTGCGGACTAGGCTCTCGCGGCCATGTCCGACCGAATCGAGTCTCGCCTGAAAGAAGCCCGGCGGTTTCCGCCGCCCCCGGACTTCGTCGCGCGCGCCCAGGTGTCGGCGCATCACGTCTACGAAGCCATGCATCGCCAGTCGATCGACGATCCGGACGAGTTCTGGCGGGAGCAGACAGCGGACCTCGTATGGCGCGCGCCGTGGACGACGTTCTCGGAGTGGACCCTACCCACGGCGAAGTTCTTCGTCGGGGCCAAGCTCAACGTGAGCGAGAGCTGCCTCGATCGTCACTTGACGACGGCGCGAAGGACCAAGGCCGCCATCATCTGGGAAGGGGAGCCCGGCGACGTCCGGACGGTGACCTACTTCGAGCTTCACCGGCAGGTCGTTCGCGCCGCCGCCGCGCTCGCCGATCTGGGCGTTATGCCGGGAGACCGCGTCGCCATCTACATGAGCATGGTCCCGGAGGCGGTCGTGGCGATGCTCGCCTGCGCGCGCATCGGCGNNGTGCACTCGGTCGTCTTCGGCGGGTTCAGCGCCGAGGCGCTGCGCGATCGCATCAACGACTCGGGAGCCAAGGTGCTTCTCACGCAGGATGGCGCCTGGCGCCGCGGCAACGTCGTGCCGCTCAAGGCCATGGCCGATGCGGCGCTCGAACAGACGCCGACCATCCGCCACGCGGTTGTCCTGCGCCGTATCGGCGCGTCGGGCCCCGCCGTCGCGATGAAGAAGGGCCGCGACGAATGGTGGGACGACTGGCTGGCGAAAACGCCCAGCGACGGGGCTCGCGAGCGCGCCCGCACTCCGCACGCCTTCGACGCCGAGCACCCGCTCTTCATCCTTTACACGTCAGGCTCGACGGGGAAACCGAAGGGCGTCCTTCATACGACGGCGGGCTACCTCGCTGGCGTCCACGTGACGTCCAAGTACGTCTTCGACCTTCGCGACGAGGACGTGTACTGGTGCACCGCGGACGTCGGCTGGGTGACCGGGCACAGTTATTTGGTCTACGGGCCGCTGGCCAGCGGCGCCAGCGTAGTGATGTACGAAGGCGCGCCCGATTTTCCGCAGCGCGACCGATTCTGGCAGATCGTCGAGCGATATCACG
>PLIR01000107.1 GCA_003139415.1 Myxococcales bacterium | reverse complement strand
AGATGTGAAACCGCCAGGACGCCAGAAGACGCCAGGCAAAGAGTAGCGTTCGGAGAGACGGCGTCGCTCAGTTTGCGACGAAGATCGCTTCGATCTCCGTTTTGACCTGATCTTCGGTCTGCTTGCGCGCGATGGCGATCTCTTTGACGATGAGCGTCCGCGCAGTATCGAGCATCCGGCGCTCGCCGAAGCTGAGCTGCTTGTCGGTCTTTAGCCGGTACAGATCGCGGAGCACCTCGGCGACGTCGTAGATCGAGCCCGTCTTGATCTTGTCCATGAAGCCGCGATAACGGCGGTTCCACGTCTGGTTGTCGAACGCGATCGTCCGCTCTTTGAGGATGTCGAAGATCTCACGGATCTCCTGCTCGCTGATGACCTCGCGCAGACCCACAGCGCCCGCATTTGCGACGGGGACCATGATCTTGCGGTCGGTGTCGAGAATCCGCAGGACGTAAAACTTTTGCCGGCTGCCCGCGATGTCTTTTTCCTCGATGCGGATGACCTCTGCGACCCCCTGCGCCGGGTAGACCGCCTTGTCGCCCACCTTGAACTTGACGTCGGTAGCAGCTTGCATAGGGTCTCCTTCGTATGCGGGAACGTGGGACAGTGTCCTGCCGTACGGCGTGGGGGCTCTCAAAGGGTCCGACGTCAACGCACGCGGCCTGAGCGGGAACTAGGTAGCTTCGGGATTCATTCCAGACCGGCTACAGAATCCCGGCCCGAAGTCATGCAGACAGGCACGCGCACTGTAGCGGTGACATGCTCCATTGTCAAACGCCGCACGCCACCTACACAGCTGGCAATGTGGTCTAACCGGCGCTCACGCGTTTTGCGCCAATTCCTCGGCGAGACCCCATCTGACGCCGCGATCCGACACGCGGACGCTTGCCGCGCCCCAATGTTCGAGGAGCGCGAGCGCGATGCACCCGCCGGCGACGATCACGTCTGCGCGTTTCGGCTCCATCCCCGCGACGCTGCGGCGCACTTCCGCCGGCATCGCGGCGAGCTCCGTGACGACCGTCCGCACGTCTTCCATGCGGAGCACGTGACCGTGGACGCGGGCCCCGTCGTACGGGGTCAGTCGCAGCGCCACCGCGGCGAGGGTCGTCATTGTGCCTGCCGTCCCGATGGGCGTCACCACGGGCCCGAGCGGCGGCACCGAGGCGAAGGTGCTTCTCGCGGCGCCGAGGAGGGCGTCCATCTCGGCCTGGGTTACCGGATCGTGCGAGACGAGGCGCTCGGTCAGCCGGACGCTCCCCAGATCGAAGCTCGACGCGAAGGCGATCTCGGCACCTTCGCGGTGGGTGCGCCCGAGGACCACTTCCGTGCTGCCACCGCCGATGTCGAATACGGCAAGGTCCGCCCCTTCGAGGCTCTCCAGGCCAGCGATCGATCCACGAAACGCCATCCGCGCTTCCCGCTCGCCCGAGAGGACCTCGGGCTCGACCGCGAAGAGCGTCCGCACACGGGCGCGTAGCTCCTCTCCGCCGCTCGCGTCGCGCATGGCACTCGTGCCGACGACGCCGACGCGATCCACGCCTCCCAGCCGAGCCACCTCTCGCGCGTAGTCCTCGAGACACGCGACGGTGCGGGTGATGGCTTCGGGGGAAAGCCGCCGCGTTTTATCGACGTTTTCACCCAGGCGCGTGACCGTCGCGCGCTCGACGAGCGGAACGAGCAGCCCGCTCGCGCCGCGCTCGGCGACCAGCAGGAGGACGGTATTCGTCCCGATGTCGATCGCCGCGACGCGTGCCATCACGAACCCCGAAAGAAGGGCATCCCCAGTTCGACGGGGACTTCGAGGAGAGGTGAACGTCGCCCCTCCTCGATCGCGGGCTAGTTCGCCATGTCCTTGAGGTTGAGCATCTCTTCGACGTTGGGCTGGAGCACGAGTTCAACCCGGCGGTTTTTGCCCTCTTCCTCGCGCGTCTGCTGCTCGATCGTGCCCGCGATGGGGTCGAACTGGGCGTAGCCGACCGCCGCGACGTGCGACGGGTCGAGACCCCCGCCCGTCGGGATGCCCTTGGCATCGGGGCCCTTGTCCGGGGCGACCAAGAACGTGACGACCTGACGGGCGCGCATCGCGCTGAGACCCCAGTTGTCGTAGTAGACGCCGCCGTAAGGCTCCTTGTCGGTGTGCCCGGCGATCTGGAAAGAGCGCGTGCTCAGCGTCGAGTCGCCCTTGATGACCTCGGCCACCTGCATGATGACCTTCTTGCCTTCCGGTTTCAGCGAGTCCTTCCCGGAGTCGAAGAGAACGTCGCCCGGGAGCTGAATCACCATCCGGTTGTTGCGGACCACGACCTTCAACCCCACGCTCGTGAGCTTGTCGAGGCGGGACTTGAGGTCGCGAAAGCGCGCCTTCATGTCGTCGAGCTGCTTCAGGCGAGCCTCGTACTCGGACATGGCCTGCTTGAGCTTCGACTTCTCTTCCTCGGACTTGCTGAGATCGACCCCGAGCCCCTTCAGCTTGGCCTTGAGGTCATCGATCTGCTGCTGAGCGTCCGCGAACTTCTTGTCATCGTCCGCGTGGCGCTTGTTGGCCGCATCGAGGTCCGCTTTGAGCTGCGCGATCTCGCGCTGCGCCTGTTGCCATTCGTCCTCGCTGTGGCCGCAGCCCGCGACCGCGAACGCTGCAAGACACGCCACCATCAGCATGCCCACGGATAGTCTCAGAGTCTGCATCGGTGACCTCGTTTGGGGTTCCCTTAAGGCGCGGCGAAAGTATCGAGCGGTCCCGTCAGGGTCAAGCGAGCTGCACGTCATCGAGGGTGCCTAGGGCCGTCCTCACCACGGCCCCCACGTCAACTTTCTCGTTGACACGTAACGTACGTGACCATATACGTCATATCAGTATCACCCCACTAAAGGAGGGATGGATATGGCTGCGAAGAAGGCGAAGAAGGCCAAAAAGGGCGGAAAGAAGACCAAGACCACCAAGAAGGCTGCCAAGACGGCAAAGAAGCCTGCAAAGCGGAAGGCTGCCAAAAAGCCAGCCAAGCGGGCAGCCGCCAAGAAGCCCGTGAAAAAGGCGGCGCCTCGGTCTGCAGCGAGGACCCCCACGGCGTCGCCAAAGGGTGCCCCGAAGGCCGCTCCACCGGCAGGGGTACCGTCAATGCTTGGCGGTGCTCCAACGTCGAGCCATGGTCTCGACGATGGAGAAGAATAGTTCTTTCTTGCAGTTGTTTGGGCCCAGACGGGTCCATACCTAGCCCGCTGAACGGGCTCCAAGGGACGGCGAATGGGCGCTCCCCATGTTAGGGGGGTGCCCATTCGCCGTTCGTCCGTTCACGATCCGCTTTGTGCGCCCATTGAACCGCGACCGGTGGTAGGGTGCGCGCCGCGTGCAGCGGGAGGGGGAGGCGGCCACGCAAAATAGTGCCTCCTCCGTACGATACCGGGATACCGTTCGCGCGTACGTTTTACCGAATCCCGGCGGGGAATCGCTGGGAATAACCAAGACGCTCCTCGAGGAGGAGCGAGGAGACCGGAAATGAACTTTGCGAAGACCCTGGCAGTGTCGGCCGTTGCGGGAATGCTCATGGGCTCCACCGTGGCTTGTGGCGGTGGCAGCACCCCTCCCCCCTCGGATCCCTCTGCCTCCGGCGGGAAGGCGTCTTGCAGCGCCAGCGGCGCCGCCGCCCCCGCGGGCAGCGGGAAGTCGTCCTGTAGCGCAGCGGGCGGCGCGGCTCCGAAGTACTGAGCCGTGTACCCGGCGCCAGGCTGCCCCTCGCGGGTAGCCTGGCGCTTTCATTTAAGCTGCCTTCATCGCTCATGGGATACCGCCAACGGCATGCGATTCCGGACCTCGGCGTCGGCGTCGGGTTGCGGACGCCCCACGTGGCCCACGTTCTCCGCGACGGGCCGCCCATGGATTGGTTCGAGATCATCAGCGAGAACTATTTCGCCGACGGTGGGATCCAGCGCGCCAACCTGGAGCGCGCGGCGGCCGCCTACCGCCTGATTCCCCATGGCGTGTCGCTCTCCATCGGGGGCACGGATCCGATCGACCCGGGCTACCTCGCGCGCCTCCGCGCCCTCGTCTCACGGGTTCGCGCGCCGTGGTGCAGCGATCACCTTTGCTGGACGGGCTCGGGCAAGGTCGACGTCCACGACCTGCTCCCGCTTCCGTACAACCCGGAGACGCTGTCGCACGTGATCGATCGCGTGCGCCGCGTTCAAGACGAGTTGCAGGTCCCCTTCGCGCTCGAAAACGCTTCGTCTTACATGGAGTTCGAGGCGAGCACGATGCCCGAGCACGAGTTTCTCGCAGAGCTCTCCGAGCGCGCCGACTGCGGCATCCTCCTCGACGTCAACAACGTGTTCGTCAGCGCGTACAATCACGGGTTCGACGCCGAGGCGTACGTCGACGCCATCCCGGCCGATCGCGTGTTGCAGATCCATCTCGCAGGGCACACGCACAAAGGCCTGTACTTGCTCGACACGCACTCGGACCACGTGCGTCCGGAGGTGCTGGACCTCTATCGGCGCGCCCTTCGGCGCTGCGGATCGGTGTCGACGTTGGTCGAGTGGGACGAGAGCATCCCAAGCTGGGACGTGTTGTCCGGAGAGGCGGCCGTCGCGCGGTCCGTGCGCGACGAAGTGCTCGGCGCGACTTCGAAGGAGGCGGCGTGGGGAGCCTCCGCCTAGACGAGGTACAGGCGCTCCTCGTCGGCGCCGTCATGCATCCCGCGCAGTTGGATGCCGACGCTGCGCCACCCGCGTCAGCGCTCCTGCGCCCGAGCGCTCGGGGGATGACGCGCGCCAGCCGACTCGAGGTCTATCGTGAACAGTTCTGGATTCGACACCTCGCCAGTCTGACGGAGGACTTTTCGACGCTGCGGTGGGTCGTCGGCGAGCGTGCTTTCGACGAGCTTCTCCGCGGCTACCTCCAGGCCTACCCGCCCCGTGGCTGGAATCTCCAGCGGTTGGGGGCCGACGTTCCCGAGTTCGTCGCTTCGTCCGCGCCTTGGAGCGCTGACCCGCTGGCGGGCGACGCGGCGCTGCTCGACTGGGCATTCATGGAAGTCTTCGACGCGCCCGACGCGCCTCCCCTCGACCTGCGAGTCGTCGCCGCGGCTCCGCCCGATGCGTGGCCTCAGGCGCGAATCGCCTTTCTGCCCGCGCTGCGCCGAGTGGTGACGGGGCACGCCGTGCACGAGCTTCGCGCGGCCGTGAAGAAGGGAGAGGAGTGCCAGCGGCCGCTCGCTGCTCCCACCCACGCCGTCGTATGGCGTGATGCCGCGTGCTTTCTTCACGCGGTGGCGGTGGATCCGGTCGCGGGAGAATTGATGCGCGCACTGCTCGACGGAACACGTCTCGGCGAGGCATGCGCGTCGGTAGCGGCGGCCCACCCCGCGGTCGACGCGGAGACCTTCGACGCGAACGTCGGCCAGTGGTTTCAGCAGTGGACGGCCAACGGGTGGGTCTGCGCCGTCGACATCTGACGCTTTGGAGCAGCGTTCTTCCGCTTTAGAGGAGCGTTCTTCTCGCTCCCGCTTGGGGGGTATCCCGTTAACTAGGGCGCCGGATGCTGCCCGTGGTGCGGGTGAAAGTTGAAGGGATAAAACGCTCGCGTCTCGAAGCCTCCCGGACTCTCCGCGAACTGAATGTTCCGGATGACGTTCGACACGCACGCGACGATCCCCGGCTCGACGATCTGGCTCTTGGTCGAGTCGAGCGAGACCTGCGTGACGTTGCCCTTCGGGTCGATCGTCCACGTGATGACGAGGTCCCCTTCAACGCCGGGATGGTCCTTGAGGCCAGCGTCGTAGCAGGCGCGCGCGTCGTCCCGGTGCGCCTGGATGATCACGCGGATGTCCGTCGGCGTCCTCCCCATGTCGTGCCCGTGGGCCGGCTTCGTGGGTCCGGCCGCTGGCGGCGTGGCCGGTGGTGGGGTGGTCGTGTGCGTCTCGACGAGCTTCGCGCCTTGGAGATCGCCCCCGTCAGCGAGGGCCAAGGTCGTGGTCGGTGCGGTCGAGTCGTCCGGCTTGCCGACGCCACCGTCGGCGGGCGGCGCTGAGCCAGCCGAAGCCGCGCCGGCCGGCGGCGCCCCCCCGCCGCAACCGAGAACTGCGACGCCGATAAAGACGACCAAGCAGCTGCGAGCCAGGTTTTGCATGGCCTTCGAGGGTACTCTCAAATCGACGGCTCGCGGGCGCGTCCATCCGCTCGGGGCCGTTCTCGACGCAGCCCCCCCAGCGTGCTTCGCTTACTGGTGAATCGTGTCCACCACGACGACGCCTCCCGTTGCCGGCCAGCAGCCGCCGGTCGAGCCTCCGCGCCCCGAGCGCCTCGGGGCTTACGAGATCCTCGCGGAGCTCGCGGCGGGCGGAATGGCGACCGTGCACCTCGCGCGGGCCACCGACAAGCGCCAGGGTCCGCCCCTCGTCGCGATCAAGCGGCCCCACCGCCACCTGGCATCGGACCGTACATTCGTCACGATGCTCGTCGACGAGGCGCGGCTCGCGTCCGCGATCGACGACCCGCACGTCGTCAAGGTGCGCGAGCTCGGGTTCGACGGCGGCCTGCCCTTCATCGTGATGGACTACGTCGAGGGGACGTCCCTGGCCGAGCTGCGTCGAGAGCTCGCGTTGCAGTCGCGAGCCCTCGACGTGCGGGTCGGCGTCCGGATCGCCCTCGACGCTCTCGCGGGGCTCCACGCCGCGCACGAACTCCGTGACGACAAGGGCAAGGCTCTGCAGATCATCCACCGCGACGTGTCGCCCCACAACATCCTCCTCGGGTGCGACGGCCGCTCGTACATCACCGACTTCGGAATCGCCAAGGCCGAGGATCGCGTGCAGACGACGCGCACGCACGAGGTCAAAGGCAAGCTCGCCTACCTCGCGCCCGAGCGCGTCGACAAGCGACGAATCTGCACGGTCCAGAGCGATGTCTTTTCGATGGCCGTCGTCCTGTGGGAGTGCTTCGCGGGTCGCAGGCTTTTTCGGGGCGAGGAGGCCGTCGACATCCTCCAGGAAGTGATCGGCGCCAACATCCCGACGCTGCACGAAATCGGAGCCCAGATCCCCCGGGCGCTCGATGACGTCATCGCGCGCGCCCTCTCGCGCGACCTCGACACCCGCTATGCGTCGGCGCTGCTCTTCTCTCAGGCCGTCGCGCGGGCCGCTGGCCCTGCGCAGATCGGCACGCACGCCGATGTCGCCCGCCTCATGGAGGCCGTCTTCGGCGACCGCATGGCGGCCCGGCAAGAGCAAGTCCGTGCGACGATCGGCCGTAGCGACCTCGCCGATCTGCTTCGCGAGTCGGGCCTCCCGGCGCGCGAGCGAGCTTTGCCGTCCGCGTCGCCCCACTTCCCGTCCGAGCTTGCGCCCCCCGCGCCCGCCGAACGCTACGTCCGGGGAACCGAGCTTCGCGCGGTCCTGGCGAAGTTTCGCCCGAGGCGCATGCCCTGGCGATCGATCGCGGTCGCCAGTGCCGGCGTCGTCCTCGGTGCCGCCGCGACGCTCTGGCTCCTGGCGACACGTGCAAAGGCCGACGGGCGGCCCTCTGGGCTCGCCGAGACCGCGACGGCGGCACCGGAGGGAGCACGCGCGGTCCCGGAGGCGCCGGGGCCCGCGACGCGAAAGGTCGTCTTCGCCCTCCCGTTCGCGTGTGCGCGCATCGTCATCGACGACGGTCCGGTGCGCGCGGTCGACCCGCCCACAGACGTCGTCGCGCTGGAGCTCCCCGTCAGCGCGGGCCGACGTCACCNNACCCCCCCCCCGACGGCACTCGCGCGGACGGAGACGTGCTCGAGCAAGAGGGGATCGCCCGACCGACCGGCGAAGGGTACTCGTTCACGCCTCCGCCCGGAGCGCACGACGACGTGCGATCGGTCACGCCGCCGGCCCCGCGCCCGCTGGGCACCGTGCGCAACGGTTTCACCAAGCTTCGCTGATTCGCGGGGGCTTGGCGGGGCAGGTCAGCTCGCGGCGCGCAAGAAGGGCTCCCACTCCTTGAACGTCCAGCCGCTGCCGAGGATCTGCGCCGTCATCGTCCACTTCGGCCGGAATGGCCGCCGCGCGAGCCGCATGTTGGCCTCGTCCGGCGTCCGCCACCCTTTGCGCAGGTTGCAGACGCGGCACGCCGTCACCAGGTTTTCCCACGAATCGTCGCCGCCCCGCGACCTCGGCAGGACATGATCGATGTTGAGCTCGCGTAGGGGGGGACGCTTGCCGCAGTACTGACACTGGTGGGCGTCGCGGAACATGAGGTTGCGGCGCGTCAGACGCACCGTCACGCGCGGCGTCCGGTCGTACCGCAAGAGGTGCACCACGCGGGGCACGCGCAGCTTGCCTCCGACGACCGGGATCGCGTCATCGTGTTCGCGCAGCGGGAGCTCGCGCCAGAGGTCGAAGTCGTGCGAATCACCGCCCTCGTCGAGGGCGAGCGCCACGCCGCCGTAGAGAAGGACGATCGCACGCTTGACCGTCGTCACCTGGACGGGGACGAGATACCGGTTGAGAACGAGGACTGGAAGGGACAGTACGTCGGTCATCGGGCGGGCGCACCGATATCTTGGGTTCTGTGATGGGAGGCAGTGTACACCCGACCCGAGCCTGGACGGTACCTCCGGCGGACGCCGTTTGACGTGCCGGGGCAGGACGCTACGATCTCGAGTGCCATGCCCGACGAGTTGCCTTCGCTCGCGCGCGACGCGCCAGAGCGCGCTCCGCGGCAACCCCGGCGATGGGCCGGCCCCGCGATGGCCGTCGGGCTCACGATGATCGCCGCCGCCGCCGCAACCCTCGTCCTGACGGGCATGCAGGACAATGCCATCTATTCGCGCCCCGTCGACCAGCTCCTCGCCGAGAAGGCGAAGTTCCTGCATCGCCCGGTCCGCGCCGAAGGCCTGCTCGTCCACGGGTCGCTCGTGAAGCGCGACCTACCCTGCGAATACCGCTTTCTGATCGAGAAGAACGGGGTCGAGCTCCCGGTTCGTTTTCCCCAGTGCGTCGTCCCCGATACGTTCCGCGATGTACCCGACACCGACGTCGGCGTGACGGTGGAGGGCGAGCTGCAGACGGACGACTCCTTCGAGGCGACGAACGTCCTCGCCAAGTGTCCGAGCAAGTACGAGATGCAGCAGCGAAAAAACCAGGGCGAGCGAATGCCCCACGGTCCCCTCGCTGCCCTCTAGAGCGCAAACGGAGTTCACAGCCCCAATCCGGTGGGGAGCTCGAGGGGAGCGGATGGGGAGCGGAGGTCGCTCCTCTCGACCACGACCCGACCGCGACCTGCCACTTTAGTCAACCGCCGCGGGGCCTTATGCTACGGTCGGACACTCGGGAAACCCGATGCGATCCATCCGCCACCCGTTCGCCAGCGTCGTATTGGTCGCCGTAGTCATCGCAATTCCCACCCTCGCGCAATCGGCGTCGACGACGACGTATCCGCCCCCCTGCGACGCGTCGAAGGTGAGCAAGAGCGACAGCGATCGAGCGCACACCGTGTTTCTGAGCGGACGGCAGTATCTCGACGAATCGAACTACGACAAGGCGATCAGCTACTTCAATGACGCCTACTCCATTGATTGCAGCGTACACGGGATCCTGCCCATCATCGCGACGGCTTACGAGCGCCGCGGGGACCGGGCCGAGGCGGTGCGCGCGCTCGAGGAGTACACGCGGCGCGCTCCGAACGCGCCCGACCGCGAGGTCATCGAGCGGCGCATCCGGAATCTGAAGGATCAGATCGCGCGCGAGACGCCCCCGCCGCCGCCCGCCGTCAGCAGCGCCCCTCCGCCGCCACCACCGCCGCCGCCGAGCGCGAGCGCGGCTCCCGAGCCCCCGCCCATCACCGTTGCGCCGGAGGCCCCGGCGTCCGCCGAGCACCCACACGGCGCGGGCGTCGCTCCGTGGATTCTCGTCGGTGTCGGAGGCGCCGCCCTCGTGACGGGGATCGTCGTCTACGCGGTGGGCGCTGGCGCCATCTCGAGCGCGCAGTCCGAGTGTGGCGGGCAGCGGTCCAACTGCCCGACCGACGTCGCGAACAAGGGCAACGGCGGCCGCAGCACCGAGACGGTCGGCGGCGTAGTGGGCGGCATCGGCCTCGCGGCCGCAGCTGCAGGCCTCATCTGGCACTTCGTCGGTTCCAGCTCTCCCACCTCGGGCGGCACGGCCATCGCTCCTGTCATCGCGCCAGGCTACGTCGGGCTCGGAATGGGCGGGACCCTCTAGGGATCGATCGAGGGCGGGGGCGGCCGCTGCCCCCCGGAGTTGCTATCGACCCTCTCGATGTCGACGCTCGCGGAACCCCGATTCGCCCCGGCGCGCCTGGTGTCTTCGGAGAGCGTCGGGGGCGGGTTGTCTCTCCTCGCCATCGACCCGGGCCGCGCGGTCGTGCGGACCTACGACTCGCCGGGGCAATACGTCGAAGTGCGGGCGGACGGACAGACGGGCTACTTCGTTCTGGCCAACGAGCCGGGCGAGCCGATGTGGCACCTCGTGATGAAGTCCGGCGGCGGGGCGTCCGACGTCCTTCTTCGAATGAGCCCGGGCGACGCGCTGGAGGTGACTCAGGCGATCGGCGAGGGCTTCCCGATGGACGGTGTGCGCGGTCGCGCGCTCGTGGTCGCCCTCGGCGGATCGGGCCTTGCCGCCGGTCGGCCGCTCTTGCGCCACCGAATTCGCGAAGGGGACGCCGCGCGCACGAGCGTCTTCGTTGCCCTGCGCAAACGCGAAGAGAGCGCCCTCGAGGACGACCTCGACGCGTGGGCGTCCGCCGGCGTGGCCGTCATCGTGTGCCTTTCGCAGGAGAGCCTGGTCGAAGAGCGCGGACGCTTCGTCCACGGGCGTATCCCCGACGTTCTCCAGGCCTTCGCAGCGTCGCACCCACGAGCCGTGGCGTCGGCCATGGTCTTCTCTGTCGGTACGCCCGCCATGGTCGACTCCTTGCGGGCCGTGGCGCCGTCGGTCGGTATTCGTCCGGAAGACGTGCTGACGAATCATTGAGCTCGAGCGGCTCGCCGGCGCGCTCGCCGCGAGAAGTCGCGTTGACACCTTTTCTCGCGACGGCATATCCTCGAATCCGCTGGGAATTCGCCGCATTTTCGCCCGCCTGTCAGGACGCCTGCCCCTATGTCGACCAAAGTCCTCGTCTTCGAGAGCGATCCTGCCTTCGCGAGCGAGCTCCGGAACGAGCTCGGGAACCTCGGCTGTGCGACGACGGTCGTCGAGGACGGCAACCTCGGCCTGCAGCAGGCGGCGTCGGAAAGGCCGGATCTCATCCTGCTGTCGATCGAGCTGCCGCGGATGAACGGGTTCTCCGTCTGCAACAAGCTGAAAAAGGATCCCGCGCTCAAGGACATTCCGCTCATCATCATGTCGAGCGAGTCGAGCGAAGAAACGTTCGAGCAGCACAAAAAGCTCCGCACACGCGCCGAGGACTACGTCCACAAGCCCGTCGCCTTCGGAGAGCTCCTCCAGCACATCCAGAGCTTCGTCGCGCTCGGCGCGCCGGCGGCCGACCCGGAAGGGGTCATCGTCATCGACGACGAGATCGAGGTCGGCAGCACGGACTACCTGATCGAAGACGACGACTCCTCGGTGACGGTCGGCGCCAGCGTGCCCCCCGAGTCGCGCAAGATCGACAAGGTGGACGCCGACGTCGATGCGTTCGCCGAGTCCGCGTTCGGTCGCATCACGGCCCCCGGTTCCTCCGAGGTCCACGCCGCAGGCAACGGCACGCCTGCGACGGTCGACCACCGGTCCAAGGCCCCCCCTCCGCGGACGGGGGGGCCGTCTTCGACGCGCCAGTCAGTGCCGCCCCCGACGACGCGCGCACAGAGCATCCGGCCGCCCGTCGCCGGCGGAGTCGACCCGGTCGAACACGAGCGGCTCCGCGACGACCTCGCCCGCGCTCGCGAGCGCCTGGCGGCCGCCGACGGCGAGTTCGCCGACGCGCGCCGAGAGATCGAGAAGCTCCGGATCGAGGCAGGCGACGCCGAGCGCCTCGCCCGCGAGGTCGACGAGCTCAAGGCGAAGCTCGCCGCCGGCGCCAAGTCGGGTGGCATCTCCAGCCGCGACTTCCTCGATCTCCGCGAGGCGCTCAACAAGAAGGACAAGGAGATCCTGTCGCTCAGGGAGCAGATCTCCAAGAAGGACCGCGAGATCGTCGAGGCGCAAGACATCGGCATCTCGCTCGAGCGGGCAAAGGCCGATCTCGACGAGCGGCTCCTGACGCTCGAGCGGGAGGACGCCGAGCTCAGGGAGAAGAACGAGGCGCTCGCGACCGACAAGGACCTCGCGAAGAAGGCGAGCGAGGACCTGCGGACGCGCCTCGAAAAGGCGAAGGGCGAGAGCGAGACGAAGGAGCGCCAGCTCATCGAGCTTCGCGCGAAGCACGCCGACGAGCGCGCCTCCGGCGACGCCAAACTGGCCGCCGCTCGCGCCGATCTGGATCAGGAGCTTGCCAACGAACGTGCCACGCAGGCGCGTGCGCTCGACGAGGCGGAAGCCCGGCACGCCGCCGATGTCGCCAACGCGGAGCGCGACAAGAACACGGCGCTTGCCGAGGCGCGCGAGCGCTCCGAGCAGGCCAAGCGTGACGCGCTCGGCGCGCAGAGCGCGCAGCTCAACCAGGAACACGGTGCGGAGCTCGCCGACGTGCGCCAGTCGCATCAGGCCGAGCTCGACAGAGTACGCACCGAGGCCGCCGAGGCCTCTCGCGACGCCGACGAGCGCCACCAGACGGCCCTCGCGGCGGCGACCAAGGCGGCCGACGACCGCCTCGCCCAGGAGCGCGGAGACGCCGAACGCCGCCATGAGACGGCCCTCGCCGCGCTCCGCTCGGAGCACGCGTCTCGGGTCGAGACGCTGGAACGCGATCGCGACGCTCGCATCTCCACTCTCGAGAGCGATCGCGACACCCGCATCTCAAGCCTCGAGAACGATCGGGACGCGCGGATCGCAGCCCTCGAGGCGAAGGCCTCGCGCGAGCTCGGAGAGTCCAACGACAAGCTGGCCAAGCTCGAGATGGACCTGGCTGCCGTCCGGGGCGAGCTGCAGTCCGTGCGGGAGAGCAAGGCGTCGGGGGAAGCGGCAAGCGAGGCCCGGATCGCCGAACTCGAGCGGCGCCTTGCCGAGGTCGAGGGCGTGCGCGACGACCTCTCCACCAAGTTCCAGAACTCGACGGCGCGCGTCGGCGTCCTCGAGGGCGACCTGACCGCAGTCCGTGGCGACCTCGATCGAACCAAAGACCGGCTCACCGCCGAATCGGCCCGCGCCGACAAGGCGTCGGCCAAGTGGGCCGCCGACAGGCAGTCTCTCGAGCGCGCGAAGGACGCCCTCGCCGTGGCTCTCGCGCAGATCGAGGAAGCCGAAGGGCGCTCCTGAGGGGGTGCCTCAGGCGAGGCCCGCGCGCTTCCAGAGGCGCCGCGCTTCGCTGCGCGCGACGGCCGTGACGCGCTCAGGGTCGAGGAGCTGGTGGGCGCCGTCTCGGACGACGAGGACCCCGTCGACCAGCACGTGGCGGACGTCGCGAGCCCCGCAGGCGTAGACGAGGCGGGCATGCACGTCGCCCCACGGTTCGGCGTGCGGGCCATCGAGGCGAACGACCATGAGGTCGGCCTTCTTGCCCACCTCGATGGAGCCCGTCTCGGCGTCGAGTCCGAGGGCACGGGCGCCGTCGATCGTCGCGAGGCGTAGCGCGCGCCGCGCGGGTAGGGCCTGGACGCCGGAGCGTACCTTGGCGAGGAGCGCCGCGTGCCGAAGCTCGGTCCACGGGTCGAGGTTGTTGTTGCACGGCGCGCCGTCGGCCCCGAGGGCGAGCGATACCCCCATGCGATCCAGGTCGGCGACTCGGGCGATCCCGGAGCCGAGCTTGAGGTTGGCGCTCGGGCAATGCACGACCCTGGTCCCGTCGCGTGCGAGCGACAGCGCCTCGTCGTCGCGCAGCTGCACGCCGTGCGCAAGGACGGCGTTTGGGCCCGCGACGCCCCAGGATCGGAGCACGGCGACGTCGTCATCCCCGAGCGCCCGCCGGACGGCCTCTCGCTCCTCCGGGTGCTCCGCGGCGTGCGTGTGAACGAGGTCCCCTTCGAGCCGAGCCCTCTCGACGGCGCCTCGCACGAGCGCCTCCGAACACGAAAGGACGAACCGCGGCGCCCACGCGTATCCGATCCGCCCCTCGCCGCGCCCGCGCCAGGTGCGCGCCATGCGCTCGCTCTCGTCGAGGCTCGCGCGCGTCGACTCGCGCAGCCCCGCCGGCACGCCCTCTCCGCAGTCCATCATGGCCTTGCCCGAGAGCGCCCGGACCCCGGCACGCACGCACGCTTCCATGACGGCGTCGTGCGCCCGCACCGAGCCCATGTCGAGCAGGGTGGTCGTGCCCGCGGTCATCGCTTCGAGCAGGCCGAGCTCCGCGCTCGCGGCCGAGGACCGTTCGTCGTGGGCCGCCTCCAGCGGCCAGATGCGCGCCCGCAGCCATTCGAGGAGCGGCATGTCGTCGGCCATGCCCCGCATCAGCGTCTGGCAGAGGTGCACGTGCGCCTGCACGAAGCCGGGGGCGACGGCGCACCCCCGCGCGTCGAGCAGTCGCGTCGGACAGCGCAAGGCGCTCCGGGCAGGCCCGCGCCCGATCGCCGCGATGCGCCCGTCGCGCACGAGGACGTCGCCTCGGACGACGCGATCCTGGGCGTCGCACGTGACCACGACTCCGCCTTCGAGCAAGGTGTCGAGCGGCGCCACGGACCTTGAGGCTCACACACGCGGCCCACCGCGGCCAGCCCGTTTCCTGTAGTATCCATGGCAGGACAGCGCATGCCGACTCGCGTCCTCGTCGTCGACGACAGCCCGACCATCCGCAAGGTCGTGAGCGCCGTTCTCGAGCGGCACGGGTACGCCGCGATCCACGCCGCCGATGGGCAGGCCGCCCTCGAGAAGCTCATGCAATCCGCCGTCGGGCCGCGGGAGGACGACGCCGGGGAGGTCGACAAGATCGACGTCGTCCTCGTCGACTTCGTCATGCCTCGGATGAACGGCTTCCAGCTTTGCAGGGCCATTCGAAACAACGAGGCGCTCCGCTCGACCCCGGTCGTCCTGATGAGTGCGAAGTCCGATCGGATTCGCGACCACTTCGTCCAGCAGACGGGCGCCATCGACGCGATCAGCAAGCCCTTCGAGGAGCAGGCCCTCATCGCGGTCATCGAGAATGCGATCCGTCGCGCCGAGGAGTGGCGCGCGCGCGATGAGGCCAAGGCCGACAAGGCCGCGAACGGCGAGGAGTTCGACGGCGCGGAGGCTTCTCGCCCTGGGATAGGCGACACCAAGCCCCTCGTCGCGCTGTCGGGGGACCTGTCGGTCATCCCGATCGGGGCGGTCTTGCAGCTTCTGCAGATCGAGGCGCGCTCCGGCATCCTCTCGGTGACCGACGGGAAGACCGAGATCACCATGGCCGTCCGCAACGGGCTGATCGATCTCGTCCAAGCGCGCGGCGCCGGCAGCGAGTTCCGACTGGGCCGCTACTTCGTCGAGCACGGTCTCGTCACCCCCGCCGAGATCGACCGGCTTCTGCGCGACCGCGCCCCCGCGCATCGCCCGTCGCCCGGGCCTCCGGAGAGCGGCGCCCGCACCTCGTCGGCGCACGACGATGCCAGCCCGCGCAAGCTCCTCGGGGACCTGCTCGTGCAGACGGGCCACATCACGCCCGAACAGCTGCGCGAAGCCCTTGCGCGTCAGTCGAGTGAGCTCGTCTACGAGATCTTGCGCTGGCCGGGCGGTCGCTTCGAGTTCCGCCGCGAGGACGTGACCCCCGTGGCGCATACGGTGCAGCTCGCGCTCCCGGTCGCCTCCGTCGTCATGGAGGGCTTTCGGCGCGTCGACGAGTGGCGCGTCGTCGAGGCGGGCCTCGGCAGCTTCGAGTCCGTGCTGCAGGCCGACCGGGTCGCCATCGACGCCGCGCAGATCGATCGGCTCGCCAAGCCCGAATTGAAGCTCCTCGAGATGGTGGACGGCGAGCGGACGGTGCGCGAGATCATCGAGCAGAGTCACATGTCGAGCTTCGACGCTTGCAAGATCCTCTTCCAGCTCCTCGAGGCACGTCTCGTGCGCAGGCGAGCGGCGTGAGCGCAGCGAACGGGCAACCTGCGGCGCGGGGCCGACGTGGCGGTGTCGTCGTACGGGTCGACGGGGCTCTGAGGTTCGTGGCCGTGACCGAGGCCGTGCGTATCTCGTCGTCGCCAAAAGTGACCCCCGTGCCCGGCGGCCCGCCCTTGCTGCTCGGCGTCACGCTGCACGATGGCGCGATCGTGCCGGTGCTCTCCATCGGTCGGGCACGGGCCGAGATGATCGTCTGCCAGCACGCGGGGGAGGTCATGGGCCTCGTCGGCGGCGAGATTGTGCGCGTCGGGACGTTCGACGCCTCCGAGGGCGGTGTCGAGGTCGCCGGTCAACCCGTCCCCGATCTCGACCTGCCCTCCATCTACGCGCAGATTCAGGCGAGCGCGCGTTCGCCGCGGCGCGTCGGCAGCAGCTGAAGGTCAAGGTCCCGCGCTGCGGGCGCTCCCTGCCTCGCTCGTTCCGGGACAAGCGACGATCGCGCCCGGGTCCCACGCGTCGCCGAGGACCGTGCGCCACTGAACGGCGTACCGCCCGCGCAGCAGCCCGGGCAGAAGCAGCCGTTCGCCGGCACCGACCCACGCCGCCGGGACGCCGTCGATCCACACCACTCTCAGTTCATCGGTCCCGTTGACCAGCGCGAGCCCGGCCTCTGGAGGCGGGCGCGCCGGGTCCGACGCTGGCGCTGGCAGGTCGATGGGTGCGGTCCGGAAGGCCGTAAGCTCGGCGCGCGGGACGAGAAGCTCGGCGGGCGGCAAAGGCGGCGCGGCGGCCGTGAACGACAAGTTGGGCGGGGGAGCCGCCATGTCTTGCGGCGCGAGATCCGCTGCGCGCGCCAGCGACGTCACGTCGAACGCGAGGCTGCCTTGCGTTGTCCAGCGAAGCTCCGCGTGCAACGGCACCTCGTCCGCCGCGCACGGGGTCGCCGACGGCGGGGCATTGATCAAATCGAGGAGGAACCTGCAGACCAGCGGGCCGCCATCGCCCGCGTCATGGACCGTCGCGATCTCGAGGGTGGCCTTGGCGGCCCGCGTCGACACGTCGACCCGCCGCGTCCGCATGTTGAGGCGGCGGCCGCCGTCTCCGCCCGCCGCGACGTCCGCGGGCGACAGCGGCGCCACGTCGAGCCGGCGCTCGCCGATGAGCGCCCTCATCGAACCCGGTTCGACGACGCGATAGACGTCCTCGCCCGGCAGCAAGAGCAGGTGGCCGTAACGGTCCGAGCGCGAACGCAGCTCGGTGCCCGCCGGGAGGACGAACGCTCCAGCTTGCAGGATGAACCGCGCTCTCCCTTGAGAGATCGCGATCTGCATCCTCGCCTCCGATCGCCGCCGCACCGAGTCGATGGCCGCGACGTTGACCTCGGGCGCGCGCGGCGGGGGCGGCCCCTCGCCCGTCCGAAGGATGGACTGCAGCGTGTAACCGAGCGGTCCTTTCGGATCGCGCACCCCCTCCCTGACGCCGCCTTCTCGGAGCGACGTCTCTCGGGGAACGTCCGCGGGCAGTGCCACGTCGCCGCGGAGAGGTTCGGGGGCGTGACCCGCATCGAGCTCCGGAGCGTTGGTCGTCGGCGCGAGCGGCAGGTTCGCGAGGAGCGCCGGTTCGGCCGTCGCCTGGGGGCTGGGCGCGGCGTCGGGCGTCTCCGACGGGACCGCCTTGCAGCCCGCCAGAGCGATGCCCACGAGAAGCAGCGTCGGTCGAGCGGCAAGCACGGTGGGGGCCAGGATGCGCGGAAAGGCGGCCCCGTGGAGGGGCCGAGGGCGCTTTGACCCCAAAGCATGGGTAGGGCGAGTGTGCTACTCAATCCCGCCGACGCATGCAGCGGGACCACTACGAGGTCCTCGGAGTCCAACGCGACGCTACACCCGAGGAAATCAAGAGCGCCTTCAAGAAGCTAGCCGCGCAGTGGCATCCGGATCGCAACCAGAGCGACCCGACCGCGCACGAGCGATTCAAAGAGCTGAACCTCGCGTACCAGGTCCTGTCGGACGACAATCGCCGCACGCTGTACGACCGCCTCGGCCACCGCGCGGAGGAGCCCGGGTCGCCGTTCGGCGCCGGCGGTCCCTTCGCGGGCGGCTATGTCGACATCAGCGACATCGCCGTCGACGGCATCCTCGGCGACCTGCTCGGAGTCTTCGGCGTCGGCCGGGGCGACAGGGGCGACGTAAAGCACCAGGTCGAGGTGAGCTTCGAGGAAGCCGCGTTCGGCTGCGAGAAGACGGTCAACTACGATCGCGCCATCGCCTGCGTCACGTGCCACGGCTCGGGGGCAGCTACTGGCACCGCGCCGGTCGCGTGCACGACGTGCAATGGGCGCGGTCGCGTACGCATGCAGCAGGGCATCCTGCCCATCGCCGTCGAGCGGTCGTGCACCCGATGCCGGGGGACCGGCCGCACCGTGCAGCACCCCTGCGCATCGTGCCGCGGCAGCGGACTGACGACCGTCACCGACACGGTCCGCGTGACGCTCCCGGCCGGCGTCGAGGCGGGCGCGACGAAGCTCGTGGGCGGCGCCGGCAACAAGCCCCGCGCCGACCGGGCCCCCGGCGATCTCGAGCTCACCATCGCCGTGCGCGAGCACCCCTTCTTTCGCCGCGCGGGAGACGACGTCGTGTGCAGCGTGCCCGTGTCCTTCACCCAGGCCGCCCTCGGCGGCGAGGTCGAGGTGCCCACGCTCGAGGGCCGGGGCAAGCTCCGCGTCCCCGCCGGCACGCAGCCCGGGACGGTGCTCCGCATCAAGGGCAAGGGGATCCCGCGGCGCGCCGGGATGGGCCGCGGTGACCAGCGCGTCGAGGTGGCGATCGAGGTCCCGACCCAGCTCACCGAGCGGCAGCGCCGGATGCTCGAGGAGCTCGCTCACGAGCTGCGCGAAGAAGTCCTTCCCCAGCACAAGTCGTTCATGGAGAAGCTGCGCGAACTCTTCGATTGACGAGAGGGGCCGCCGGCTACGGTCCGCCCTTCATTCGCGCATACAGCTGCTCTTCGGTGACGACCGTCGTGCCGAATTTCTTCGCCTGATCGAGCTTGCTCTTGCCGGTCTTGTCGCCCGCGACGAGGTAGGTCGTCGTCTTCTTGACGCTGTCGTGTATTTCGCCGCCGGCCGCGCGGATGTCGGCGTGCACCTCTTCTCGCTTCTTCGACAGCACGCCCGTCACGCAGAAGCTCGATCCGCTGAGTGGTCCGTGCGCCGCCACCTCGGCGCGCGGCTGGGGCCGGCCCACGGCGGCCGCGACGAGCTCCTCCATCACCGCGCGCTGCGCCCGGTCCTGGAAGAACGCCACCACGCTCTCGACCATCTTGGGCCCGAAGCCGTGGATGGACGCGACGCGCTCTCGAAGGGCCTGCGGATCGAGCGCGAGCGCCTCCGGCATGCTCCCGAGCTCCTCCGCGAGCTGGCGCGCCGCCACCTGCCCGACCTGCGCGATCCCGAGGCCGCACAAGACCTTGTCGAACGTGCGCTCCTTGGACCGCTGGATCGATGCAAAGACGTTCTCGGCGCTCTTTTCGCCCATGTGCGCGAGCTTCGCGATCCGCTCGGGACCGACGGAGTAGAGGCCCGCGACGTCGTGCACGATCCCGTGCTCCACGAGCTGGTCGACGAGCGCCACGCCCAGGTGGTCGATGTCCATCGCGAACCGGCGCGCAAAGTAGAAGATGCGCTGGCGGATCTGCTCGGGGCAGTCGCGATTGGGGCAGCGCGTCGCCGCGCCGAGGCCGAGCTCCGGCTTTTCGGCGTCGCGTGGGTCGCGCACCACCGGGGTGCCGCACGACGGGCACTTCGTCGGCATCCTGAACTTCTCGTGCTCGCGATCCCTCGCCGCGAGGTCGACGGAGACGACCTGCGGGATGACCTCGCCCGCCTTCTGGATGAAGACGGTGTCGCCGATCCTCAGGTCGAGCGCCTCGACCATCCCCGCGTTGTGGAGCGTCGCGCGCGAGACCGTCGTACCCGCGAGCGCGACCGGCTCGAGCACGGCCACGGGCGTGAGGGCGCCCGTCCGGCCAACCTGGACGGCGATGTCGAGCACCTTGGTGCGCGCCTGCTCCGCCTGGAACTTGTAGGCGACGGCCCACTTCGGGAACTTGGACGTCATCCCGAGCATGTCCTGGTGGCGGTACGCGTCGACCTTGACGACCGCGCCGTCGGTCTCGAAGGGGTAGTCGTCGCGCGCGCGGTCGATGGTCTCGATCTCCTCCCAGACGCCCTCCCACGGCACGACGGCGTGGCGCCGGTGGGTGGGCAGCCCGGCCTTCTCGAGCCAGTCGAGCGTCTCGTGCTGCGTCGCGTGGAGCTCTGCGCCCTCCACGGCCTGGTAGAAGACGGCGCGCAGCGGGCGGCGCGCGACCTCTCGCGGGTCGAGCATCCGCACCGCGCCGGCGGCGGCGTTGCGAGGGTTCGCGAACGGCTCGAGGCCCTGTCCCTCGCGCTCGGTGTTCAGGGACTCGAGGTCCCGGCGGTAGATCACGACCTCACCCCGCAACGTCAAACGGCGCTCGTGAGCGATGCGGAGGGGGACGCTGCGCATGGTGCGCACGTTCTCGGTGATGTCCTCGCCGACGACGCCGTCGCCGCGGGTGCTCGCCTGAACCAGCCGCCCGCGCTCGTAGATGACCTCGATGCTCGCGCCGTCGAGCTTGGGCTCGACGCAAAAGCGCGGCGTCTCGCCGGCCGGGAGCCCGTCGACGACGCGACGGTAGAACTCGGCGAGGTCTTCGCGCGAGTACGTGTTGTCGAGCGAGAGCATGCGGACGGGGCGCTTGACCTGGACGACGCTCGTGCGCGCCTGTCCGGCGACGCGCCTCGTCGGCGAGTCGTCCGTGGCGAGCTCGGGGTGTTCTTCCTCGAGCGCGCGGAGCTTGCGCAGGAGCGCGTCGAACTCGGCGTCGGTGACGTTCGGATCGTCGAGGACGTAGTAGCGATAGTTGCTCGCCTCGATCTCGCGTACGAGCGAGGCATGCCGTTGCGCCGGCGTCATGATAGGGAAGGGTTTCTACCATGGCGCGGCAGCCCTCCCGAACCGAGCCGGACATCGGGCGGATCCTCCTTCAGGTGGCGTTCGTCCTCGTCGCCGCGCTCTTCGTCTACGGCTTCGTCGCCGTCAGCAAAGAGGGCGAGACACGCCGCGTGTGCAGCGCGCCCTGCTTCCTGCACCCAGACTACATGGCCGCAGAGCGCCGCGCTCCGGACTTCTCGCTCAAAGACCTCGGCGGCGCCACCGTCTCGCTCGCGAGCCTGCGCGGCAAGGTCGTGATCCTGAACTTTTGGACAAAGACGTGCGGTCCTTGCATGGAAGAGATGCCGGACCTCGCCGAGCTCGCGAAGATCGTGCGCGACCGCCCCGATGTCGTCGTCGTCACGGTCTCCGTCGACGACAGCCCCGACGAGGTGAGGCCGACGCTCCAGACGATCTTGCGCGAGCCGCCGCCGTTTCAGGTGCTCATCGATCCGGGCTCCGAGGTCGTGCACGGCCTGTTCGGCACGCGTCTTTTCCCCGAGACATGGTTCGTCGACAAGCGTGGCGTCATCCGCGCCCGCTTCGACGGCGCGCGCGAGTGGGCGAACCCGCTCGTCGTCGACTACATCGACGAGCTGCGCCGCGGCGACTACTGCGCGGTCGAGATCGACGGGCGCACGCTGCGCGGCAAAGCCGCAAAGCTCTGCGACGAGATGACCGGAAGCTGACGCGCCTCGTCGGGTAAGGCTCAGCGATAGATTCCGGGTGTCGCGGCCCTGGGCCCGCGGCTCCGGGACCACCATGGATCGCAGGCCCAGGGGGCCGCGAACGCGTCACGAAGGACGATCTCGGCGAGCTTGCCGCGCGGGGAGAAACCCCAAGGAGCCTCCTGCGAGGTGTCGTCGGGGTCGGCGTAGAGGCGCCAGACGAAGAAGCCTGCGAAGTCTGGCTCGTCGAGCTCGGGGCCGAGGAGCGCGCGATACGCCGCCGCCTGCGCCCGCTCGTCGACGCGGACGGCGGCCATCGAGTCGGGCCACTCCCAGGGGCGGACGGCGGGATCCGGGCGCGTCGTGTAGCCGATCTCGGTGAAGAGCACCGGCTTGCCCCACGTCGTCGCGAGCCGGTGGACCCGATCGCGGATGGCGGCGCCGTGCGCGGCGAGCGTCGCCTCGGAGGCGCCGTCCGCGTCGGCCAGCGGGTAAAACGCGTTGACGCCGATGACGTCGATCGCGCCGAGGATCACCGTGTCGTCCACGTCGTCCCAGTTGGCCGAGTAGGTGAGAAGGCCCCGGTAGATGCCGCGCACGTGCTGGACGATGCGCTCGAAGCTCGGTGCGTGCGCGGTCGTCACCCACGATCGCAGCTCGACGCCCGCCGAGAGCATCTCGGCGCGTGATGCCTGTGCCACCTCCGCCCAGGCGTCGAGAAACCGCCCGTAACTCTCCGCCCAGTGGGCCCACGCGGCATCGCTGCCGGGGGCGAGCATGCCGCGCCACTCGCCCGACTCGACCCAGAGGTGCGGCACGAGCATCACGTGCAGGCCGCGAGCGTGCGCCATCTCGATGGCGCGCGCGACGTCGCGGCGGTTGCGATTGAACGGGGCCTCGAACGTGGGGTCGATCCCGCGGGCCGCGAGGTCGCCCACGCGGCCGAAGGGCGTCAGCGCGATCCACGTCGCGCCCATCTCCCGAGCCTCTTGCAGCGATCGCTCGAAAGCGGGCGAGCCGTAGCCGACGCCGGCGTGGTAGCCGTTTTCGATCGGCCCGATCGTCAGGCCGCGCACGCCGCCCATCTCCGCGCGCGTCCACGCGTCGCCGCCCGGCAGCGCGCTCGCGAGCTGCGCGGCGAGGGCGAGCGCCACGGGCGCGGAGGCCGTCAAACGGCGCTCTCCAGGACGTCGTCCGTCAGCGCCGCGAGGTCCGCGACGACCGCGTCGGCGCCCGCCGCCAGCAAGACGTCGCGCGGGTACGACTGCGCCACGCCGATGCATCGCAGGCCCGCGCGCTTCGCGGAGGTGATGCCGCCGGTCGAGTCCTCGACGACGACCACTCCGCCGCGGTGATCGAGGCGGCGCAGCTCGTCGAGCCCGAGCAAGAAGGGCGCCGGATCCGGCTTGGAGGCGCGCGACTTCTCGGCGCTCACGATGAACGCGACGGCGTCGCGGACCCCCATCTTCTCGAGGGCGTAGACGATCTCGCGCTCCAGGGCGCCCGACACGATCCCCACGGGACCGCGGGCTGCTCGGCGTGCGACCAGCTCGGGCGCGCCCGGGAACGTCCGGAACGCCTCCTCGAACCGCGCCATGAACCGCGGCGCCTTTGCCGCGATGCACTGGCGGACCTCTTCCTCTCTCAGCGTGTGGCCATCCCGCGAGAGGGCGGTGCGGAAGACGCCCGCGTCGTCGAGGCTGAGATACCGATCGAGGTACTCCTGGTAGCCGATGGTGATCCCGTGCTTCGCCAGGACGTCGTTGAAGGCGGCGTGGTGCACCGGCTCGCTGTCGACCAGCACGCCGTCGAAGTCGAAGAGGGTCGCGACGACCATGCCATGGCCTCTTACTTGTCCGACCGCGCGAGGTCGAGGACCACGATGATGGCGCGACCGAACCGCGCCTGGATGGCGCGCGTCTCGGCCACGTAGCCGTCGCGTCGGACGACGAGGGTGTGCGCGCCCGCGCGGACCTCCACCGAAAGCGGCGTCGGACCCGCCGCCGGCTTGCCATCCACCGAGACCGACGCCCCCCCCGGCTGGGTCAGGACCGTGACGGCAGACGATCGGTCGCGCAGCGACTGGCCTTCGCGCTCGGCCTCCGCGCGGTCCTGGGGCGAGAGGTCCTTGGACGCGAGGTAGGCCTCGATGCCGTCCGCGGCTGCTTCGGGGTCGTCCATCCGCTCCCGGCTCCGCGCGATGTTCCAGAGTTCGCTCGAGGGGCCTCCGGATCGATAGGCCGCCTGGAAGTATGCGATGGCGTCGGCGTATCGCCCGTCTCGAAAGCTGCGGACTCCCTCCTGGTCGAGCACGCGCGCCGCGACCACCGTCGCCCTTGCGGCCACTCCCTCGTCGCGCGGGCGCAGGCCGGGCGGATTGCAGGCGGCCGCGAGCAGAGCGACGGCAGGGAGGCGCGTGACGGCGGGACGCATCACGAGAGCTTCGACGATACGTCATGGGCCCGCCCGCGACCTCAAGGGATTCGCGCGCTGCCGCTCACGACGCGCTCGACGCGGGCGTGGTCACGGGGCACCCGGACGTCGACGAAGCCCTGCCGCTCGAACATCTCGCGGACGGCCGGCGCCTGGCCGAACCCCACTTCGACGGCGAGCAGCCCGCCGCCCGCGAGGTGCGTGCCGGCTTGCGCGACGATGGCGCGCAAGAGTGCCAGGCCTCCGTCGTCCGCGACGAGGGCGGCGCGCGGCTCGTAGTCCCGGATCTCGGGCTGAAGGCTCCGGATCTCGTCGGGGGCGATGTACGGCGGGTTCGCGGTCACCACGTCGAACCGCCACGACGGGTCGATCTGCGCGAAGAGGTCGCTGCGGCGAAGGGCGACGTTGTACGCCCCGAGGCGGAGCGCGTTGTCCCGGGCGACGGCGAGGGCGTCGTCGCTGAGATCCGAGGCAAGCACACGAGCTGTGGGCCGCTCCCGCGCCATCGTCACGGCCACGCAGCCCGTCCCCGTGCACAGGTCGAGGGCGCGCATCGACAGCGACACGGGCCGCGACCGTTCGAGGGCCTCGTCGACCAGCGTCTCGGTGTCGGGTCGCGGGATGAGCACGCGCCGGTCGACGCGGAACGTGCGCCCGTAGAACTCGCGCTGGCCCAAGATGTAGGCAACGGGCTCGCGCCCGCGCCGGCGCTTCACGAGGTCGCGGAACCGCGCGAGCTCCGGCTCCTCGAGCGGCCGCTTCGCGTCGACGATGAGCCGGATCCGTGTGGCCGACAGGGCGTGCCCCAGCAAAAGCTCCGCGTCGAGGCGCGGGCTCTCGATGCCCCGGGCGCGGAAGTCGTCTGTGGCCCAGCGAAGCACCGATTCGATCGTCCACTCGGGCGGCTGCGACTCGGATCCCACGAGAGTCCCGTCTGATAACTGGCCGACAGCTTCCCGCTACTGTGGTGACCGGTTGTTCGTCGACGGTGCGAGCCCGCTAGGCGCGCAAAGGCGCCGGGAAAGAGGCCCGCTGATTCTCCATACTTGCCCTCGCCGCTTTGGCGCCGTCGCCGATCTGCTAGATTGCCGGCCCTTGGACGCGCTCCCGCCGCCTCCGCCCGCCATCACCCAGCGCGCCGCAGGCGATATCTACCCGCGCGATCGCCGCGAGGCCGAGCTCTGCGCCAAGGCGAGCCATCCCGACTGGGTGTATCTCGGCGGCCTGCTCGTCCTCGACGCCGGCGCGATCTGGGGCGGAAGCTCCCAGGCCGTCAAGTACTCGGACAGCGTCCCCGTCCGGGCCGTCTTGGGGCCGGGGGTCATCGGGCTCACCTGGGGCGCGACCGTCGGCGGCGCGTGGATGGCGCTCCCGCAGTGCTCGCCGACGTGGGTCGGCGCGCCCCCGCCGGAGGGTCAGGTGCGTGAGCACTGGCCTCTCGCGCTCTCGCTCGCCATCCTCGCGGGGGTCACGGCGCCCGTCGTCAACGGCATCGCGATCGGATTCAGTCTTCCGGTGCAGTGGTCGGACTTCGAGCGCGAGATGCACTTGGTCGTCGCCGGCCTCGCCGGCTTCGCGGGCGCGTTCTTGCCGTACGCAATCCCACCGAGCACATGGTCCGCGGCGCGCGAGCTCGAGCACCTTCGCGTCATGTCCGACGGGCACTCGGCCTTCATCGGCTACGGACGCGAGTTCTGACACCTCGGTAGGTCGAGGCAGGGCCGGCGCGAGGCGCGTCAGCCTGCCGGCTTCAAGAAGCGGGCGAGGATCTTCTTCTCGCCCCAGCCGGGAAACACCGCCACCACGGCCGTCTCGCCGACGCTGACGACGCGCACCACCTCGCCCTCGCCGAAGCGATCGTGGCGCACGCGCGCGCCCCGGCGCAGCGAGACCTCGGGGACGTGATCGACGAAGAAATCGTGGTCGACGTACCGGCCGGCACCCTCTTCGACGCGGCCCGAAGGCGCCGCTCCGCCCTGCGGGTGCCTCCACGTGGGACGGGGCTCGTCGAGATCGCTCGCGTGGTCCACGTAGCGCGCGCGCGACCCCTCGCTCGCCATGGCCGCGGTCGACTCGTGCTGCGCCACCCCGGCGGGGAGCTCGCCGAGGAAGCGACTCGGCCGGTTCCACCGCGTCTTGCCGAAGATCTGGCGCATCTGGGTGTGCGTCATCGCGAGGTGCCGGCGGGCGCGCGTGATGGCGACGTACGCGAGGCGGCGCTCTTCCTCGAGCTCCTCGCGCTCGCCCGGGTCGATGCCCTTGTACGGGAACATCTCTTCTTCCATCCCGGTCAGCAGTACGTGCTCGAACTCGAGGCCTTTGGCCCCGTGCACCGTCATGAGCACCACCCGTCCCCCGTCGTCCACGCCGCCGTCCAGCGAATCGACGTCGCTCTGGAGCGTGACGCGCTCGAGGAAGCCCGCGAGGCTCGGCGGGTCGCCGGCGGCCTCCGCCTCGGCCTCGTAGTCCTGCATCGAGCTGGCGAGCTCCTGCAGGTTCTCGACCCGCGCGTCGCTCTCGGCGGTGTCTTCTTTCTCCAGCGCCTGGATGTAACCCGTCTCGGACAGCACCTGCGACAGCGCTTCGCTCGGCGGCAGCGACGCCGCGGGGGCGAGCGCCCTCAGCAGATCGCGAAAGCCGGCCACCTTCTTCTTTGCGGCGCCCGCGATGTCGGTGATCTCGTCGAGGCGTTCGAGGGCGTCCGCGATCGAGGCCCCGTTCGCCGTCGCCCACGCACCGAGGCGCTCGACCGTCGTCTGCCCGATGCCGCGGGCCGGCACGTTCACGACGCGCAGCAGGTCGACGTCGCTCCGCGGATTGACCAGAACGCGCAGGTACGCGAGGGCGTCCTTGACCTCCGCGCGCTCGTAGAACCGGGTGCCGCCGATGATCTGGTACGGCAGCCGGGCCGCCCGCATCGCCTCCTCGAGCACGCGGGACTGGGCATGGATCCGGTAGAAGACCGCGATCTCCCGCGCGGGCGTGCCGGCCTCGCGTGCGCGGCGGATTGCGTCGACGACGAAGGCCGCCTCGTCGCGCTCGTCACGCGCCGCGACGACCCGCACGGCCTCGCCCTCGTCGTTCTCGGTCCAGAGCTCCTTGGGCTCGCGCTCGTACGAGCGCGCGATGACGCCCAGGGCGGCGGCCACGATGCGCGCCGTCGATCGGTAGTTTTGCTCGAGCTTGACCACCGTCCCGTCGGGGAAATCCTTACGAAAGTTCCGGATGTTGCGGACGTCGGCGCCGCGCCAGCGGTAGATGCTCTGATCGTCGTCGCCGACGACACAGACGTTGCGGTGACCGGACACGAGGTCGCGCACGAAGCGGTACTGCGTCGCGTTGGTATCCTGGAACTCGTCGACCAGCACGTAGTCGAACCGCCGCCGGATCCGGTCCCCCTCGGGGCCTTCGAGGATCTTCGCTACGAGGAGGATGAGATCCTCGAAGTCGACGGCGTTGGCGGCGCGAAGGCGCTCTTCGTACGTGCGAAAAAGGCGCAGCGCGACGTCGTCGATGTACGAGTGCGCCGCCGCGTCATCGGGGCCCCGCCCTTCTTGCTTGTGCTTGTGGATGTGCGCGAGGACGGCGCGGGGCGGGTAGCGGCGCTCGTCGAGGGCGAGCTCCTTCAGCGCTCGCGCGACGACGGCCTTCTGATCGGCGGTGTCGTAGATGACGAAGTTCGGCTGGACGCCGACGGCCGAGCCGTGCGCACGTAGGAGCTTGGCGCACGTCGCGTGGAACGTCCCGACCCAGAGGGCCCGCGCGAGCTCGGGGCCGCAGAGGCGCTCGAGGCGGCTGCGCATCTCGCCTGCGGCCTTGTTGGTGAACGTGACGGCCAGGAT